>NZ_JBIVOW010000025.1:0-152525 GCF_044754325.1 Streptomyces sp. NPDC093097
AGCGCCGATGGTACTGCAGGGGGGACCCTGTGGGAGAGTAGGACGCCGCCGAACTCCTTTTGATAAAGCTCCGTTCCCCGAGATTCGTCTCGGGGGACGGAGCTTTTTTGTGTTTGTGTCTTATTGAGTCCGTGTTGAGGTGGGGCAGGGAGGAACGCGGCGATGAGGCTCGCGGATGTCTGACCCACTTCCACCCCACACGAGTTATGCGCAGCCAACAATGCCCAACGCCCGCGTCTGGGCATTCCCCCTGCATGTACCAGAGAGCCACGCAGGTCACCTCGACCGCCATGCATGGGGCGCAGTAGTCATGGGGTGGCGGGCGAAGCCTGATTGAGGAAAGGGGCGCGCCTGTATCTGGTCTGCTGTGCTCTTTCTGACCGGGGGGAGGGTGTGGTCAGAGGCGGCCGGCGGATTTCAGGGAGAGGTAGGCGTCGGCGAGGTCGGGGGCCAGGTGGGGCGGGGTGGAGTCGATGACGGTGATGCCGTGGCGGCGGAGGCGGTCGGCGGTGCGGCGGCGGGCGGCGCGGGTTTGTTCTGCGGCGGCGGCTGCGTAGACGGCCTGTGGGGTGTGGCGGCCGGCGGCCATCTCTTCGATGCGGGGATCGGCGACGGCCGCGACGATCAGTTCGTTGCGCTGGGCGAGGGTGGGGAGGACGGGGAGCAGGGCCTCTTCCATGGGGGCCGCGTCGAGGCCGGTGAAGAGGACGATGAGGGAACGGCGTGCGGCATGGCGGTGGATGGTTGCTGCCAGGCCGCGGGCGTCCGCTTCGATGAGCTCCGGTTCGAGAGGGGCGAGGGCGTCGGTGAGGGCGGGAAGCAGGTCACGTGCGGTGCGGCCCTGTACGGACGCGCGTACCCGGCGGTCGTAGGCGAGCAGGTCGACGCGGTCGCCGGCGCGCGAGGCAAGGGCGGCGAGGAGCAGGGCGGCGTCCATCGAGGCGTCGAGGCGGGGGATGTCGCCGACGCGGCCGGCCGAGGTGCGGCCGGTTTCCAGGACGAGGAGGATGCGGCGATCGCGTTCGGGGCGCCAGGTGCGGACGGCGACGTTCTTCCGGCGGGCGGTGGCGCGCCAGTCGATGGAGCGGGTGTCGTCGCCGGGGGTGTAGTCGCGGAGGCTGTCGAACTCGGTGCCCTCGCCGCGGGTCAGGATGCTGGTGCGGCCGTCGAGTTCGCGGAGCCGGGCGAGTTTGGCCGGGAGGTGCTTGCGGCTGGTGAAGGGGGGCAGGACGCGCAGGGTCCAGGGGACGTGGTGGCTTCCTTGGCGGGCGGCCAGGCCGAGGGGGCCGTAGGAGCGGACCGTGACGCGGACGGCGTGGTGGTCGCCGCGGCGGGTGGGGCGGAGCGTGGTGGTCAGGCGGCGGCGTTCGCCGCCCGGGACACGGAGGGTGTGGCGGGACGCGGGGGTGTCGTCGCCCGGGCGGAAGGAGCTGGGGGGCCAGGCGTCGCGGAGCTGGGCGCGCAGGGGGCGGCGGTCCGGGTTGGTGACAGTGAGGTGAATCTGGGCTTCCCCCGCTAGTCGAACGCTTGTGTCACCGGTTCGGGTGAAATGGAGCTTTCGCACTGGCGCGGCGAGTGCCAGATCGCACACGATTGCTATCAGCAAGGTGAGTTGGACGGTGAGGATCCCGAGCCAGCTGGGGAGGACGAAGCCCACGGCCAGGGCTCCGAGTGCGGAGATGAGAGCGGTGCGTCCGGTGAGGGCCACGGTCTCGCCTCAGCGGGGGACGGGGAGATGAGCGAGCACGGCGTTGATCACGGAGTCGGCGGTGACCCCTTCCATCTCGGCCTCGGGCCGGAGGTGGACGCGGTGCCGGAGGGTGGGGAGAGCCAGGGCTTTGACGTCGTCAGGCGTGACATAGTCGCGGCCGGTGAGCCAGGCCCAGGCGCGTGAGGTGGAGAGCAGCGCGGTGGCTCCTCGGGGGGAGACGCCGAGGGACAGCGAGGGGGATTCGCGAGTGGCACGGCAGATATCGACGATGTAGCCGGTGACTTCGGGGGAGACCGAGGTCTTGGCGACCGCGGCGCGGGCCGCTTCGAGGTCGGCGGCGGAGGCGACGGGGCGAAGCCCCGCAGCGTTCAGGTCGCGTGGGCTGAAGCCGGCCGCATGACGGGTGAGGATGTCGATCTCGTCCTGGCGGGCGGGCAGCGACACCGTGAGCTTCAGAAGGAAGCGGTCGAGCTGCGCCTCGGGCAGGGGGTAGGTGCCCTCGTACTCCATGGGGTTCTGCGTTGCGGCGACGAGGAACGGCTCGGGGAGCGGACGCGGTGTGCCGTCGACGGTCACCTGGCGCTCTTCCATCGCTTCGAGCAGGGACGCCTGGGTCTTGGGCGGCGTGCGGTTGATCTCGTCGGCGAGCAGGAGGTTGGTGAAGACCGGGCCCGGCTGGAAGGAGAACTCGGCGTTGCGGGTGTCGTAGACCAGCGAACCGGTGACGTCGCTGGGCATCAGATCGGGGGTGAACTGGACGCGCTTGGTGTCGAGTTCGAGGACGGTCGACAAGGCGCGGACGAGCAGGGTCTTGGCGACACCGGGGACGCCTTCGAGGAGTACGTGACCGCGGCAGAGCAGCGCGACGACGAGCCCGGTGACGGCGGGGTCCTGGCCAACCACGGCCTTGGCTATCTCGGTGCGCAGTTCCTCAAGTGAGGCTCGGGCGCGGTCAGCGGTCGGGGTGCTCACGGGGTGCGTGCCTCTCTTGGGAAACGATCGAGCTTTCGAGGGTGTCGAGTTGGTCGGCCAGGTGCACCAGGGCCTTGTCGTCCGCCGGAGCGGGGCCGAACAGCAGGGCCTGGAGATCGGTCGTGGCCAGGGAAGCGGCACCCAGGTGGGTGTGGACGGCCGGGAGGAGGACGTCGGGGGTGTGGGCGTGTGCGGCCGGCACGCCCAGGAGGGGCGCGAGTCGGCTGCGGGTCGCCGAGCGCAGGACGGCCGAGGCCCGGTCGCGGGCATGGGCCTGTTCGTAGAGGCGGGCGTGGCCCTCGGTGGTTTCGGCGGCCGGGACGGTGACCGGGAGCCGTTCGGGTACCAGGGGGCCGAGTCGGCGGGCGCGCCACAGGGCCGCGCACAGGGCGGCGAGGGTGAGTTGGAGGAGTGCCCAGCGCCAGCCGGAGGGGATGAGGCCGAAGAAGCCGGGCTGGTCGTCCGCGGCAGTGGAGGACGGGTCACTGACGGAGGGGAGGTACCAGATCAGATGCTTGTGCGCACCGAGGAGTTGAAGGGCCAGCGAGGCGTTGCCGTGCTCGGCGAGGTGGCGGTTGTAGAGGAAGTCGGCGGAGCCGAGGAGGATCGTGTCGCGGCCCTTGGGAGTTGCCGGGAGGCGCAGCAGGGTGGGGTAGCCGCCGGCGTCGTAGCACTGGTCGGCCGCGGAGGCGGTCGTGGCGTAGCGGATACCGCCCAGGAGGACATCGCCCGCGCGGCGGGCCGGGGGCAGCGAACAGCCGGGCAGGCGCGGTGCGTTGCCGATCTGGGGTTGGGGCTGGACGGTGGGTGCGAAGACCTGGAGAGGGGTGGCGCCGGGGGTGAGCAGGACGGTGCGGCCGGGGAGGTGGGCGGTCGCCGTGTGGAGGCCCGTCAGCTGATCGGTGGTCAGGACGTCGGGGGTGGTGACGAGGAGGGTGGTGTGCGGGCCGGCCGCGGCTGCGGCTTCCTCGGAGGTGGTCACGATGTGCGTGGTGACGCCGTGGGCGGCCAGGAGTTGGGCGAGCGCCCGGCTGCCGGTCCGGTCCGCGGAGCGGGGGTCGAGCCGGCCGTGCTGCTCGTCGGAGCGCAGCGCGGCGAGGATCAGTCCGCCGATGACGAGCAGCAGCAGCCCCAGGAGGATTCCCCGGGAGCGGGTCCACAGGCGGTGCGCGGTGCGGCTGGGGGACGCGGTGGCGGTGGCTGTGGTCATCCGCGGCTCCCGGCCGGGGCGGTGGCCAGGTGGGGCTTGGCGTGCTGGAGCTCGGTGTCGAGGTCGGCCAGGAGGGCGTACGTCCGTTCCGTACCGGGGCGGCCGCCGTATGCGACGTCGTCGAAGGCGCGGGCCGCCGTGCGCAGTTGCCCGGCGTATGCGGGGAGGACCAGGCCGGCTTCGGCGGCGGCCTCGTCGGCGGTGCGGCCGGGGCCGGGGGTGAGCAGGGCGCGCTCTTCGAGGCTCAGGACGAGGGCGCGCATCCGGTCCTGGACGGCCTCGTTCCAGCGGGCCTCGGCCGCGTGCCGGTCGGCGGCCGAGCGGTGTTCGGCGGCGGTTCGGGGCGTATCGGGGAAGAGCGCGCCGCGCGTGGTCGGCGTGCGGCGCACCGCGCCGAGCCGCAGCCGGAGCGCGACGAGCAGCAGCAGGACGAACGCGGCGAGGGCGATGAGCCCGACCCAGCCGCCCGGGGTGGCGCCGGTGGCGGTGTCGAAGAGTTCGCCGACGCGGTCCCACAGCCAATTCAGGGCGCGCTGGATCAGGTTGGGGTCGTGCTGGTGGTACCGGGGATCGGACAGCTCGCGCTCCGCCGCCTCACGGGCGGGGACGCGAGAGATCCGTACCGGTGTGTCGCCGTCAGAGAGCACGGTGAGACGTGCGAGTGCGGTGATCTTCCCCCCTGTGGTCACCGCATCAGCTTCCCGGCGTGGTGTCGGTCGGGCGCGGGCCGGGGATGTCGGTGGACGGCTCCGGGGGCGCCACGGGAGCGTCGGACGTCCCGCCGGTGGCCGGCTCGGTCGTGTGCTGCGCCGTCGCGTCCTGCGCCGTGCTCTCGCCCTCGACGGGGTGGGGCTTCGTCAGCTGAACGCTCGTCGGCTGAGCGGTCGTTGGCTGAGGGGCTGTCGGCTGCGACGGGCCGGTGGCCGACTGGGTGGAGTGGGCGTCAGCGGCCGGTGTCGTGACGAACGTTGCGCCCGGGGTGGCGTCGGGGGCGGTCCTGGGGGCCGGGGTGGCGGTGGCTTCGGGGCCGTAGCCGGGGAGGCCGGCGGCGCGGGCGAGTTCGAGGTCGAGTGCCTCGCGGCGGATGCGCTGGTCGACGTAGAGGAGCGCGGTGACCCCGGCGCTGATCGGGAGGGCGATCGTCGAGCTGATGACCGCGCCGATGCCCATCGTGATCAGGAACGGCCAGCCGGTGGAGTCGCTGGTGCCGTTCGCCCAGTCCATGAGGCTCTGGCCGCCTATCAGGAAGGCGATGAGGGTGGCCGGGATCTGGATGATGAACTCGACGATGACGATCAGCAGGTAGGCCAGGAGCTGGATGCCCAGCACCCGCCACCAGGCGTCCCGGACGAGCTTGGCCGAGCGGCGCATGGAGGCGATGACGCCCTGCTTCTCCAGCATCAGTGCCGGGGAGGCGAGGCTGTAGCGGACCCACAGCCAGATGCTCACGCAGGCGGCGGCCAGCATGCCGAGCAGGGTGATGAGCAGGCCGATGCCGATCGGGCCGCTGGCGGTGACGATGAGGCCCGGGGCCAGACCGATCGCGAACACGACGGTGACGAGCAGGGGAAGCAGGACGAGCAGGCCGAGCAGCCGCGGGAGCTGGGAACGGGCGTCGCGCCACGTCTCTCCCGCGGACACCGGGCGGCCCAGCACCGCCCGGCTGACGAGCATGGTCAGCATGCCGGTGGCGATGATCGTGGCGAGCAGCCCGATGACCGTGGTGATGACGGAGCCGGTGAGGGAGTCGCCCAGATCGCTCACGAGCTGGCGCAGCGGCGGTGCGGAGCCGTCGTCGAGGCTCGTGCGGGTGGTGGGACCGGGGAACCACAGCCCGGTGACGAGCGTGATGGCGGTCTGCGAGACGACCGCGACGATCAGCGAGATGCCGAGCACGGTGCGCCAATGGGCGCGCATGGTGGCCACCGCGCCGTCGAGGATCTCGCCGACGCCCAGCGGGCGCAGCGGGATGACACCGGGCTTGGCGGCGGGCGGCATCGCTGCCCAGCCTCCGTTCCAGCCGGGACCGCCGCCCCAGGAGCCCTGCGTGCCGGGGCCCGGCGGGGTGGTCCAGCCGCCGCGGGCCTGGCCGGACGAGGCGCGAGTGCGGTCGCCGGTGCCCTGGCCGCTCCGGCCGCCCTGGCCGGGGATGCCGGCTGGGGCCGTCCACTGGCCCGGGGGCGGCTGGTTGTTGGACCAGTTCGGCGGGGCCGTCTGGTTGGACGGGCCGGGGCGGTCCTCCGCAGCGGGCGGTTGGGCGGGCTGCTCCGGGGTGCCGCGGTCCGGCTGCTCGGAGGGGGAGGATCCGGGCGAGGCCCAGCCCGGAGAGTTGTTCATCGTCGCTCCTTCGTGCTGCCCGTCCGCCGAGGCGGCGGCCGGGGTCCGGGGTCCGCGGTGTCAGTCATCGTGTCATGGTCGGTGGTGCTCTGTACCCGTGCCCTTCAAGGAGGGCGACCTTCTGCTCGGTGGGCGGCCGACGGCAGACTGGGGGAATGGCTGATCGGCACGAAGAACCGGAGGCGGGCGCCGAGCCGCTCGCGATCCCGTCGTTGCGCTGGGAAGAACTGCCCGAGGGCCCGGCCGTGGTCCTCCTCGACCAGACCCGGCTGCCGGCGGAGGAGGTCGAACTGGTCTGCGCGGACGTACCGGCGCTGGTGCGGGCGATCCAGACGCTGGCCGTGCGCGGGGCGCCGCTGCTGGGCATCGCGGGTGCGTACGGCGTTGCGCTGGCCGCGGTGCGGGGGGCCGACGTCGAGGAGGCCGCGGAGGCGCTGGCGCACGCCCGGCCGACCGCGGTCAACCTCGGCTACGGCGTGCGGCGTACGGCCGCGGCGTACCGCCGGTCGGCGGCCGGCGGCGCCGCTCCGCAGGACGCCGCGGGGGCCGCGCTGGCCGAGGCGCGGGCCGTCCACACGGAGGATGCGGCGGCCAGTACGCGCATGGCGGAGCACGGGCTGGCGCTGCTCGGCGAGCTGCTGCCGGGCGGCGGGCACCGGATCCTCACGCACTGCAATACGGGCGCCCTGGTCTCCGGGGGAGAGGGGACCGCCCTGGCCGTTGCGCTCGCGGCGCACCGGGCGGGTGAGCTGCGGCGGTTGTGGGTGGACGAGACCCGGCCGCTGCTGCAGGGGGCGCGGCTGACCGCTTATGAGGCGGCGCGCGCCGGGATCGCGTACACGGTGCTGGCGGACGGGGCCGCGGGGTCGCTGTTCGCCGCCGGTGAGGTGGACGCGGTGCTCATCGGGGCCGACCGGATCGCGGCGGACGGCGCGGTGGCCAACAAGGTCGGGAGCTACCCCCTGGCGGTGCTCGCGCGCCACCATGGTGTTCCGTTCGTGGTGGTGGCACCGACCAGCACGGTGGACCTGGAGACGAAGGAGGGGGCTGCCATCGAGGTGGAGCAGCGAGCAGGCCGTGAGGTGACGGAGTTCTCCCTGCCGTACCTGCGGGGTACGGGAGCGGAGGCCGGCGGCGGGATTCCGGTGGCGCCGCAGGGCGCGCCGGCCTACAACCCGGCCTTCGACGTCACGCCGGCGGAGCTGGTGACGGCGATCGTCACGGAGGCCGGGGTGGTGTCGCCGGTGACCCGGGAGCGGTTGGCGGACGTGTGTTCCGCCTCACGATGGAGAGAGTCACGATCAGGTAATGGGATGATGGCCGAATGAAGGGACGCGTCCTGGTCGTCGACGACGACACCGCACTGGCAGAGATGCTCGGCATCGTGCTGCGCGGCGAGGGCTTTGAACCGTCGTTCGTGTCGGACGGCGACAAGGCGCTCGCTGCGTTCCGCGAGACCAAGCCCGATCTTGTGCTGCTCGACCTGATGCTGCCCGGACGGGACGGCATCGAGGTGTGCCGGCTGATCCGGGCCGAGTCGGGCGTACCGATCGTCATGCTGACCGCCAAGAGCGACACGGTGGACGTGGTCGTCGGCCTCGAATCCGGTGCGGACGACTATGTCGTCAAGCCGTTCAAGCCCAAGGAGCTGGTGGCCCGGATCCGGGCGCGGCTGCGGCGCTCGGAGGAGCCGGCGCCCGAGCAGCTGGCCATCGGGGACCTGGTCATCGACGTGGCGGGGCACTCCGTGAAGCGGGACGGGCAGTCGATCGCGCTGACCCCGCTGGAGTTCGATCTGCTGGTGGCGCTGGCGCGCAAGCCGTGGCAGGTGTTCACGCGCGAGGTGCTGCTGGAGCAGGTCTGGGGCTACCGCCACGCCGCGGACACCCGGCTCGTCAACGTCCATGTGCAGCGGCTGCGTTCCAAGGTCGAGCGGGATCCGGAGCGGCCGGAGATCGTGGTGACCGTGCGCGGCGTCGGCTACAAGGCCGGGCCCAGCTGAGATGACCCGGGACGGTGCGGCCCCCGAGGGACAACGGGGTCGCACCGTCGGTCCTGCGGGTGATATGTCCTTTTCGGATCGGTTGGCGGCGCGGTTGCTGCGCGGCGGGCAACTGCTGCCCGACGGTGCGGTGAGCGGGCCGGTCCATCCCCTGCTGCGGCTCTTCAGCCGGTGGGTGCGGCGGCCGCTGCTGCCCGCGCTGCGGCTGTGGCGGCGCAATATCCAACTGCGGGTGGTCGCCACCACGTTGCTGATGTCGCTGGCCGTGGTCCTGCTGCTCGGCGTCGTGGTCGTCGGCCAGGTCCGCAACGGGCTGCTCACCGCCAAGGCGCAGGCCGCCCAGAGCCAGGCCGTCGGCGGCTTCGAGGTCGCCCGCAAGCTGGCCGACGGCGGCGACGACAACCGCACCGACGACAGCAACCGCACCACCAGCCGCGGCACCCAGGACTCCGCGACCTGGCTGACCAGCCTCGTCGAGCAGCTCGCCAGCGGCGGACAGGGCGTGTTCTCGGTCGTCGCCCTCAGCTCCGACTCCGACGAGCCGTTCGGCGACGCCACGCCCGGCACCCGCGGACCGCGCGCCTCCGGTGACGTCGACCCCGAGCGCAGCGTCCCCCTCGATCTGCGGCGGAAGCTGGACAGCAAGCCCGGGACGTTCCGCCGGTACACCCAGATCAAGCGCATCGGGTCCGACGACGGCATGCCGGCGCTGATCATCGGCAAGCGGCTCAACGACATCAACGGCAACCAGTACCAGCTCTACTACCTCTTCCCGTTCAGTCAGGAAGCGGAGTCCCTCAAGCTCGTCACGGGGACGCTGGCGACCGCCGGGGTCTTCGTCGTGATCCTGCTCGGTGCCATCGCCTGGCTGGTGGTGCGTCAGGTCGTCACCCCCGTGCGGATGGCCGCGGGGATCTCCGAGCGGCTGGCCGCCGGCCTCCTCCAGGAACGGATGAAGGTCACCGGCGAGGACGACATCGCCCGGCTCGGCGAGTCCTTCAACAAGATGGCGCAGAACCTCCAGCTCAAGATCCAGCAGTTGGAGGAACTGTCCCGGATGCAGCGGCGGTTCGTCTCCGACGTCTCGCACGAACTGCGCACCCCGCTCACGACCGTACGGATGGCCGCCGACGTCATCCACGAGGTGCGGGACGAGTTCGATCCGGCCACCGCGCGCTCGGCGGAGCTGCTGCGCGGCCAGCTCGACCGCTTCGAGTCGCTGCTCGCCGAACTGTTGGAGATCAGCCGGTTCGACGCGGGCGCGGCGGCCCTGGAGGCCGAACCGGTCGACCTGCGCGACGTGGTCGGCCGCGTCATCGAGGGCGCCGAACCCCTCGCCGAACGCAAGGGCGGCCGCATCGTCGTGCGCGGCGCCGAGCACCCCGTCATGGTTGAGGCCGACCCGCGGCGGGTCGAGCGGATCCTGCGCAACCTCGTCGTCAACGCCGTCGAGCACGGCGAGGGCCGCGACGTCGTGGTCCGGCTCGCGTCCGCGGGCGGCCGCAGCGACGGCGCGGTGGCCGTCGCGGTCCGGGACTACGGCGTCGGCCTCAAGCCCGGCGAGGCGACCAGGGTCTTCAACCGCTTCTGGCGCGCGGATCCGGCGCGGGCCCGTACCACCGGCGGCACCGGGCTCGGCCTCTCCATCGCCATCGAGGACGCCCGGCTGCACGGCGGCTGGCTCCAGGCGTGGGGCGAGCCGGGCGGCGGCTCCCAGTTCCGGCTGACGCTGCCCTGCACGGCCGGCGAGACGCTGCGCGGCTCCCCGATACCCCTGGAGCCGGAGGACTCACGGCGCAACCGCGGCCTGGACGAGGACGGGCGGCCCCGGGCGGGCCGCACGCCCACCACCGTCCCGCCGCAGCCGCGTACCGGTGAACAGCGCGCCCTGACCCGGCCCGCACCGGCCCGGGCGGCCCTGCCTCCCGGCCGCTCCCGCGCGCTGCTCCCGCAACGGTCCGTACCGAAGACCGAGGGCGCACGCGCCGACGACGGGACACCTGACGAGGTGTCGGGCGACGGCATACCGGACGAGGGCGTGCCGGGCGGCCGCCCGGGACGGGAGACCGAAGGCGGCGTGGAGCGGGAAGGCGGGCGGCGTGGGCGCTGAGCACGGAGAGATGCGCGCGGCGCACACCGCACCGTTGCGCCGGCTGATGCCGCAGGGCGCCGGGGGCGCACGCACGGGGCGGGCGGGGCGCCAGGCCGTCCTGCTGGGCTGCGCGGGGGCGCTGCTGGCCGGCTGCGCCTCGATGCCGGACGGCGGCGACGTCATGGCGGTCGACCAGTCCCCGCGTGCCGACGGGGACTCGCAGGTGCGGGTCTACGGCGTCCCCCCGTCGGTCGGCGCCCAGCCCACCAACATCGTGCGCAGCTTCCTCGACGCGACCACCAGCGACGAGGCGGACTTCCGCACGGCCAGGATGTACCTGGCCAAGTCGGCGAAGCAGACCTGGCGCCCGTTCGTGGTCACCAACGTGCTCCAGGAGCGGCCCAAGTCCGAGCCGGAGACCCAGTCCAGCCGCGAGGACGCCAACGGCTACACCGTCGCGCTCTCCGGCAGCCAGGTCGCGACGGTGGACGCCAACCACGCCTACACCCCGGAGGAGAAGCCGTACCGCGAGACGATCCACCTCATCAAGGAGGGGGACCAGTGGCGCATCGACCGGCTGCCCGACGGACTGGTGCTGGGCCAGCCCGACTTCCAGCGCATCTACCGCTCCGTCAACAAGTACTACTTCGCGTCCTACAAGTCCGAGTCCGACGACCCCAAGGCGGGCAAGAACGTCCTCGTCGCCGACCCGGTCTACCTGCGGCAGCGGATAAAACCGATCACCTCCAGCGTGGAGGCGCTGCTCACCGGGCCCACCGACTGGCTGAACCGGGTGACGAGTTCGGCGTTCCCGCCCGGCACCCGGCTGGCCTCCCGTGACCTGTCGCTGGACGACAGCAACGGCCTCCGGGTCAAGCTCAGCAAGCAGGCGGTGAACACCGACACCGCCCAGTGCAAGCGGATGGCGGCTCAACTCTTCTTCACCGTCCAGGACATGACGCGGGCTTCGAAGATCAGCGAGGTGGAGCTCCAGGACCCCAGCGGCAACTCGCTGTGCGCGCTGACCCAGGATCAGGCCGACCGGGACTTCGCCGCGCCGGGCCACAACGGGCGCTCCGGCAGGGAGTACTTCATCGACGCCCAGCACCGCGTCGTGGCGATGCCGGACGCGGCCACCGAACCGATGCCGGTGCACGGCCCGTTCGGCACCGGCAAGACCCCGCTGCGCTCGGTCGCCATCTCGCGCAAGGAGACCACGGCGGCGGGCGTGTCGGCCGACGGCCGGTATCTGTACGTGGCCGGGCTGGAGGACGGCGCCGAACGCGGAGCGCCGCTGCTGACCAGCACCGGCGCGGGCAAGAGCGCCGACGAGGGGCTGACCGCGCCGAGTTGGGACGGGCTGGGCGATCTGTGGATCGCCGACCGCGACGCGCACGGTTCGCGGCTGCTGCGGATGCGCGAGGGGAAGGGCGACGCGGAGCAGGTCGCGGTGCCCGGCCTCGGCGGGCGGCGGATCAAGGCGATCAAGGTGGCCGCGGACGGCATAAGGATCGCGATCCTGGTGGAGGACAAGGGCCGTACGACGCTCCAGCTCGGCCGCGTCGAACGGGACGGCACCTCCCTGCATCCGACGCTGTCGGTGCAGGAACTGCGGCCGATCGCGCCGCAGTTGGAGGACGTGGTGGCGGCCTCCTGGGCGGGCGGCAGCCGGCTGGTGGTCGTCGGCCGGGAGGCCGGCGGGGTGCAGCAGATGCAGTTCATGGAGACCGACGGCTCGGCGTCCGACGCGCAGACGCTGCCCGGCGTCAACGGCGTCAAGGCGGTGGCGGCCTCGGAGGACGAGACCCGCCCGCTGATCGCGGACGCCACGGAGGGCATCGTGCGGCTCCCTCCGGACGCCAACTGGAAGACGGTGGCCAAGGACGGGACGGCGCCGGTCTATCCCGGGTGAGGGCCCGGGACGCCGTCCCGGGCCGTTCCGGCCGTGCCTGCCGCGGGTCGGCTCCGCCCGCGCCGGGCGTAGGGGCTCGGCTCGGGTGGACCTGATGCCGGGCCCGCGCGGTTGGGGCGCCCGCCGCGTCCGGGGCCCCGTGCCGGGGCCGCTCAGCGTGGCATCTGTGCTGGTCGCCGCCTCGTCCGCGGAGTTATCCACAGGGGTGGCGGCCCGGCGCGCGGAACGCGACAGTGGAGTCATGCGGGGGATGTGGCGAGAGCTGGCGGGCCTGGTGCTGCCGGTGGACTGTGCGGGGTGTGGCCAGCCGCGTACGGAGCTGTGTGCGGCGTGCCGCCGGGCGCTGTGGCGCGGCGGGCGCGGCGCCGGGCGGGTGCGGCCGTGGCCGGTGCCCGCGGGGCTGCCGCGGGTGTGGGCCGGTGCGCCGTACGCCGACGCGGTGCGGGCCGTGCTTCTGGCGCACAAGGAACGCGGCGCGCTGCGGCTGGCCGTGCCGCTGGGGGCCGTGCTGGCGGGAGCGGTGCGGGGGGTGGGGGGAGGGGGCGGCCCCCTCCTCCTGGTGCCGGTGCCCTCGACCCGGAAGGCCGTGGCCGGACGCGGTCACGACCCCGTGCGCAGGATCGCGTGGGCGGCCGCCGCCGAGCTGCGGCGGGCGGGCGGCGGTGTGCGGGTGCTGACGGTGTTGCGGCAGCGCCGTGCGGTAGCCGACCAAGCGGGGCTGGCTGCCCGGCAGCGGCTGTTGAACGTCGCGGGTGCACTGGAGGTGCCGGGAGCGGCCCAGAGGCTGCTGACGGGCGTGCCGGTGGTGCTGGTGGACGATCTGGTGACGACGGGGGCCACGCTCGCCGAGGCGGCGCGGGCGGTCAGGGTGTCCGGGGGCCGGGTGGTGGGGGCCGCCGTGGTGGCCGCACCCCGCAGTTCTTTCCTTTTCAAGGGAAGCTGAGAAGGCCGTCCCCGGCGGGGGGCGAAGAGGCTGTCCCCTACGAACCCCGAATACGAACCCCGAAGCGACCGCCGCGGCTTGCCGGGAGTCGGGTCGACGCGCGCACTCCGGCAGAACGCCTCACGGGGGCAGGCTCCTGCCGGCGAGCGTGGACGTTCCCATGGCGCTGTCCGGCCGGCCTGCCGTGGTGCCGTACCGCCTGTCCGGGCGTCGGCGCCTCCCTGCCGCGGGGAACAAGGGGAACTGCGCAAGGCCGCCTGTCGTTGCTGGTAGTGAGCGGCGATTTTCACCCAAACGGAGCTGGTCGCGGCGAGGGGGTGCCGACACCCGTCCAGTAGAGCTATGTTCGGTTGTGAGGACTTGGCAGACGCTTTGCCTCGGATGTCGTGATGCATGCTTTTCGGGGTTTTCCGTCGACCCTGAAATCGTGGGAGTGGAGACCTTGTCCCCGGGGGAGGAGGAGGTGAAAGTCGCCAGTCCGAGGCTCCGGCACTCACCGGGGCCTGGTGCAAGAAGGAGCTGCTCCGCTTGCTGAGCGGGGCGATCCGGGAACGGAGTTCTGCGTGGACATCGTCGTCAAGGGCCGCAAGACCGAGGTGCCCGAGCGGTTCCGCAAGCACGTGGCCGAGAAGCTGAAGCTGGACAAAGTCCAGAAGCTCGATGGCAAGGCAATCAGCCTGGACGTCGAGGTGTCCAAGGAGCCCAACCCGCGGCAGGCCGACCGTTCCGACCGAGTGGAGATCACCCTCCGCTCCCGTGGCCCGGTGGTCCGGGCCGAGGCGGCCGCAGCCGACCCGTACGCCGCACTGGACCTGGCCACGGCCAAGTTGGAGGC
This sequence comes from Streptomyces sp. NPDC093097, assembly GCF_044754325.1. NCBI lineage: Bacteria > Bacillati > Actinomycetota > Actinomycetes > Kitasatosporales > Streptomycetaceae > Streptomyces > Streptomyces sp. NPDC093097. Next base: position 14,015 of record NZ_JBIVOW010000025.1, read on the forward strand.
GCGCCTGCGGAAACAGAACGACAAGCGTCACTCGCGCCGTGGCAATGGACGCATCCCGGCGAGCGAGGTCGCGATCACCGTCCCCGATGCGGCACGGCTGAACGGCCATGGCCTGACGGCCGCGGAGGAAGCCGCGGAGCGGGAAAAGGTGCCGACCACCCGGATGGGGTCGCTGGAGATCCAGGGCGAAGGGCCCGTGGTCGTCCGGGAGAAGACCCACTCCGCCGCGCCGATGGCGCTCGACCAGGCGCTCTACGAGATGGAGTTGGTCGGTCACGACTTCTATCTCTTCGTCGACGCCGAGAGCAAGCAGCCGAGTGTCGTCTACCGGCGGCACGCCTATGACTACGGCGTCATCCACTTGAATTCCGATGCGTTCGGAGAGGAATCGCCCGGCGGCGCAGGCGGCGCACTGGGCGGCTGACCCCCACCCGTGAGGTGCCCCCGGCGTACGCCCGGGGGCACCATCGTGCCTGCGGAGGGCTGGAGTTGAAGCCGTATAGTGTTTGTGCCAGCCGGGGAGTATGTGGGCACGAAAAGGCGACATGCCGGGGAGACGGTCGTATGGCATTGATCGGGCCGGCCGAAAAGGGCTGTTGTCAACCAGCCTTATATCCAAGCTCTGGCCTTCGGCCGAGTAGTTGACGGGGAGGAACCATGGGGGAGAGTTTCGGGCCCGCGCGGGGTGACGCCGACGGTGATGTCTGCGGTGTGGGGGCCGATGACGGGGACACGGCCGCGCGGGTGCCGCGCAAGGAGCCGATCCGCGTCCTCGTCGTGGACGACCATGCGCTCTTCCGCCGCGGCCTGGAGATCGTGCTGGCGCAGGAGGAGGACATCCAGGTCGTCGGCGAGGCGGGCGATGGTGCGGAGGCGGTCGACAAGGCCGCCGACCTGCTCCCCGACATCGTGCTGATGGATGTGCGGATGCCCCGGCGCGGCGGGATCGAGGCATGTACCTCCATCAAGGAGGTGGCACCCAGCGCGAAGATCATCATGCTGACGATCAGCGACGAGGAGGCCGACCTCTACGACGCGATCAAGGCCGGCGCCACCGGCTACCTCCTCAAGGAGATCTCCACCGACGAGGTGGCCACCGCGATCCGGGCCGTCGCGGACGGGCAGTCGCAGATCAGCCCGTCGATGGCGTCCAAGCTCCTGACGGAGTTCAAGTCGATGATCCAGCGCACCGACGAGCGCCGTCTGGTGCCGGCGCCCCGGCTCACCGACCGTGAGCTGGAGGTCCTCAAACTCGTTGCCACGGGCATGAACAACCGCGATATCGCCAAGGAGTTGTTCATCTCCGAGAACACCGTCAAGAACCACGTGCGCAACATCCTGGAGAAGCTCCAGCTGCATTCCCGGATGGAAGCCGTGGTCTATGCGATGCGGGAGAAGATCCTCGAAATCCGGTGAGCCCGGGGGCGAAGGCCCCGGACCCACCGGTGTCGGGCCGTGCGGATCAGTCCGCGGTGCCCTGCCGGGCGCTCTCCGCCGTGCCGGTGTCCGGCTCGTCGGTGCGGGTGAGCTCGGTCTGCAGGGCGGCGGCCAGCCGCGGGTCGTCGCAGCGCTCGACGCGGACGCTGTCGCAGCCCACCCACGTCGCGGCCTCGCGCAGGGCCTGGGCCATGGGGCCAACGGCCTTGGGCCCGTGGAGGGAGAGCTGGCGAGCGACCAGGGTGGCGCCCTCGCGGGCCGGATCGACGCGGCCCATCAGCTTGCCGCCGGCCAGCAGGGGCATCGCGAAGTAGCCGTGTATCCGCCGGGACTTGGGGACGTACGCCTCCAGGCGGTGGGTGAAGTCGAAGATCCGCTCGGTCCGCGGGCGGTCCCAGATGAGGGAGTCGAACGGGGAGAGCAGGGTCGTGCGGTGCCGTCCGCGGGGCGGGGCGGCGAGCGCCTCGGGGTCCGCCCAGGCCGGCTTGGACCAGCCCTCGACCGCCACCGGAACCAGCCCGGTGCCCTCGATGACCGCGTCCACCTGCTCGCCCTTGAGACGGTGGTAGTCGGCCAGGTCCGCACGGGTGGCCACGCCCATCGCGGCGCCCGCTTGGGCGACCAGGCGTCGTATGCACTCGGTGTCGTCGAGGTCGTCGTGCAGCAGCGGTGCGGGGACGGCGCGCTCGGCGAGGTCGTAGACCCGCTTCCAGCCGCGGCGCTCGGTGCAGACCACCTCGCCGGTGTCCAGCAGCCACTCCACGGCGATCTTGGTCTCGGACCAGTCCCACCACTCGCCGCCGTTCCGTCCGCCGCCCAGCTGGGAGGTGGTGAGCGGGCCGTCGGCCTTGAGGCGGTCCAGGACGGCGGCGCAGGAGCGCGCGGAGTCCTTCATGACATGCCAGCGGTGGCCCTTGGCCCGTCGGGCGCGGCGGCGGAAGGCGAAGTGCGGCCATTCCTCGATGGGCAGGATGCAGGCCGCGTGCGACCAGTACTCGAAGCTGTGCGGGCGGGCCGGGGAGCCGTCGGCGGGGCTTGCCGACCAGTAGGCGGACTCGACGGCCGCGCGGCCGACCGCGCCGAGGCGGGCGTAGGGGACCAGCTCGTGGGAGCGGGCGAGCACCGAGATGGTGTCGAGCTGCACCGCGCCCAGGCCGCGCAGCATCCCGCGGACGCCGTCCGGTCGCCCGCTGCCCCGAGCGGAGGCGCTTCGCGCCGCTGTGGCGCCGCGGCGGCCCGGGGCGCCGAGCAGGCCCTGGGCGCGCAGCGCCATCCGCCGGGCCTCGTCGGCGGAGAGCGTGGTCACAGATGGTGGCGAGGGCTGTCGCTGCGTCACTGTGGTCATGGCGCACAGCGTAGGTGCGGGCACTGACAACGCCCGGAAATCACGATGTCCACGCAGGTCAGCGGGGGTACGGGAGATACGGCGTCGGGTCCTGGGCGTGGTCGGCGGCGGAGTCGGCGGGCTCCGGGAGCAGGTCGGAGGGGAGCAGCGAGCCGATCCACAGGTCCCGGCGGATGCCGCCGCGCACCAGCTTGGCGCGCAGGGTGCCCTCCCGTTGGAAGCCGACGGAGCGGGCGACCGCCCAGGAGCCGTGGTTGCCTGCCTCGGCGAGCCACTCCAGGCGCTCCACGCCCAGGTCACGGAAGGCCCAATGCGTCACCGTACGGGCCGCCTCCGCGGTGTATCCCCTGCCGCGGTGCTCCTTGGCCGTCCAGTAGCCGAGCTCCGCCTGCCGCTCCGGGGTGCGCAGCAGGGCGATCCGCACCAGGCCCATGGAGCCGACGAGGATCCCGTCGTCCCGGGTGACCACGGCGAAGGTGTAGGAGGTGTCGTCCCGCCAGCCCTCGGGGGCGACGGTGCCGACGTACCGTTCCGCGTCGCCGCGGGTGTACGGCGTGGGGACGCTGGTCCAGCGGGGGATGTCGGGATCCTGGCAGGCCGTGTGGACCGCGGGCGCGTCGGAGGGCTCGAAGGGGCGCAGCAGGAGGCGGTCGGTGGTCAGGGTGACGGGTTTCATGCGGTGAGTCTGCTGGGCCGAGAGGTGCGGGGCGAGCGGTTTCCGGGGCGCTGCGGGAGGCCGGGGCCCGGGGGCGTGCGCGGCGGCCGGGCGGAAAGATTTCCGGCACCTTCTCGCGGGCTCGTGCGTTGACGTGGCGAGGGGTCGGCGGGCTCGGTTGCGGCGGACCTCCCAGCCGGACAGCGTCCTCCTTTACGATGGCCGTTGCGGCGGGGCCTGCCCCCTTGGAAACATGCCGCGCCCGCGCACTCGACCGTGCAGGCCCGACCGGCAAGGAGACCAGCCCTAGTGTCCGTCTTGACGAAGATCATGCGTGCAGGCGAAGGAAAGATCCTGCGCAAGCTGCACCGCATCGCGGGCCAGGTCAACTCCATCGAGGAGGACTTCGCGGCCCTCTCCGACGCCGAGCTGCGGGCGCTCACCGATGAGTACAAGCAGCGCTTCGCCGACGGTGAGACCCTCGACGACCTGCTGCCCGAGGCGTTCGCCACGGTCCGCGAGGCCGCCAAGCGGGTGCTCGGCCAGCGGCACTACGACGTCCAGCTCATGGGTGGCGCGGCCCTGCACCTCGGCTACGTGGCGGAGATGAAGACCGGTGAGGGCAAGACCCTGGTCGGTACCCTCCCGGCGTATCTGAACGCGCTGTCCGGCAAGGGCGTCCACCTCATCACGGTCAACGACTACCTGGCCGAGCGCGACTCCGAACTGATGGGCCGGGTCCACAAGTTCCTGGGCCTGACCGTCGGCTGCATCCTGGCCGACATGACGCCGGCCCAGCGCCGCGAGCAGTACGGCTGCGACATCACCTACGGCACCAACAACGAGTTCGGCTTCGACTACCTGCGCGACAACATGGCGTGGTCGCAGGACGAACTGGTCCAGCGGGGCCACAACTTCGCGATCGTCGACGAGGTCGACTCGATCCTGGTGGACGAGGCCCGTACGCCGCTGATCATCTCGGGTCCGGCGGACTCGGCCACCAAGTGGTACGGCGACTTCGCCAAGTTGGTGCAGCGTCTGAAGCGGGGCGAGCCGGCCAACCCGCAGCGCGGTGTCGAGGAGAGCGGCGACTACGACGTCGACGAGAAGAAGCGCACCGTCGGCATCCACGAGTCCGGTGTCGGCAAGGTCGAGGACTGGCTGGGCATCGACAACCTCTACGAGTCGGTCAACACGCCGCTGGTCGGGTACCTCAACAACGCGATCAAGGCCAAGGAGCTGTTCAAGCTCGACAAGGACTACGTCGTCATCGACGGCGAGGTCATGATCGTCGACGAGCACACCGGCCGTATCCTCGCCGGCCGCCGCTACAACGAGGGCATGCACCAGGCCATCGAGGCCAAGGAGGGGGTGGAGATCAAGGACGAGAACCAGACGCTCGCCACGATCACCCTCCAGAACTTCTTCCGCCTCTACGGCAAGCTCTCCGGCATGACCGGTACGGCCATGACCGAGGCCGCGGAGTTCCACCAGATCTACAAGCTCGGCGTCGTCCCGATCCCGACGAACCGCCCGATGGTCCGCAAGGACCAGGCGGACCTGATCTACCGCACCGAGCCCGCGAAGTTCGACGCGGTCGTCGAGGACATCGCGGAGAAGCACGAGAAGGGCCAGCCGATCCTGGTCGGCACCACCTCGGTCGAGAAGTCCGAGTACCTCTCGCAGCAGCTCAGGAAGCGCGGCATCGCCCACGAGGTGCTCAACGCCAAGCAGCACGACCGGGAGGCGACGATCGTCGCCCAGGCGGGCCGCAAGGGCGCGGTGACGGTCGCCACCAACATGGCCGGCCGCGGTACGGACATCAAGCTCGGCGGCAACCCCGACGACCTCGCCGAGACCGAGCTGCGCCAGGCGGGGCTGGACCCGGTGGAGCACGTCGAGGAGTGGGCGGCCGCGCTGCCCACCGCCCTGGAGCGCGCCGAGGCGGCCGTCAAGGCGGAGTTCGAAGAGGTCAAGGAGCTCGGCGGGCTCTACGTCCTGGGCACCGAGCGGCACGAGTCGCGCCGGATCGACAACCAGCTGCGCGGTCGTTCCGGCCGTCAGGGCGACCCGGGCGAGTCGCGGTTCTACCTCTCCCTGGGCGACGATCTGATGCGGCTGTTCAAGGCCCAGATGGTCGAGCGGGTCATGGCGATGGCCAACGTGCCCGACGACGTGCCGATCGAGAACAAGATGGTGACGCGGGCGATCGCCTCCGCCCAGTCGCAGGTCGAGCAGCAGAACTTCGAGACCCGCAAGAACGTCCTGAAGTACGACGAGGTCCTCAACCGCCAGCGCGAGGTCATCTACGGCGAGCGGCGCCGCGTCCTGGAGGGCGAGGACCTCCAGGACCAGGTCAAGCACTTCATGGAAGACACCATCGACGCCTACATCCAGGCGGAGACCGTCGAGGGCTTCGCCGAGGAGTGGGACCTGGACCGCCTGTGGGGCGCGTTCAAGCAGCTCTACCCGGTCAAGGCGGGCATCGAGGAGCTGGAGGAGGAGGCCGGCGACCGTGCGGGCCTGACCTCCGAGTTCATCGCCGACGCCATCAAGGACGACATCCACGAGCAGTACGCGGCCCGCGAGGAGCAGCTCGGCTCGGAGATCATGCGGGAGCTGGAGCGGCGCGTGGTGCTGTCCGTCCTGGACCGCAAGTGGCGTGAGCACCTCTACGAGATGGACTACCTCCAGGAGGGCATCGGCCTGCGGGCGATGGCCCAGAAGGACCCGCTGGTGGAGTACCAGCGCGAGGGCTTCGACATGTTCACCGCGATGATGGAGGGCATCAAGGAGGAGTCCGTCGGCTACCTGTTCAACCTGGAGGTCCAGGTGGAGCAGCAGGTCGAGGAGGTCCCGGTGGCGGAGTCCGCCGAGCATGCCCAGTCGGAGCAGGGCGGCGAGGAGGCCGTCCCGGCGGCGGCCGGCGCGGGGCGCCCGGAGATCCACGCCAAGGGCCTGGAGGCGCCGCAGCGTCCCGACCGGCTGCACTTCACCGCGCCGAAGGTCGACGGTGACGGGAGCGTCGTCGAGGGCGACTTCGTCAGCGACGGGCCGGCCCGCTCGGAGGCCGACGGGCTGACCCGCGCGGAGCGCCGCAAGGCGCAGAAGAGCGCGGGGCGGCGCCGCAAGAAGTAGGCGGTCGCTCCCAGGCGGAGAGTGATGCGAGGGCGCCTTGGCCATACCGGCCGGGGCGCCCTTCGCGCTGTCCGGGCCGGGCCCTACGGGAGGGGCCCGATGTCGAGGGCGGCGCAGCGCCAGCGGGCGTCGGCGCCCCGCTCCAGGCGGAACGCCAGGGCGCGCAGGCGGGCGCCGGTGGTGATCCGGGCGAACGCCTCGATGATCCCTTCGCCGGGGCGGCACAGGCCGCAGGCGTGCAGGGCCGGGACGGGGGCACGCAGGCCCGGGGCGACATAGGGGCGCAGCGGGGACAGCGGGGCGAGTTCGGCGAGCCGGTCGTAGGCGGCGGGGAGGGTGTGGCCGAGGAGGGCGTGGACGGGGCGCTGGCCGCTCAGGGTGAGCAGGAGCTGGTGGGCGAACCAGAAGTGGGGCCGGTTCTCGTGGGCGCGGCGCTGGGCGCCGGGGGTGGGGAGCGGGGCCGGGGCCGGGGCGGTGCCGCCGGGGTGGGCGGGGCGGCGCTCTGTGGTGGTGCGGGCGAGGTACGGGGTGCGGGTGGGGCCGCGGTTGCCGGAGGCGCCGGGGCCGCGGCCCGCGGGTCCGTTGGGGCGGCGGCTGCCGCGGCGGCCCGGGGAGGCGGTGCGCCGCGGGGCGGCGGGTCCGGGCCCGGGCGGGGTGGCGGTGCCGGGGTCGGCCGGGGCGTCGGGGGAGCGGCGGGGCCGGGGGACGGTCGGGGCGGCCGTCGGGCCGTCGGCGGCGGGGGCGGCCGGTGTCGGGCTGCCGGGGTGCGGGCGTGGGGGCGCTGCGGCGGCCGGGGTTCGGCGGTCGTGCGCCGTGGCGCCGGTGGGCGCGGTGTGCTCGCGGGTGGTGTCGGTCATCGCGGTGCCCCCTCATGCCGGACCCGGGGTGATTACCGGGCGGTAGCTTGTGGTGGGGATCCTGGCGGCCGGTGTCGGCGGCGGCAAGGCGCGCGGCCGGCGACGACGGGGCCGCCGAAATTCACCCGTCCGTGGCACGGGCCCGGAATCGCGGGGCGGGGCCGGGGTGGCGTCGGGTCCGCAGCCGGGCGGTTCGGGGCGGGCGCGGGCGGCACGAAGGGGGACGCGCGGCCGTATGCTGGCGGGGCATTGTTCTGGATCTAGCGAGAGCGGCTGTTATGCGCGTCTACGTCCCCCTGACACTTTCCGGGCTCGCTGCGGTGCACGAGAGCGGTGAGCTGGGGGCCGGCCCGCTGCTCGCGTACGCCGTCACGCCCGCGCTGCGGGAGTGGTACGTCTCGGACGACATCGAGGAACTGGAGTACGCGGCGCTGAACCGCGCGGCACAGGCCTCGCTGCGGCTGCTGGCCGGGCATCCGGAGGTGCCCCGGCGGCGCGTCGTGGTGGCGGTGGACGTGCCGGAGCGGAGCGCGGCGGTGGACCCGGACCGCGGCCTGGACCAGTCCGCGCTGGGCGAGGTGCGGCTGGCCGGACCGGTGCCGCTGGCGAAGGCCGCGGCGGTGCACGTGGACTCCGCGGACGCCGAGGAGGACGTGGCGGCGGCCGCGGCGGCGCTGGGCGCGGCCGACCTCGGCGACGACGACGCGCAGTTCACCGTCGACGGTGCCGAGGACCACGACCTGATGTGGTTCGGGGTGCAGGAGATCCCGCAGTTGCTGGGGTGACGCCCGGCGCGGTGGGCGCACGCCCCGCCCCGGCGTCGTTGTCAGCGGCGCCGGGTACGGTTTTTCTCATGGCCATCGCATGTGGGGGAAGGACCGGGGACAGTATGAGGAAGCCCGCCGCGCACATCGTGTGGGACTGGAACGGCACCCTGTTCCACGACATCGACGCCGTGATCGCGGCCACCAACTCCGCCTTCGCGGAGATCGGCCTGGAGCCGATCACGCTGGAGCGCTACCGCGAGCTGTACTGCGTGCCGGTGCCGCGGTTCTACGAGCGGCTGATGGGTCGGCTGCCGACCGAGGCCGAGTGGCTGGTGATGGACGCGGCCTTCCAGCGGCACTACACCGCGCACCGGGTGGGATGCGGGCTGGCCGACGGCGCGGAGACGCTGCTGGAGTCCTGGCAGGCGGCCGGGCGGAGCCAGTCGATCCTCAGCCTGTTCGGCCACGACGAGCTGATACCCCTGGTCAGCGGCCTGGGCATCGCGCCGCGCTTCGTGCGGGTCGAGGGCCGCACGGGACCGTCCGGAGGGTCCAAGAGCGCGCACATGGTGCGCCATCTGGCGGGCCTGGAAAGCGTCGACCCGGGGCGGACGGTGGTGATCGGCGACGCCGTCGACGACGCGGTCGCGGCGCGGGACGCCGGTGCCCATGCGGTGCTCTACACCGGCGGGTCGCACAGCCGGCGCAGCCTGGCGGTCACCGGGGCGCCGGTGGTGGACAGCCTCGCCGAGGCCGTGCAGGTCGCCGAGGAGCTCGCCGGCTCGCGGCCGTCCCGCTAGGCCCCCGAGCTCACGCGTCCCCCCATCGGGCGTCCGGTGCGCAGGTTCGCCGTACCGGCTCCCGTAGGGGGCCTACGCATACGGCACCCCGGCGACGCGTTGTCCAGAAGGTCTAAGTTAGAGGTGTGGATTTACGTGCACGGCGCATAACCGGGCACTTGCCGGGAGCGATAGCCTTGCATCGTGATCAGCGCGATAGTCCGCGGGGGTGGCAAGGCCCCCGCTGTGCGCCCGGGACACCACCGTGACCGGGCGACCGCTGACCGTTGCGGCCGCCATTCCATGTCGACTTCATCAAAACTCGTCGACGACGGCACGGCCTTTCCCCATCGCGGCATAGCGTCGACAGCGACAGGACACCCCGCGTCGCGGTGGCGTTGTGCGGCTTTTGCAGCCTTTTCCACGTTTTTCCACAACGTCACGCAACGGCGCGCGACAGGAGCCAGAGGACATGCAGACCAAGCTGGACGAAGCCAAGAACGAGCTGCTTGCGAGGGCCGCCCGGGTAGGTGAGAGCAGCCCGGCCGGGGGCACCCCGGTCCGCTCCTTGGACCCGGACACCCTCGCTGGATACCTCCAGCGCTACTACCTGCACACCGCCCCCGAGGACCTCGCCGACCGCGACCCGGTCGACGTCTTCGGCGCCGCGCTCTCCCACTACCGCCTCGCCGAGCACCGCCCCCAGGGCACCGCGAACGTGCGGGTGCACACCCCGACCGTCGAGGAGAACGGCTGGACGTGCAGCCACTCCGTCGTCGAGGTGGTCACCGACGACATGCCGTTCCTGGTCGACTCGGTCACCAACGAGCTCTCGCGGCAGGGGCGCGGCATCCATGTCGTGATCCACCCGCAGGTGATCGTCCGCCGGGACGTCACCGGCAAGCTGATCGAGATCCTCGACAGCAACGGCGACGCCCGCGGCAAGAGCCGCGGCAAGGCCGCCGAGCAGCCGCACGACGCGGTCACCGAGTCCTGGATCCACGTCGAGATCGACCGGGAGACCGACAAGGACGACCTCAAGCAGATCACCGCGGATCTGCTGCGGGTGCTCTCCGACGTCCGCGAGGCCGTCGAGGACTGGGACAAGATGCGCTCCGCCGCGCTGCGGATCTCCGAGGAGCTGCCCGGCGAGCCGATCGCCGACGACATCCGCGAGCAGGAGGTCGAGGAGGCCCGCGAGCTGCTGCGCTGGCTCGCCGAGGAGCACTTCACCTTCCTCGGCTACCGCGAGTACGAGCTGGCCTCCGCGCCCGGTGACGACGGCGCCGAGGAGGACGTCCTGTCCGCCGTGCCCGGCACCGGCCTGGGCATTCTGCGCTCCGACCCGCAGCACCGGGACAGCGACGCCGGCCACCCGGTCTCGCCGTCCTTCAACCGGCTGCCCGCGGACGCCCGCGCCAAGGCCCGCGAGCACAAGCTGCTGATCCTCACCAAGGCCAACAGCCGCGCCACCGTGCACCGCCCCTCCTACCTCGACTACGTCGGGGTGAAGAAGTTCGACAAGGCGGGCAACGTCATCGGGGAGCGCCGCTTCCTGGGCCTGTTCTCCTCGGCGGCGTACACCGAGTCCGTCCGCCGGGTGCCGGTGATCCGCCGCAAGGTCGCCGAGGTCCTGGAGGGCGCCGGCTTCACCCCGAACAGCCACGACGGCCGCGACCTGCTCCAGATCCTGGAGACCTACCCGCGCGACGAGCTGTTCCAGACCCCGCCCGACCAGCTGCGGTCCATCGCCACCAGCGTGCTCTACCTCCAAGAGCGCCGCCGGCTGCGGCTCTACCTCCGCCAGGACGAGTACGGCCGCTACTACTCCGCCCTCGTCTACCTCCCGCGGGACCGCTACACCACCGGTGTGCGGCTGCGGCTGATCGACATCCTCAAGGAGGAACTGAGCGGCACCAGCGTCGACTTCACCGCCTGGAACACCGAGTCGGTCCTGTCCCGACTGCACTTCCTCATCCGCGTCGAACCGGGCACGCGGCTGCCCGAGCTCACCGACGCGGACGTGGACCGCATCGAGGCCCGGCTGGTGGAGGCCGCCCGCTCCTGGGCCGACGGCTTCGCCGAGGCGCTGACCGCCGAGGTCGGCGAGGAGCGCGCCGCCGAGCTGCTGCGCCGCTACGCCCACTCCTTCCCCGAGGGCTACAAGGCCGACAACAGCCCGCGCGCCGCGGTCGCCGACCTGACGCACCTGGAGAAGCTCACCGAGGAGCCCGGCCGGGACTTCTCGGTCAGCCTCTACGAGCCGGTCAACGCCGGCCCCGGTGAGCGCCGCTTCAAGATCTACCGCCGGGGCGAGCCGGTCTCGCTGTCGAAGGTGCTGCCGGGCCTGAACCGCCTGGGCGTCGAGGTCGTCGACGAGCGCCCGCACGAGCTGCGCCGCGCGGACGCCACCCTCGCCTGGATCTACGACTTCGGCCTGCGGATGCCCGAGCACGTCTCGGGCGACGACTCCCGCGAGCGCTTCCAGGACGCGTTCACCGCGGTGTGGACGGGTGCCGCCGAGAGCGACAACTTCAACAAGCTGGTGCTGCGCGCCGGTCTCGACTGGCGCCAGGCGATGGTGCTCCGCGCCTACGCCAAGTACCTGCGGCAGGCCGGCTCGACCTTCAGCCAGACGTACATGGAGGACACCCTCTCCAACAACGTCCACACCACCCGGCTGCTGGTCTCGCTGTTCGAGGCGCGGATGTCCCCGGAGCGGCAGCGCGCGGGCACCGAGCTGATCGACGGGCTGCTGGAGGAGCTGGACGGCGCCCTGGACCAGGTCGCCTCCCTGGACGAGGACCGCATCCTGCGCGCCTTCCTCACCGTCATCAAGGCGACCCTGCGCACCAACCACTATCAGAAGGACAGCGCGGGCAACCGGCACCGGTACCTGTCCATGAAGCTGGACCCGCAGGCCATCCCCGATCTGCCGGCGCCCCGCCCGGCGTTCGAGATCTGGGTGTACTCGCCCCGCGTCGAGGGCGTCCACCTGCGGTTCGGCAAGGTCGCGCGCGGTGGTCTGCGCTGGTCGGACCGGCGGGAGGACTTCCGCACCGAGATCCTCGGCCTGGTCAAGGCGCAGATGGTCAAGAACACCGTCATCGTGCCGGTCGGCGCCAAGGGCGGCTTCGTCGGCAAGCAGCTGCCGGACCCGGCGCAGGACCGGGACGCGTGGCTGGCCGAGGGCATCGCCTGCTACAAGACCTTCATCTCGGGTCTGCTGGACATCACCGACAACCTCGTCGGCGGCGAGGTCGTGCCCCCCAAGGACGTCGTCCGGCACGATGAGGACGACACCTACCTGGTGGTCGCCGCCGACAAGGGCACCGCGACCTTCTCCGACATCGCCAACGAGGTCGCCGAGTCCTACGGCTTCTGGCTGGGCGACGCGTTCGCCTCCGGCGGCAGCGCCGGCTACGACCACAAGGGCATGGGCATCACCGCCCGCGGCGCCTGGGAGTCGGTCAAGCGGCACTTCCGCGAGCTGGGCCACGACACCCAGAGCGAGGACTTCACCGTCGTCGGCGTCGGCGACATGTCCGGTGACGTGTTCGGCAACGGCATGCTGCTCAGCGAGCACATCCGGCTGGTGGCCGCCTTCGACCACCGGCACATCTTCCTCGACCCCAAGCCGGACGCGGCGACCTCGTACGCCGAGCGCCGCCGGCTGTTCGAGCTGCCGCGCTCCTCGTGGGCGGACTACAACACCGAACTGCTCTCGCAGGGCGGCGGGGTGCACCCGCGGTCGGCCAAGTCCATCCCGATCAACGCGCAGGTGCGGGCCGCCCTCGGCATCGAGCCCGGCGTGAAGAAGATGACGCCGGCCGAGCTGATGCAGACCATCCTCAAGGCCCCGGTCGACCTGCTGTGGAACGGCGGCATCGGCACCTACGTCAAGGCGTCGACGGAGTCGCAGGCCGACGTGGGCGACAAGTCCAACGACGCGATCCGGGTCAACGGCGAGGACCTGCGGGTCAAGGTGGTCGGCGAGGGCGGCAACCTCGGCCTGACCCAGCTGGGCCGGATCGAGTTCGCCGCGGCCGGCGGGAAGATCAACACCGACGCGATCGACAACAGCGCCGGTGTGGACACCTCCGACCACGAGGTCAACATCAAGATCCTGCTCAACTCCGTCGTCGCCGACGGCGACATGACGGTCAAGCAGCGCAACAAGCTGCTGGCGCAGATGACCGACGAGGTCGGCGCGCTGGTGCTGCGCAACAACTACGCGCAGAACACCGCGCTGGCGCTGGCCATCGCCCAGTCCTCCAGCATGCTCAACGCCCAGCAGCGCTTCATGCGCCGCCTGGTGCGCGACGGGCACCTGGACCGGGCGCTGGAGTTCCTGCCCAGCGACCGGCAGATCCGGGAGCGGCTGAACGCCGGGCGCGGTCTGACCCAGCCGGAGACCGCGGTCCTGCTCGCCTACACCAAGATCACGGTGGCCGACGCGCTGATCAAGACCGGGCTGCCGGACGACCCCTACCTCCAGCACCTGCTGCACGCCTACTTCCCGACCGCGCTGCGGGAGGACTTCGCCGGCCAGGTCGACGGGCACGCGCTGCGCCGCGAGATCGTCACCACGGTGCTGGTCAACGACACCGTCAACACCGGCGGGACGAGCTTCCTGCACCGGATGCGGGAGGAGACCGGCGCGTCGCTGGAGGAGGTCGTCCGGGCGCACACCGCGGCCCGCGCGATCTTCCGCCTCAACCAGGTCTGGGACGACGTCGAGGCGCTCGACAACGTCGTGGCGGCCGACGTCCAGACCCGGATCCGGCTGCACTCGCGCCGGCTGGTCGAGCGCGGCACCCGCTGGCTGCTCAACAACCGCCGCCAGCCGCTGGAGCTGTCCGGGACGATCGACTTCTTCTCGGAGCGGGTGGCGCAGGTCTGGGCCCAGCTGCCCAAGCTGCTCCAGGGCGGCGCCCTGGAGTGGCACCAGACGATCCTGGAGGAGCTGACCGACGCCGGGGTGCCCGAGCCGCTGGCCGTCCAGGTCGCCGGCTTCTCCTCGGTCTTCCCGGCGCTGGACATCGTCGCCATCGCCGACCGCACCGGCAAGGAGCCGCTGGCCGTCGCGGAGGTCTACTACGACCTCGGTGACCGGCTGCGGATCAACCAGCTGCTGGACCGCATCCTGGAGCTGCCGCGGAACGACCGCTGGCAGTCGATGGCCCGGGCCTCCATCCGCGAGGACCTCTTCGCCGCGCACGCCGCGCTCACCTCGGACGTGCTGTCGGTGGGCAACGGCTCCGCGACGCCGGAGGAGCGGTTCACGACGTGGGAGGAAGCCAACACGGCGATCCTGACGCGGGCGCGGGCCACGCTGGAGGAGATCCACGGATCCGAAGGGTTCGACCTGGCGAACCTCTCGGTGGCCATGCGGACGATGCGGACGCTGCTGCGCACGCACAGCTGACGCGGGGCGGGGCGGGCGCCGAGCGGCGTCCGCCCCCTGCCTCCACAAAGCGCCGGACGGGGCGAGGCCCGTCCGGCGCTTTGTGCGTCGGGGTGGGGGAGCGGGGCCCGTAACGGGCCGGGGTGCCGCGGCGCCCGTCCGCAGACGCCGGACGGGCGGGATGCCCGCTATGCCCCTGTGAACTCCTCGTACGCCGCGAGGACTTCGTCGGTGGGGCCGTCCATGCGCAGGACGCCCTTCTCCAGCCACAGCACCCGGTCGCAGGTGTCGCGGATGGAGTTGTTGTTGTGGCTGACGAGGAAGACCGTGCCGGCCTCCTCGCGCAGTTCGCGGATGCGGGCCTCGGAGCGCTTTTGGAACGTGCGGTCGCCGGTGGCCAGCGCCTCGTCGATCAGCAGCACGTCGTGGTCCTTGGCGGCCGCGATGGAGAACCGCAGCCGGGCCGCCATACCGGAGGAGTAGGTGCGCATCGGCAGCGAGATGAAGTCGCCCTTCTCGTTGATGCCGGAGAAGTCGACGATGCCGTCGTAGCGCTCGCGGACCTGCTCGCGGCTCATGCCCATCGCCAGGCCGCCGAGGAGGACGTTCTTCTCGCCCGTCAGGTCGTTCATCAGCGCCGCGTTGACGCCCAGCAGCGAGGGCTGGCCGTGGGTGTAGACCGTGCCGCGCTCGGCGGGCAGCAGCCCGGCGATGGCCTGGAGCAGGGTCGACTTGCCGGAGCCGTTGGAGCCGATCAGGCCGATCGACTCTCCCTTGTAGGCGGTGAAGGAGACGCCCTTGACGGCGTGCACCTCGCGCACGCCGGTGGCGGGGCCGCGGCGGATGATGCGGCCCAGCGCCGCGGTGGCGCTGCCCTTTCCGGCGCCGGTGCCGTAGACCCGGTAGACGATGTGCAGTTCGTCCGCGATCACGGTCGGGACCCGCTCCTGGGCCGCCTCCGTCGGCTGGACGCCGTCCCTGTGCTCAGCCACGTCCGTACCGCTCCTCGGCCTTCCAGAAGTACACATAGCCGGCGACCCCGGCGAGCAGCGCCCAGCCGGCCGCGAACGCCCAGACGTGCGGCGGGAGTTGGTGCTTGGTGAAGCTGTCGATCAGGGCGAAGCGCATCAGGTCGATGTAGACCGCGGCGGGGTTGCCGTTCAGCAGCACCACCACGATCTGCGGGAGGTGCTTGCCCTGGACGATGAGGTTGATGCTGAACATCACGCCGGACGCGTACATCCAGGTCCGCATGATGAAGGGCATCAGCTGCGCCAGGTCCGGGGTCCGCGCGCCGAGCCGCGCCATGACCATCGCCAGGCCGGTGTTGAACACGAACTGGAGCGTCAGCGCCGGGAGGACCAGCAGCCAGGACCCGGTCGGCACCTGCCCGAAGGCCAGCAGGATGACCACCAGCACGGCCATGGAGTACAGCAGTTGCTGGAGCTGCGCCAGGCAGAACGAGATCGGCAGGCAGGCGCGCGGGAAGTGCAGGGCGCGCACCAGGCCGAGGTTGCCGGAGATCGCCCGGGTGCCGGCCATCACCGAGTTCTGCAGGAAGGTGAAGACGAAGACGCCGGTGACCAGGTACGGGATGTAGTCCGGGACGCCTTTGCGGGTGCCGATCAGCACGCCGAAGATCAAGTAGTAGACGCCGGCGTTGAGCAGCGGGGTGATCACCTGCCACAGCTGGCCGAGCTTGGCGGTGGTGTACATCGCGGTGAGCTTGGCGGTGGCGAACGAGGTGATGAAGTGCCGCCGGTGCCACAGCTGGCGGGTGTACTCGAACAGCGAGGGGCGGGCGCCGCTCACCGTGAGCCCGTGGCGTTCGGCCAGGGCGCGCAGCTCCGGGTCGGGTGCGGTGCCGGAGCCGGGCGGCCCGGCGGGGGCCGGGGCCGGGGCGGGGGCCGGCGGAGCGAGGGTCTGGGGCATGGGGCCGCTTTCGCTTGCGTACGGGGACGTCGCCAGTCCGGTCACGGGGACGTCAGAGTCCGGCGCGACGATGGAACGGGTCCGTATCGTCGTGACGCCGACAGTAGAGCGGCCGCACGTCGAAACGCAACCGTAGCGTCGTGCCGCTAGGATCAAGGCATGGCAAAAGACGGCACCGAGAGTCAGTCAGGCCCGGCGGCGACCGGGGCGCGCCGGGCGCCGGCCGGCGCCGCCGTGCTGCGGGAGGACAAGACCGCCGCGATCCGAGCGGCGGTCTTCGAGGAACTGGCCGCGGTCGGCTTCGCCCGGATGTCCATCGAGGGCATCGCCCGGCGGGCCGGGGTCGGCAAGACCGCCGTCTACCGCCGCTGGCGCTCCAAGCTGCACCTGGTCCTGGACGTGGTGTCGGCGGTGGCCGCGGCGGGGCTGCCGGCCCCGGACACCGGATCGCTGCGCGGTGACGTCCGGATGCTGCTGGAGGTCGCCGCCCGGGCGCTGCGGCACCCGATGGCCTCGCAGATCATCCCGGACCTGCTGGCCGAGGCGGCGCGCAGCCCGGAGCTGGCCGCGGCGCTGAAGGCCGCACTGCACGGCAGTCAGGAGGGCGTCGCGGCGGCGATGGTGGCGCGGGCGGTGGAGCGCGGCGAGCTGCCCGCCGACGTGGACTCCGGACTGGCGCTGGACCTGCTGACCGGGCCGCTGTACTGGCGGCTGCTGGTGGTTCGCGACGAGGTGCCCGCCGGATACCTCGACGCGCTGGCGGGGTCGGTGACGGCGGCGCTGGGCGCGGAGTAGGCGCGGCGGGCCGACGTCCCCGCGGCGCCGCGCGGCTTCTGACGGGCGTTCACCCGGAAGGTTCCGCACGATCGCCCGGAAGTTCCGCAGCGTCCGGAGAAAAGACGAGTGAACGGGGGCATTTCGGTCGCGCGGGATGGGCGCCGCCCGCAAATACTGGGGACGTGCCCCGGTCCGGACCGTCGGGTCCGTCGCTGTCCCGCCGCCGGCTGCTGCAGACCGCCGGCGGTGTCCTTCTCGCGGGCACCGCGGGCACCGGGGTGTGGGCCTGGCTCTCCCCGGACGGCACCCGCCCGCCCCCGCCGGCCCGTGAGCAGGAGTCCGCCGAGGTGCCGGCCGAGCAGGTGTTCCTGCATGTCATCGCGCACCCCGACGACGGGCTGTTCTTCATGAACCCGGGGCTGGAGCAGGCCATCCGCAGCGGTGCGCGGACCGTCACGGTCTGCCTGACCGGCGGCGAGTCCGACGGCCGCAACGCCCTGGGCCACACCGCCCTGCACGACCGCGTGGTGGCCGACCGGCCGGCGTTCGCCCGGGCCCGGGTCAACGGGCTGCTCGCCGCGCACGCCCAGATGGCCACCGGCGACCGGGAGAGCGTCTGGGACGCCCAGGCGCGCAGCCTGCTCCCCGGCTTCCAGGTGGAGGTGCAGACCCTGCGCGCCGCCCCGCAGCACCAGTTGGTCTTCCTGGAGCTGGTCGAGGCGCGCGCGGTCTACCAGCCGCGCGCCACCAGCCTGCGCGGCCTCTGGCTCGGGGTGATCGACGCGCTGCCCACGCTGCGCCCCGAAGGCACCCCCGTCCGGCGGCAGTTCCGCTACACCCGCGACCAGGTCACCGACACCCTGGCGGCGGTCCTCGACTGGGTCCGGCCCACCGTCGTCCGCACCCTGGACCCCAACGCGGTGCACTCCGACAAGAAGCCGCTGCCCGCCCCCGACCCCCGGCTGGCCGGCCTGCGCTACTTCGACCACCAGGACCACACCGCCTCCGCCCACTTCACCCAGGCGGCACTGGCCCGCTACTGGGGCCGCGCCCGCCCCGCCCCCACCGTCGTGGAGAACTACCTCGGCTACGAACTCGGCGTGCTGCCGGGCGACCTGGACCGCTCCACCGTCCGCCACAAGGCCGCGACGCTGGACGTCTACGGCTGGGCCGACCACCGCCACTGCGCCGACCCGGCCGGCTGCGGCGACCGCAAGGTCGGCGGCACCGCCCTGAACGGCAGCCCGCGCAGCTGGACCCGCAGCACCCGGCTGCGCGCCCCCGGCTCCAACGCCTGGCTGCGGCCGGCCCGGGACGGGCGGCTGACCGCCTTCGCGGTGCTGTCCGGCGCCGCGTACTGCTGGGCCGAGACCCGGCCCGGCAGCGGCCGGTTCGGCGCCCCGGTCCGGGTCGGCGGGGACCTGCTCCAGGGCCAGCTGCACGTGGTGCGCCACCCGGACGGCACCCTGCAGCTGTTCGCCTCCCGGACGGTCCTGCCGGGGCCCGGCACCGCGCACCGCCGCGAACTGGTCACCGCGCGGCAGGACGGCACCGGCCGGGGCGGGGTGCCCGCCTTCGGGCCGTGGGAGTCGCTGGGCTCCCCGGACCCGGAGCCGGTCCGGTCGCTGGAGATCGGCTTCCCGGCCGCGGTGGCCGCCCCGGACGGCACCGTGCACCTCTTCGTACGGACCTGGGACGGCGGGATCGGCCACCGCAGCGGGCCGCACGGCGGGCAGTGGTCGGACTGGGACCGGCTGGAGGGCCCGGCCGGCATCGGCACCCTCAGGGCGTCGCCGCAGATCGTGGACGGGATCGACGCCTGTGTGGACTCCGACGGTCTGGTCCACCTGGTCGCGCCCACCGTCCGGTCGGTGCAGCACTGGGTGTCCAAGGAGCCGGGGGCCGCGCCCCGGCCGGGCGCGATCACCGGGCTGCCGGAGCCGGGCGGGCCGGTCAGCATCGTCCCGCTGGCCGGGGGCCTGGTGCGGATCGCCTACCGGCGGTCGGAGTCCGCGCGGGTGCTGATCGCCGAGCGGCAGCGGCCGCTCGGCAACTGGCGGGTGGCCGGGCAATGCGAACGGGCCGGCGGCTACGGGCGGGTGGCGCTGGCGCCGGCCGGTCGCGGCGACCGGATGGTACTGGCCGCCCGGGACGACGCGGGCGACATCCGGGTGGCGATGGCGCAGGCCGCGCCCAAGCCCTGGCAGCGCTGCAGACTGCCGCACTCGGCGGCGGCCGGGGTGGCGCACGACGTGGCCGGGCGGGCGGTGCTGGTCGCGCTCGGCAACGACGGCCGGCTGTACGCGGCCCGGCAGCGCAAGGCCGGGCAGACCGCGCCGTTCCAGGGGTGGCGGGGTCAGGCCGGCCCGCCGGAGCGCACCGGCGGCTCGGGCTGACCGGCGGCGTCGCGCCGGCGGGCCGGCGGCCGCAGGATCCGCCGGGAGACCACGAAGGTGACCGGCAGCGCCAGCAGCGCCGCGGCCAGCGGCGCCGCCGTGCTGCTCACCCCCAGCCAGCTCACCAGCGCCACCAGACCGGCGCTCTGCACCGCGTAGTTGGTGACCTGGGTCAGCGGGAAGAGCAGGAACTTCTTCCAGGTGGGGCGGGTGCGGTAGGTGAAGTAGGTGTTCAGGAAGAAGGAGCCGACCAGGCTGAGGGTGAACGCCGCGGTGTACGCCGCGAAGTACGGCAGCAGCCGGTGCAGCGGCAGGTAACAGGCGTAGAACGTCGCGGTGTTGACGCCGCCGACCACCGTGAACCGGACCACCTGGCCCCAGGGCACCGCCGCGAACGGACCGCGCATCAGCGCGACCGCGGGCCGACGGCGGTGGTCCCCGGGGGCGCCGGCGCGGGCGCCGGGTGGGGCGCGGCGCCGTCGCTCTCCTTGACCAGGAAGTGCGGCCGCCGCTTGGTCTCGTAGTAGATCCGCCCGATGTACTCGCCGATCAGCCCGAGCATCACCATCTGGAGCCCGCCCAGTCCGACGATGATGGCCACCAGCGTCACATAGCCGGGCGCGGTGACCCCGCCGGCGACGGCCGCGCCGATGACCCACAGGGCGTAGAGGACGGCCAGCAGCGCCAGGCTCAGCCCGGCGTAGATGGCGGCGCGCAGCGGGCGGCAGTTGAACGAGATCATGCCGTCGATGCCGTAGTTGACCAGGGAGCCCAGGCGCCATTTGGTCTCGCCGGCCTCCCGGGCGGCGTTGCGGTAGTCGAAGCTGACGGTGTCGAAGCCGATCCAGGAGAACAGCCCCTTGGAGAAGCGGTTGTACTCGGGCAGCGCGAGCAGCGCGTCCACCGCCTTGCGGGACAGCAGCCGGAAGTCGCCCGCGCCGTCGACCAGTTCGACGTCGATCCAGGTGTTGACGGCGCGGTAGTACAGGCGGCTGAGCGCGGTGCGCAGCCGCCGGTCGCCGTCCCGGCTGCGCCGGGCGATGACCTGGTCGTGGCCGAGCTGGTAGAGGTCGAGCATCCGCTCGATCAGCTCCGGCGGGTGCTGGAGGTCGGCGTCCATGAGGATCACCGCGTCGCCGGTGGCCGCCTTCAGGCCGGCCAGCATCGCCGGCTCCTTGCCGAAGTTGCGGCTGAACGAGAGGTACCGGGTGGTGTCGCGGTGCTGGTGGGCGAGGGTGCGCAGCCGGGGCAGGGTCCCGTCGAGGCTGCCGTCGTCCACGTACCACAGCTCGTACTCGACGGCGAGGCCGCCCAGCACCGCGCGCAGTGCCGCGTCGAATCGGCCTATCACGGCCTCTTCGTTGTAGCAGGGGACGACGATGGAGAGCTTCATGGGCGGGCCTTTCCGCCGGCGGCGGGGGACGGCTGGGCGGCCGTCCCCTGAAGGGCAGTTTTACAAATCTGGCGGAAACTCACTATTCGGGCGCGTGGTGGGAAGGGGGCGTCGACCGCGGCGGACCCGCGCGACGCCGGCCACCGCGGCCACCGCCAGCGCCCCCGCCCCGCTGGCCGCCAGCCCCGGTGCCAGACCGGGCGGGGCGTACGTGCAGCTCAGCCTGGTCGCCCCGGCGGGCAGGGGGACGGCCAGCAGCCCGCCGAGCGCCCCGGGGGCGCGGTCCGGTCCGCCGTCCACCGAACAGCCCCATCCGGGCACCGCCGGCAGGGCGAGCACCGCGGTCCCGGCGGCCCCCGGACGCAGCGCCGCCGTCAGCCCGTGGCCGCCCGCGGTGAGCCCGACCGGCCCCTCCAGGGCCCGCAGCGCCGCGGCCAGCCGGCCCGGAGGGAGGCAGCCGACGGCCCGCTCCGGCACGTACGGGCGGCCCGGCCCGGCGAACCGCACCGTCACCACCCCGTCCGCGGGCACGGTGCCCAGCCGCCGCAGCGGATTGGCGGTGACGTCCCAGCGGCCCACCGCCCGGGAGGCGCCGCCGGGCCCGGTGACCTCGCCGGAGAACCACGGCGCGTACCACAGCGCCAGGCTGCCCGGGGTGCACCGCGCGGTGAACGCCGTCCCGGTGTCCTGCGCGGCCACGGCGTCGGCGTCCGCGGTGGGCAGCGGCCGGTCCGGCAGCAGCCAGCCGCCCGGGGCCCGCTCCGGTGCCGGGCCCGGCCCCGGCACCAGGCGCGGCACCTCGTACACGTGGGCGCCCAGCGCCTGCTCCTGGCGGGCGAAGACGGTGTCCGGGCGGGCGCGACGCCCCGGCAGCGGGCCGCGCCGCACGGTCAGCAGCGGTGCGGGGCGGCTGTGCACCACGGTGTACCGGCCGCGCGGCCCGGCCGGCAGCGGCGGCATCTGGGAGCTGCTCACCGCCATCAGCGCCCGCCCGACCGGGTCCTCGAAGCTGAGCGTGTGCCGGCCCCGGATGTACCAGCCGGCGCCCAGCCCGCGCAGCGTCCGGGCGGTCGCCGCGGGCACATAGCTGCTGTAGTACGCGCCGCCCTGGCCGCCGAGCAGCAGCGGGTCGTTGTCGGCGAACTCGTGCGGGCCCGGGTCCGTACGGGAGCGCGGCCAGGCGTCGCGGGCGGTCAGCCCCCGCCGGGCGGCCAGCGCCCCCTGCGACATCGTCAGCTTCGGCTGGAACCACGGGACGCGGGCCCGCATCTCCGTCACGGCGAACACGGTGCCCGCCGCGCCCAGCGTGCCGGCGCAGAGCAGCGCCGCGGTGGCCGCCGCGCGCGCCCGCGGCCGCTGCCGGAAGCGGGCCAGCGCCATCAGCGCCCCCAGGGTCACCGTCCCCCCGCCGGCCACCAGGATCCAGGCCGCCGGCCGCGCCGTCCCCAGCAGCTGGCAGCACCCCAGCAACGCCGCGACCAGCCCGGCCCCCGCGGCCAGCTCCCGCACCCGGGGGCGGTGCGCCAGCGCCAGCCAGGCGATCATCACCAGCACCCCGCTGAGCACGAAGGCGGCCCGGTACGGGCTCCCGTTGGGCAGCGTCAGACCGTGCCACAGCAGGATCGTCGGCTCCCACACGAGCGAGGCGCCGATCCCCACCGCCAGCAGCGACCAGCCGATCCGGGCCCGGGCCGGCACCGCCCGGACGAACGGGAAGGCGGCCACCAGCAGCAGCGCCGGCACCCCGACGAAGACGTTCGGCGCCGGCACCGCGCCGTGCCCGCCGCCCGGCAGCAGCTGCCCCAACTGGTCCAGCAGCGGCGGCGCGCTGTCGTACACGGCCACCGGCGGCGGCTGTGCGGACCGGCTGGCCCGCAGCGTCACCGTGAGCACCGGCGCGGCCAGCGCGACCCCGGTCGCCGCCATCGCCACTGCCCGGCCCGCCGCCCGCAGCCGCCCGCCCGGTACGCCGTCCACCGGCAGCCGCACCGCCAGCACCAGCCCCGTGGCCAGGGTGGCCATCGCCGCGGTGTAGAAGTTCCCGGCCCAGGCGAGCGCGACCAGCAGCGTCCCGGCGACCCAGTGGACGCCGCGCAGGCACCAGTCCGCGGCGATCCCCAGCAGCGGCAGCGAGACCAGCCCCCACATCCACATCGGGTCGGCGTGCCCGTCGTAGAGCACCCAGGCGCACAGCCCGTACCCCACCGCCGGCAGCGCCCGCAGCGCGCCCGGACCGCTCCGCAGCCGCCCCAGCGCGACGGCCATCAGCGCCGCGGCCAGCCCGATGCTCAGCAGCGTCACCAAGAACACCGGCAGATCCACCAGCGCCCGCGGGAACACCCCCGCCAGCAGCGAGAACGGGTTCATCAGATACGTGACGAAGTCCGCCAGGAACGGGACGCCGTACCCGCTGCCCCAGTTGAAGAAGAGGTCCCCGCTGGCGGTGCCGTGCAGCAGGTCCCACAGTCGGGCGTGGAAGGGGACGAACTGGTTGCCCAGGTCGTTGACGGCGCGCGAGTGCGGCCCGAACGGGTAGCCGCCGTAGGCCGCCAGGCCCAGGCAGTACGCCCCCATGGACAGCAGCGCCGCGAGCCCGGGCGCGGCGCCGCGCCGCCAGGCCCGGCCCGTGCGTGTGGCGCGTGTCGCGTCGGGTGGGGTCCGGGCAACCTCCCGGGTCCGGGCCCCCTCTTGGGGTGCGGAAGGTGTCGGGCTCACCGCGCTCCTTCCCGGTCGGCGCGCAGTCCGCGCACAGACAGGCAGCGAACGAGTTATATGGCTTGATGTCTCGTTAGTCCGTTTTACCCCGGAGGGGGCGGGGTAGGGCGGGGACCCGCAGAAAGGAACGGAGGCCACGCTTCCCGTGTCCCACCACCCCGACGACGCAGGCGGCCCGGACCACCCCGGCGCCGCACCCCGCCCCGGTGCCACCGCCGGCTCCGGCCCGGCCCGCACCGCACCGACCGTCACCGTGATCGTGCCGGTCCACAACACCCGGCGGTATCTCGACCGCAGCCTCGGCTCGGTCTTCGCCCAGACCCTCGACCGGCACCGCATCGAGGTCATCGCGGTCGACGACGGCTCCACCGACGGCAGCGGCGCCTGGCTGGACGCGGCCGCCGCCACCCACCCGCACCTCACCGTCGTCCACCAGCCGCCCTCCGGCGGCGCCGGCCGACCCCGCAACGTCGGCCTGGACCGCGCCACCGGCGACTACGTCTTCTTCCTCGACTCCGACGACCACCTCGGCCCCGAGGCCCTTCAGCGCCTGGTCGCGATGGCCGAGGAGCACGGCTCCGACATCGTCTACGGCCGCATCGTCGGCACCGGCGGCCGCGGCGCCCCCGTGGACCTGCGCACCACCAGCCCCCGCGTCTCGCTCCACGACTCGCCCGTCTACTGGACCCTGGCCGCCTACAAGCTCTTCCGCCGCTCCTTCGTCGAGCGCCACGCGCTGCGCTTCGTCGAGGGCCGCCTGCTCGCCGAGGACCTCCCCTTCGGCATCACCGCCCTGCTGCGCGCCGAGGTCGTCTCCGTCCTCGCCGACTACGACTGCTACTACCTGCACGGCCGGGACGACGACAGCAACGCCTCCCGCCAGGACGTGGACTGGCCCGCCTACCTCGCCTACATCGGCACCGTCCTGGCCGGTCTCGCGGCCGAGGTGCCCCCCGGCCCGGCCCGCGACCGGTTGCTGGTGCGCCACTTCCACGGCGAGATACTCATGCCGTTCGCGGCCCCCTACCTCGCCCGCGACGAGGCCGGCCGCCGCGCGATGCGCGACGCCGCCCGCCCCCTCGTCGACCGCTACCTCACCGACCGGGTGCTCGCCGCCCTGCCGCCCGGCCTGCGGCTGCGCGCCCACTGCCTGCGCGCCGGCCTCGACGCCGAACTGGCCGCCGTCGTCCGCGCCGACTCCGCCGCCGCGCCCGCCCCGCCCCGCATCGAGGACGGCCGCGCCTACGCCGGCTATCCGCACTTCCGCGACCCCGAACACCCGCTGCCGGACGCCCTGTTCGACCTCACCGACCGCATCGCGGTGCACCAGCGTCTGGACGGCGCCCGGTGGGTCGGCGGCGTCCTCCACCTCCGCGGCACCGCCACCCTGCGCACCGCCGGCGCCGACGCCGTCGACCTCGTCCTCCACCGCAGCGGCGCCCACCACCGCATCCCCGCCGCCTACGGCCCCGACGGCGCCTGGCACGCCGCCCTCGACCCGGCCACCGCGGCCGGCGGCGCCCCGCTGGCGGACGGCGTCTGGGGGCTGAAGATCGGGGTCGCGGTGCACGGGGCGGGGGAGGCGGCGGCCGCCGAGGGCCCGGCGTCCGTGCCCGCCCTCCGCCGTGAGGCGTGGCTGGTCCCCGAGGCGGACGGGCCGGTCACCGACACCGCCCCGCGCATCGTCAGCCACGGCCCCGCCGGCCCCACCGTCGCCGCCCTCTTCCGCTCCTCCCCGCACGGCCATCTCCACCTCGACCTGGACCACGACGGGGCCCGCCGCCCGCTCGGCGCCGATCTGCGCGGCGAGGCCGGCTGCACCCGCACCGGCCGCGCCACCGTCGCCGCCCGCCTGACCCTCCCGGGCTGCCCCGCCGACGCCGGCCTCCAGTTCGTGCTGCGGGACGGCACCCGCACCGTGGCCCTGCGCACCACCGTCGAATGCGCCGCCGGCGACCGCTACCGCGCCCACTCCCGCCTGCGCGGCGGCCCCCCGGGCACCTGGCGGGTCGCCCTGCGCCTGACCGCGGGCGGCCTCCGCCGCGAACTCCCGGTCCGATCCGCCGACGGCACGGGCCCGTTGACGCTCACCGTGCCGGACCGGCGGGGCTGACGACCGCCCCCGGCCGGGCCGTTCCGCCTCCGACGGTGGAACGGCCCGGCCGGGGGGCGCGGTGGAACTGCCCTGTCCCGCCGCCCTGTTGTGCCTTTGCCCGGCGGGGCGGCCCGCTTCCTTGGCGCATTTCCCGTAGCGGCACGGCCTCGACTTGTTCTATAACTTCTAGAACAAGTCGCGAGGGGGTGACCAGGGGCACGCAGGAGACCACCGGCTGCCCCTCTTCCCTCCCTCCCCACCTCAACTCGCAGGGAGACTCCATGCGTTCGCGCTCCCCATGGCGCACCCGGGTGCTGGCCGCGCTCACCGCGGCGGTTGCCGTCGCCGCCGGACCGGCGTTAGGCGCCACCGGGGCGTCCGCCGCCCCGCGGGCCGCCGCCCTCGTACCCGCCGTGGACCGCGAGGTCCAGTTCACCGCGGACGGCACCACGGCGTACGGCACGGTGCACGTCCCGGCCCACCGGGCGGGCCGCCGGCTGGCCGCGGCGCTGCTGCTCCCCGGCAGCGGCCAGACCGACCGCAACGGCGACCAGCCGCCCGCGCTCACCCCGCACACCCTCGCCGCCCTCGCGGACGCGCTCGGCGAGGACGGCGTGATGAGCCTGCGGTTCGACAAGTACGGCACCGGGCGGACGGGCCTGGGCGGCCGGCCCGGCGCTCCCGACATGGCCGCCTTCACCCGGCAGGCGGTGGCCGCCTACGACATCCTGCGCGCCCAGCCGGAGGCCGATCCGCGCGCCTCGCTCGTGGTCGGGCACAGCGAGGGCGGGCTCCAGGCGCTGCTCGTCGGCCGCGCGGCGGGGGCGAAGCCCGCCGGGCTCGCGCTCATCGCCCCGCAGGACATGCGGCTGCTGGACATGATCGACTTCCAGCTGGCGGACCTGCTGGACCGGGCGGTCGCGGCAGGGCAGCTCACCGCGTCCCAGGCGCAGACGAACAAGCGCGGTGTGACCAGGGCCATCGCGGACTTCCGCGCCGGGCGCCCGGTGGACACCTCGGGGCTGCTGCCCGCCCTCTCCACGCTGCTGGACGGCATGTTCGGGCCGGTCAACGCGGACTTCGTGCGCAGCGACGACGCGCTCTCCCCGCCGTCGGTGGCCCGCGGCGTCGCGCCCGGCACGCGCACGCTCGTCACCTGCGGCACGGCGGACGCCAACGTGCCGTGCCGGACCGTGCCGCCGCTGGTGTCAGCCCTGGCCGCGGCCCGCACCACCGGCCCCGGGCTGCGGGTCCTGCCCGGTGTCGACCACCTGCTGCACCCCGCCGGGGCCCCGGAGGTCGACGCGCCGCTCGCCCCGTCCGTGCGGCGGGCCCTGCACGACTTCGTCCGCCCCTGGCGGCAGCGCCCGGCGAACTGAGGCCGCCGTCCCGCGCGTTGGGCTGTCCGCCCTGCCGCCCCGCCGCCCCGCCGGATCGCGTCCGGCGGGGCGGCGGCGCGCTCCATCTGGAGAACGCGCTGGTGTCGGGGACCGGGATGGCCCACCAGCACCGGGGGAACGGGGACTTCCTGCGGGCGGTGCTGCGGCTGCGGCGGTGGCTGCGCCGGGCCGATCGGCTGCCGGCGCGCGGCGGGCCGCGGCCGGGGGAGCCGTATGCGACGGACGGCCCGGCGGGTCACCGCGGACGGCGCCCCCGGCGGCCGGTCCTTCGACCTCTTCGCGCGGCTGTGCGAGGTGGACGCGCGGGGCCGGTCGGTGAACGTGTGCGACGGGCTGGTGCGGGTGCGCGGCGGTGCGGTGGAGCCGCGGGAGGCGGTGGTGCCGATGGGCTCGGCGGCGCATCGGTTCGCCGCCGGGCACCGGGTGCGGTTGCAGATCAGCGGCGGCGCGTTCCCGCGCTTCGCCCCGCCGACCGCCGCCCCCGACGGCGGCACCGGCCCCGTACGGGTCGTGCTCCACCCCGGGTCGGCGCTGGAACTGCCCTGAGCGCGCCCGTCGTTCGGCCCTGAAACGCCGCGCCGCCCGCCCCCTCGTACGGGAGCGGGCGGCGGACGGCGGGTCCTACGGGTGGTGGTGCTGCCAGCCGGCCCACGCCGAGGTGATCATGTCGCGGACGTCGTGGCGGGCCTGCCAGCCGAGCTCCTTGGCGATCCGCTCGGCGGACGCCACCACCCGGGCCGGGTCGCCGGCGCGGCGCGGGGTGACCTCCGGGACCACGCCCTCATGGCCGGTGACCTCGGCGATCAGATCGACCATCTCGCGGACCGAAACACCCTCGCCGCGGCCGATGTTGAGGGTCAGATCGCGCACCGGGCCCGGCTCGGCCAGCGCGCGGGCGGCCGCGACGTGGGCGTCGGCGAGGTCCGCGATGTGGATGTAGTCGCGGATGCAGGTGCCGTCGGGGGTGTCGTAGTCGTCACCGAAGATCCGGGGCGCGGCGCCCTGGGTGAGCCGCTCGAAGACCATCGGGACGATGTTGTAGACACCGGTGTCGGCCAGCTCCGGGGTGGCGGCGCCGGCGACGTTGAAGTACCGCAGGCAGGCGGTGCTGATGCCGTGGGCCCGGCCCGCCGCCCGCGCCATCCACTCGCCGACGAGCTTGGTCTCGCCGTACGGGTTGATCGGCACGCAGGGGGTGTCCTCGGTGACCAGGTCCACGTCCGGCATGCCGTAGACGGCGGCGGAGGAGGAGAACACCAGGCGGGGCACGCCGCCGGCGGCCATCGCCTCCAGGAGCGTCTGGAGGCCGTGGACGTTCTCGCGGTAGTAGTGCAGCGGCATCTCCACGGACTCGCCGACCTGCTTCTTCGCGGCCAGGTGGACGACGTCGGTGACGCCGTGCTCGGCGAGGGTCGCGTCCAGCAGCGCGCGGTCCAGCGTCGAGCCGACGATCAGGGGCACGTCCTCGGGGACCCGGGCGCGGACGCCCGTCGTCAGGTCGTCGAGGACGACGACCGTCTCGCCGGCCTGCCGCAGGGCCCTTACGACATGGGAGCCGATGTAACCGGCACCACCCGTGATCAAGTAAGACATAGCGCCAATCCTAGGTGGGGGACAGAGGGACAGGTCGAGGCGGCGAGGGTTCCGGGTCAGCGGCGCAGCCGGCGGGCGGCGATCCGCCAGACGCTGCGCGGCCCGGACGCCACCCGCAGCGCCAGCGCGCCGCCGGTGGTCGCGTACGGCTGGGCGAGCAGCACCAGATGGCGCCGGTTGGGCAGCACCCGGCGCCGCAGGCCGGCGCCCACGGCCCGCAGACCGGCACCGATCACGGTGCCGTCCGCGCAGGTCAGCCGGGCCGCCAGATCCCACGGCTCGGGGTCGGCCGGGCGCGCCCCGGACAGCTCGGTGAGCCCGGCCAGATCGAGCGCCACCGACGCCGTCCAGGCGGTGCCGTCGGCGGTGGGGGTGAGCGCGGCGGAGTACACCGGTCCGCGGCGGCCGTCGCGGCGCCGCTGCATGGTGACGTCGACGCTGACCGGGCCGGCCGCGGCCAGCCGGCCGTAGAGGTCGTGGACGCGGAGCCGCAGCAGCCCGCCGCCGGTGCCCGGGACGGGCTCGGCGTCGAGGGCCACCGGCAGCAGCGGCGACGCCTTGACGCCCGGCGCGTCCTCGTCCGCGGCGTCCCCCCCGTCCTCGGAGCCCAGACCGTCCAGCCGCACCTCGGGCAGGTCCGCCGACCACACCGGGGCGCCGTCGGGGCCCGTCGCGTACGGCGGCAGCAGCCGGCCGGGGCGGGCGCCGAGCTGGGTGAGGCGGTCCAGGTCGCGCGGGGCGGGCGCGGCCAGGACCACCCGGGCCAGCCAGCGGGCCGGGGCGTGCGCGGCGCGCAGCTCGGCCTCCTCGAACGAGGCCAGGTGATCGCGGGTCAGCCGCCACCACTCGCCCTGGTAGTCGGCGCCGCGGGTGTGCAACTCGCGGACGTACATCCGCAGGTCGTGGTCGAGGAACTTGGTGGCGGCGGCCCGCGCCAGCCCCGACCGCCCGGCGTCCTTCAGGATGCGCAGGACGGTGCGGTGCGCCTCGATGCGCTGCCGCCAGTTGGCGACGTCCTTGCGGTCCAGGGAGATCGACTGCTTGGCGGCGGTGCGGCGGACGTGCCAGACGTAGACGGTGTCGGGGACGGTGGCGATCTTCGGGGCGGCGGCCAGGACCCGGGCGGTGAAGACGAAGTCCTCGTAATGGTACCGGCCTTCGGGGAAGGCGATGCCGTGCTCGGTGAGGAACTCCCGGGCGTAGAGCTTGTTGACGCAGAGGGTGTCGCGGACCAGCTGCGGCGCCGCCTCCGGGCTGCCGTACACGGCCGGTTCGCGGTAGAGGCCGGGCTGCCAGGGCACGTCCCGGCGGGCCGGCAGCTCCCGGCGCACACAGGCGCCCGCGGCGACCGGCGCCCGGTGCTCCCGCGCCGCGGACAGCAGCGCCGGCACCGCGCCCGGCGGCAGCACGTCGTCGCTGTCCAGGAACATCACGAACTCGCCGGTGGCGGCCCGCAGTCCGTCGTTGCGCGGGGAACCGCAACCGCCGCTGTTCTCGCCGCGGTGCAGCACCCGCAGCCGCGGTTCGGTGCGGGCCAGGGCGTCCAGGGCGGCGCCGGTGCCGTCGGTGGAGGCGTCGTCCACCGCGATCACCTCGGCGACCGCCTCGCCCTGCGCGAGCGCGGAGCGCACCGCATCGGCCACGTGCCCGGCGTCGTTGAACGCGATGACGACGATGCTGACCTGAGCGGTGGGCGTGAGGATGGGCCCTGGCTGTGACCCAAGGGCTTCATTCACAGTCACTAAATCTACATTTCGTGTCGACAGCAGCTCTGTGCGCGAGCGGGTTCGGACCCCTGTTCCTCTGGGGAGGAGGAGGAAATCCACCAGGGGGTTGCACCGGGAACCGTCTTTTTCCGCCCCATTGCCGTCTGTTGACCAGTCGGCCCCTGTCCGTTCGCCCGCGCGGACGCCCCGCAAGGACGCCGATACAAGCTGTAACGACGCGGACGCCGGGAGATGCCGATCCGGCCGCCGCCCACCGGCCCGGCCCGCCCCTATCCCGCCGCCGGCCGGCTCACTCCATGACCAGATCCGCGACCCGGCCCGCCGCCCCGCCGTCGTCCAGATGACAGAACGCCCGCCGGAACTCCGCATACGCCGGCGCGCTCGCCCGGGCCACCGCCGGCAGGTCCCCCAGCGCGTCGATCACCTCGCCCGTGGACGACAGCAGCGGGCCCGGCACCCGCGCCTCGAAGTCCACGCTGAAACCCCGCAGGGTGTCGCGGTAGTGCGCCAGATCGGGCGTGAGGAACAGCATCGGACGGCCGGTGCCCGCGAAGTCCGCCGCCAGCGACGAGTAGTCGGTGACCAGGACGTCGGCGGCCAGCAGCAGTTCGGTGGCGTCCGGATACGACGACACGTCCACCGCGAACGGCGCGTGGTGGGCCGGCAACCGGTCCGGCACCTGCGGATGGCTGCGCACCAGCAGCACATGGTCCTCGCCCAGCGCCGCCCGCGCCGCGTCCAGGTCCAGCGGCAGATGCAGCCGGTGGTGCGAGGCGTCGTACGCCACATCGTCCCGCGGCGTCGGCGCGTACAGCACCGCCCGCTGATCCGGCCGGACCCCCAGGCGGGCGCGGACCGCGGCGGCCACCGCGTCCCGGTCCGCGGCGTGCAGCGCATCGGTCCGCGGCAGCCCCGTCTCCAGCAGCCGCCCGCCGAAGCCCAGGCCCGACCGCAGCACCGGGGTGCTCACCGCGTTCGGCGAGAGCAGCACGCTCCACTGGCGGCCCAGCCGCGGGCGCGGCGCCAGATGCGCCAGCCCCCCGCACAGCGTCCCCGCCAGATCCGCGCCGATCCGCTTCAACGGCGTCCCGTGCCAGGTCTGGATCACCCGCTGCCCGGCCCGCCGCACGAACCAGCGCGGCAGATGGGTGTTGGTGACGATCCAGTGGCTGTGCGCCAGCGCCCCGTGCCACGCCGCACTGCCCACCACCACCGGCCGGGCCGACGGCGGCACCGGCGTCTGCGCGTCCCGCACCGCCCACAGATGCACCGCGTCCAACCCCCGCCGCACCAGCTCCTCATGCACCGCCCGCGGCGAATCCCCGTACGCCCGGCCGCCGAAGCTGCTGTAGAGCACCGCCTCGCGCAGCGGACGGGAGCGGTGCAGCGGATAGTGCTGCTCGCGCAGCACCCGCCGCCGGTAGGGACCTTGGTCGACCGGCGGCAGCGCGGAACCGGCCGCCACGAACACCTCGTCGTGCCGCACCCGGTCCAACGTGAACGGCTTGCCGCGCACCGTCCGCGACGCCGGCAGCCCGTCGAACACCGACGGCGCGCACCGCACCGGCGCGTCCAGGGGCGAGGCCGCCGCCCCCCGCTCCCGCAGATGCACCGACCAGCGGCCCTCCGGCAGCGGCACCTCCCCGGCCAGCGACGGCAGCGCCCCGAGCGGCAGCGCACAGTGGAACCGCCCCTCGTCGTGCACGGCCGGGACGACCGCCTCCGCGGCGTGCGCACCGTGCTTGAGGACCAGCTCCAAGGCGGCCGGCGCGGCATCCGGCAGCGCCCCCGCCAGCAGCAGCGTCCCGTCCGTCCGCCACACCACCCGGTCCACGGACGCCTGCGGCACCCGGTCCTGCAGCACCAGCTCCCCGGCCGGCGCGGCCACCGCCACCACCTCCCGGCCGTGCGGCAGCGGATGCGCCACCGGCGCCATCCCCGCCGGGCACACCACCGCGTCGGTACCGCCGCCGGGCAGCACCAGCTCGGTCAGCCAGGTCTCGGTGTGCGGCGGCGGAACCGCGGCCGGCTCACCGTCCCGCGCCGGCCGGGCCGCGTCCAGCGCGTCCAACCGCACCCGCACCACACACCGCCCGCCCCCGGCATCCCCGTCCGCCGCCTCCACCGGGAACGACACCACCGTCCCTGTCCCGCGGTGCGTCAACCGCAGCGCCACCGGCGCCGGACCGGGCGCGGTCACCGCCAGCTCCAGCGCCCCGCCCGCCACCACCGGCGGCCCCGCCAGCCGCCGCACCCGGCGCGCCACCGCGATCCGCAACCGCCCGCCGGCATACCGCGGCACCACCGCCGTCCCGTCCGCCCCCTCGTACGCGGACGGCGCCGCCCCCGACCCGCTCTCCGGCGCGCACAGCTCCCCGGACGCCACCACCCCGGCCGACGCCAGCAGCAACTCCACCCGCCACTCGTCCGCCCGCCCGTCGCCGTCGCCGTGCGAAGGCCCCTCCCCCGACCGTCCGCCCCGCCGCAGCCGCGCCGGATCCACCCGCAGCTCGAACCCCGACCAGTCGTAGCAGTGCAACTCCTGCCCGGACGCCGCGGTCGCCTCCGGCATCGCCACCGTCCGCACCGGCAGCACGATCCGCCGCCGCCCGCACGACAGCACCGCCGTCCGCAGATAGCCGTGCCGCCGCCCGGCCGGCAGGTTCCGCAGATACGCCCAGCCCCGCAGCACCAGCACCCCGCCCCGCCACACCGCCTCCCGCACCTCCGCCCGCACCGGGAAGTCCGTACGGGCCAGCCGCACCACCCCCGCCGGCAGCTCCAGCGACGGCTCGGGCAGCACCGCCCGCCGGCGCAGCGGCGACCCGGCCACCGCGAAACCGCCCGGATTGCGCGCCTCGTGCCCCAACAGGGCCGCCACGTCCGCCAGTCGACCCGCCCGGACCAGATACCAGCGCATCCGCAGCTCCACCGGCAGCGCCCGCAGCAGCCGCGGATCGGTCCGCGCCAGGAAGTCCCGGGCACAGTCCAGGAACGCCGTCCGCACCTCCGGCGCCGCCCCCGGCACCGCCGCCACCAGGTCCAGCAGCCCCCCGGTCAACTGCGCCCGGTCGTACGCCGCCCGCAGCCGGCCGTAGGCCGCGCGCGCCGGATCGGCCAGCAGCGCCCGCATCCGCGCCACCGTCGCGAACCGGTCCCGCACCGCCTGCGCCGTCGGCCGCCGATGCGGCGCGGGCCCCTCCGGCAGCCGCCAGTAGCAGACGTGCTCATGCAGCACGTCCACCGCCTCCGCCAGCACATGCGCGGGCAGCGCCACCGCCGCCGCGTCGCACGCCTCGCCCTCGGGGAAGGCGAGGCGATGCCGGTCCCAGAACGCCCGGCGGAACACCTTGTTCGCCACGAGGCGGTCGCCGAGCAGGGCCGGGTCCTCGGTGACATGGGTGCGCAGCACCGTCTCCCGGGGCGCCGGATGGTCCGCCGACTGACTGCGGCCCCCGGGCCCCAGCCGGTAGACGTTGCCGGTCGCCAGCTCCGCCCCCGAGGTGTCCAACAGCCCCACCAGATCCGCGTACGCCCGCGGCAGCAGCACGTCCTCCGGCGCCAGGAACGCCAGGTACGCGGTGTCCGGGAAGGCGTGCCGGGCGCCGAAGTTCCACGCCCCGCCCCGGCCCCCGCCGGTGTGGTGCACCACCCGGAACCGCGGATCGCGCTCGGCGGCCCGCCGCACCGCCGCCGGCGGCCCCTCGGGCCCCTTGGCCGGCCCGTCGTCCACCAGGAGCACGTCCAGCTCCGTCAGCGTCTGGGCCGCCACCGACCCCAGACACTCCTGGACATGGCGCGCGGCCCCCGCACCGCGCGGGACCGGGACGACGACGGTGAGCCGAGGCTTCATGGGTTTGACGAGCCTTTCCGGACGGGCGGACCACGGGACCAACCCCGGGGCGCATACAGGCCGATGCGGCCGACTCGTCCCTCAACTCGTCCATCGGCGACCCGGTCACCGGCGCTGCGCTGAAAGGGTGAGGCGAAGGTGCGGCGGTGCGGCCCGGACCGTGCGATGGCGTACACCGTGATCAGCGCGACCGGTGCCCGCGCCCCGGACACCGGCACCCGCCCGCCGCTCGCCGACCAGGAAGGTGACCGCCCCGCGATGCCCGGCCGAACCGACAGCTCCGCCGCCACCGACCGCCCCGACACCGCGGCCCCCGCCCCCGGCACCCCCGCCGCCCACACCTCGCACCCCACCGGCACCGCCCCGGCCGCCTCCACCCTCCGGCTCCCCGCCCACCCCGAACGCGCCCGCCTGGCCCACCTGTTGGCCGCCCGGCCCCCGTTCGCCCGGCAGCTGCGGCGGATCGGCCCCGGCCGCGTCCTGGAGATCGGCTGCGGCGACGGCGACACCCTCGCCGCCTGCGCCCCCGGCAGCGTCGGCATCGACCACGACCCGCACTCCGTCGCCCGCTGCCGCGCCCGCGGCCTGACCGCCTACACCGCCGACGCCTTCCTGGCCGGTCCGCACGCCCGCCCCGGCGCCTTCGACGCGCTGCTCACCGCCCACGTCCTGCAACACCTCGACGACGAACAGGTCGAGGAGCTGCTGCGCGCCTACGTCCCCTACGTCCGGCCCGGCGGCGGCGTGCTGCTGATCACCGCCCAGGAGGCCGGCCACCGCGCCGGGCCCGAGCCCGTCCGCTTCACCGACTTCACCCTGCTGCGGGCCTTCGCCGAAGCCGTCGGACTGGCCGTGCGGCGCACCTACTCCCACCCGCTGCCGCGGACCGCCGGGCGGTTCTGGCGCGCCAACTCCTTCGTCCTGGTAGGGCAGGTGCCCCGGGGGTGACGCGGACGCCCCGGGCCGCACCGCGACGGGCCGGCGCACCCCGCCGACCCGCCCGGCGCGCGCCTCAGCGGCGCGCCGCCCGCGACCGCGCGCGGGCCCGTACCAGCGCCCGGGTCACCAGCGGCGGCAGCACGTCCGCCGCGACCCGCTGCAGCACCCCGCGCGGCGGACGCGCCGCCGGGGCCGGCCGCCGCTCGGCCTGCGCCTGCGCCTGCGCCGTCGGCCGCGTCTTCGCCGCCGTCTCCGTCTCCGTCTCCGTCTCCGTCTCCGTCGACGGCGCGGGCCGGTGCCGTGACACCGGATGCGCCGGCTCCTTCGCGCCCTTGGGGCTCAGCCGCACCAGCGGCGCACCGTTGACCTGCTGCACCTCGTGCCAGATGTCGCCGCGGGCCGCCGCCCACGCCGCGAGCGCGCTCCGGTACGGCTCCGGGTCGCCCCACGTGCCGTAGAACTTGGTGCCGGTGAGGCAGATCGGACGCAGCCCGTGGCCCGTCACCGCCTGCCAGGTCGCGGCGGCCACCCCCGGGCAGTGCTCGGCGCGGTAGTCGTCCATCACCACCACCCCGCGGTCGTGCAGTAGCTCCCGCACCGCCAGGATGTCGCCGTGCACATGCTCGTACAGATGCGACGCGTCGATATGCGCGAACCGCACGCTGTCCGGCGCGACATGCTCGCTCACCACGGAGCTGAGCCCCTGCACGATGACCGGCAACTCCTCATGGAACGCCAGGTAGTTGGCCTCGAAGGCGCGCCGGGTCAGGGTCGCGTACGACTTCGCCATCTCCTTGGAGTTGGACGCGTCCTCGGCCGGCGAGTCGAACAGGTCGCAGACCGTGAAGCGCTCGCCCGGACGCAGCCGCGCCCCCAGGAAGATCGCGCTCTTGCCCATGTACGCGCCCAGTTCGAGCAGGTCGCCCGGTACCGACCGGTCCTGCTGATGGCGCAGGAACCAGTCGAACAGCAGCTGATCGGCGGTGAAGAACCAGCCCTTGACCTCGGACAGCCGGGTGGGACGCGGCAGGTGGTCGGCACTCTGGTCTGCGGTGGCGGCAGTCATGTGCGGTTCCGTCTCCAGACGGTCGGGAATCGGTGGCGAGATACGACACGACGGCGCGGCGCGGCACCGGGGACGCGGAACGGACCTCGGCGCCGCCACGGCACGGCGAAGCGGTCGCCACGAGGAACCCCGGTCGCACCGTGCGCCTCACGGAGCGGGCGCCATCGTAGGGGGAGGAACATGAACGGAAGGTGAGCGTTGTCTCCCGCTCCGGTCATGGCTTCGGCCGGATCCCGCACCGCCCCGGCACCGCCGCCCCTGCCCCGCGGTCACTTCACCGCGCCCGCCATCACCCCCGAGACGAACTGCCGTTGGAAGGCGAAGAAGACGATCAGCGGCACCACCATCGACAGGAACGCCCCTGGCGCCAGCACGTCGATGTTGTTGCCGAACTGCCGCACCTCCTGCTGGAGCGCCACCGTGATCGGCGGATGCCCGCTGTCCGCGAAGATCAACGCGATCAGCATGTCGTTCCACACCCACAGGAACTGGAAGATCCCCAGCGACGCGATCGCCGGACCGCCCAGCGGCATCACCACCCGGGTGAACAGCCGCAGTTCACCCGCCCCGTCCAGCCGCGCCGCCTCCAGCAGCTCCCGCGGGATCTCCGCGAAGAAGTTCCGCAGCAGGAACACCGCGAACGGCAGCCCGAACGCCGTGTGGAACAGCACCACCCCGGCCGTCGTCTCGAACAGCCCCACCGCACCGAACAGCTTCGCCACCGGAATCAGCGCCACCTGCACCGGCACCACCAGCAGCCCCACCACCACCATGAACCAGCCGTCCCGCCCGGGGAAGTCCAGCCATGCGAAGGCATAGCCCGCCAGCGACCCGATCACCACCACCAGCACCGTCGCCGGCACCGTGATCGCCGCCGTGGTCAGCAGCGACCCCATCACCTTCCCGTTCGACAGCAGATGGCCGTAGTTGTCGAGGGTCAGCTGCGCGGGCCGGGTGAACACCTGCCACCAGCCCGACTCGGCGATCTCCGCCGGACTGCGCAACGACGAGATCAGCAGCCCCACCGACGGCATCAGCCAGAACAGCCCCACCAGCACCAGGAACACCCGCACCGCACCACCCCCGGTGCGCGCCGCGAGCCGCGCCATCGGCGACGGACCGCCGGCCGCGGGCCGCCCCCGCCCGCGGCCCCCGCGACCGGCCGGCACCGCGGCCCCGTCCACGGCCGAGATCGGCGAGGTCATCGACGGCGCTCCTTCCGTATCCGGCGCAGATTCACGAACATCACCGGTGCCACCAGCACCAGCAGGAACACGGCGATCGCACTCCCCAGCCCCTCGTCCACATCCGTCCCGAACGACGACTGGAACAACTGCAACGCCAGCACATTCGCCGACCGCAGACTGGAGCCCGGCGCGATGATGTACACCAGGTCGAAGATCTTCAGCACATTGATCATCAGCGTGACCAGCACCACCACCAGCACCGGCGCCAGCAGCGGCACCGTGATCCGGCGGAACACCTGCCACTCGCTGGCCCCGTCCACCCGCGCCGCCTCCAGCAGCTCCCGCGGCACCCCCGCCAGCCCCGCCGCGATCAACACCATCGCGAAACCGGCCCACATCCACACATAACTGCCGATGATCGCCGGCGTGACCAGCACCGGCCCCAGCCAGTCCACCCCGTTGTACGCCGCCGCGAAGTCCGCCGCCGGCAGCCGCAGTCGCGCCCCGGCCGCCTCCGCCGGCAACACATACGTCCCGTCCGCCGCCGTCACCGCCGACGCCACCACCCGGCCGCCCCGCACCGCCTCCACCGTCAGCCCCGCCAGCGCCTTCTCACCCGGGTCGATGACGTTCGGACGCCCCCCACCACCACGGGTGAAATCCAGCCACGCGGTACCCGTGACCTTCCCCGGCCGCGGCCGGGCGGCCACCGCCGGCCTCGCGTCCCGGACGTCCCGCGGCTGCACCGCCACCAGCGGCAGATCCACCGGCGACCCGACCCGCGCCACCGACCGCGTGGTGAACGCCCCGCCGCCGGACGGCCGCAGCTCCCCGTTCGGCCGCGGCTTCGCCCCCGGGAACGGCGCCGGCTCGGCGAACGTGTCGTGCACCGCCACCCACACCGCGTTCGCCACCCCGCGCTGCGGATCCTGGTCGTAGACCAACCGGAAGATGATCCCGGCCGCCAGCATCGAGATCGCCATCGGCATGAAGACCACCAGCTTGAACGCCGTGCCCCAGCGCACCCGCTCGGTCAGCACCGCGAAGACCAACCCCAGCGCGGTGGACACCGTCGGCGCCACCACCACCCAGATCACGTTGTTCCGCAACGCCGTCCGGATGCCCTCGTCCGAGAACATCGCACCGTAATTGCCCAGCCCCACAAAGCCGTTGCCGGACGCGTCGAACAGACTCCGGTACACCGAGAACCCGATGGGATACACCACCAGCGCCCCCAGCAGCACCAGCGCCGGCAGCAGGAACACCGCCGCGACCCACGGCCGCGTCCCGGCCACCCCGCGCCGCCGCGGCCCGCCCGCCGCCCCTGCCCGCGCCCCGCTCATCGTGACGATCCCCCCGCTCCCGATCGAGGTGGCCCGCACCGCTCCACGGGACGCCCGCCGACGCCGGCGCGCGGCGCCCGGGCCGGCCCGCCCGGC
This sequence comes from Streptomyces sp. NPDC093097, assembly GCF_044754325.1. NCBI lineage: Bacteria > Bacillati > Actinomycetota > Actinomycetes > Kitasatosporales > Streptomycetaceae > Streptomyces > Streptomyces sp. NPDC093097. Next base: position 52,912 of record NZ_JBIVOW010000025.1, read on the forward strand.
CCCGACGCCCGCCACGCCGCCGTGCGTCCCCCGCTCAGTGCCCGAACGCCTTCGCCGCGTCCTGCTCCAGCCGCTGCTGCGTCCCCGCGACGTCCTTGGGGTTCTTCAGGAAGTCCTGGAGGTCCTTCCACTCGCCCTGCCCCGGCTTGCCGCCGAACGAGGCGGGCGCCTGGTCGGACATGTCGAACCGGAAGCCGTCGCCCGCCGCGATCAGCGCCTTGGCGATCTTCCGCATCACGTCGTCGGCATACGCCGACGGGGCCAACTCCTTGTTGGGCGAGACGAAACCGCCCGCCTGCGCCCAGATCCTGGCCGCGTCCGTCGACGCCAGGAACGTCAGCAGCGCCTGCGCCGCCTTGTTGTCCTTGAGCGCCACCGCCACGTCCCCGCCGGTCACCACCGGCGCCTTGGCGCCCACCGCCGGGAACGGGAACACCTTCGCGTCCGTCCCGACCTTCGCCTTCGTCTCCGCGATGTCCGCCGCCGCGTAGTCGGCCGACGACACCATCGCCCCCTTCGGGGTGTCCCCGCCGCTGAACGTCTGCGTCACCGACGTCGGGAAGTCCGTGTGCAGCGCCCCCGCATTGCCGCCCGCCAGCAGCTCCTTGTGGCCGAAGAGCTGCGCCAGCGTGGTCAGCGCCTGCGTGACCGAGGGATCGGTCCACTTGAGTTGGTGCTTCGCCAGCAGGTCGTACTTCGTCGGGCCCGCCTGCGACAGATAGACGTTCTCGAACCAGTCGGTCAGCGTCCAGCCGTCCGACCCGCCCACCGAGACCGGCTCCACGCCCGAATCGGACACCGTCCGCGCCACCTTGAGGAACTCCGGCCAGGTCTTCGGCTCGGACACCCCGGCGTTCTCGAAGACCTTGGCGTTGTACCAGACCAGCGACTTGTTGCTGGCCTTGAAGTACACCCCGTACTCGGTGCCCTTGTGGGCGCCCAGATCCTGCCACCCCTTGCTGAAGTTCTTCGCCAACTGCGCCTTGGCGTCCGCCCCGAGCGGCTTGAGCCACCCCTTCGCCGCGAACTCGTTCAGCACCCCGACCTGTTGCAGCAGCGCCACGTCCGGCGGCCCACCACCGGCGATCTTGGAGCCGATGAACCCGGCCATATCGTCCCCGCTCGGCACGAAGTCGACCTTCGCCCCGGTGCGCTTCTCGAACTCCGCCAGCACCTTGGTGAAGTTGTCCCGCTCCGCTCCCGTCCAGACGGCCGCCACCTGCAACCGCTGCCCGCTCAGCTTCGGCAACGCCACCGTGGGCGCGGCATCCCCACCACCCCCGCCCTTACCCCCACCACCCTTGTCCCCGCCCCCACTGCCACTCCCACACCCGGCGAGTCCGAGCGCCAGCACCGCGGCGACGGCCGACACCCCGGCACCCCGCCGCGGCCGCGCACCCCGCCGCCCGAACGCGCCGGTGCCCCCACCGCCGGTACCCCCACCGTCGGTTCCGCGGCCTGTCCCGTCGACTCGTCTGCGCATCCCCGTAGCCCCTCCGTAGTCCCCGTCACTCCGCGCATGAGCCCTCACCCCGGGCTCGCGGGACGAACCCCCGCCCCGCACATGGCACTGATCTCACCGGCGGCGCACTGCACTGATGTCGCTGGTGGTGCGCCGCACTGAAGGCGCGATGGCGGATCTCACTGGTGGTGGCACTGATATCGCTGGTGCTGATGATCATGGTTCGATGCCACGCGAGTGCGCGCGTGCGCGAGCGCCGCGTCCCGACATCCCGAGTGCTCCGCAGCGACCGGTGCCGCACCGCTGCCTGACCGCGCCGTGCCCTACTGCGCTCCCGCGCCCTGTGTGCCCTACCGCACTGCCTGAACGTGCCCCACAGCGTGCCTTACTGCACTGCATGTACCTGCTGCGCTGCACGTGCCTACTGCACTGCACGTGCCTACTGCACTGCACGTATCTACTGCGCTGTACGTATCTACTGCGCTGCGCTGCCCCGTGATCGTCACGATCACGGCCGCTCACTCACCGCCGATGGCCACCGACTGCCGCCGTTCGCCATCGCACCTGTGACAGGCGGGCGCCTGCCGTGCGACAGTCCTACGCCCCCACCACCGGCTCCGCAATACCGCCCCCCAGGCCAACACCCCTTTCGTGATGGGCCTGTTACGGACCGGGCTCGCGCCCCACGCTCACGCCTCAGACTCGCGCTCACGCCTCAGGCTCACGCCTCACATCAGCGCCGGCCCCGCCGGTGCGCCCGAGGACTGTGCCGCCCGCTGGAGCGCGCTGGCCAGCAGTGCGAGGTCCGTCGGGCCGTTGCCCAGCTCACGGAGCGGGCGCCGGGCCGGCGGATCGCCCATCCGCGGCCACTCCAGGGGCACGACGGTCGGGCGGAGCGTGGACGTGCGCGGTATCCGGCCGGTGACCCGGCCGGCCTGGAACGGGACGGATGTGTCGTCCGCCGCGCGGTGCAGCCGCCCGCGCCCGGGCGGTACCGGTTCGGAGCCGGGGGCCGCGGGCTCGGCCGGGTCGGCGGCCGTGCCCAACTGGATGCGCAGGGCGGCCTGTTCGGCGGTCGCGGTGCCTTCCGTGCGGTCCGGGTGACCGGTCGCGGCTATCAGGTGCACGCCCAGTGCCGCGCCCTCCCGGGCCACCGCCTCCAGGGCGCGCACCACGGAACCGGCGGCCGGCCGGCCCATGCTGCCCAGCGCCGGCGAGACCAGGGCGTCGAAGTCGTCGACCAGGACGAAGAGGCGGGGCATCGGGGCCGCCGCGGGGGCGTCCGGCACGGCCGCGGGCGGGGCCGACGTCGCGCCGGGCGGCCGGTGGGCCGGCGTCTGGCCGGTGGTCGCGGCGCCGGTGGCCGGGGAGTCGGGCGACTCGGCGGGGTGGCCGGGGCGTCCGGGGCGAGTGTGCGGGGCTTGGTGCGGGGGGTGGGCGGTGTGGTCCTGCGAGGGGCGCAGGCGCAGGGTGCCCGTGCGGGAGGGGTCCGCCGCGAGGTCTGCCGGGGTGCCGCCGCCTTCTTCCTTATTACGGCAACGATTACGGAGAGTAGTTTGTTCCTGTGATTCGTTACTCGTTGTGAATGAGGGGGAGGGGGCTGAGGTGACAGACGGGACGTGGGGGGCGGGGGTGGATGCGGAGCCGCCCTCGGTGGCGCGGCTGCTCCCGGCGATGCGGTTGCCCTCGGCGGAGCGGCGCGGGGCGACGATGCGCGGGGCCGGGAGGTGCTTGGTGCGCCACTCGGAGAAGGGGGTGCCGGCCAGTATTTCGGCGCGCCGCTTCAGCTCGGAGGAGAGCGCCTGGGCGAACTCCCGCATCCGCAGCGGGTCCGAGGCGGCCAGATGCGTGGTGACGTGCGGCAGATCCGTACAGGCCCGCAGGCCCTCGCCGCGCTCGCTGCCGGTGCCGTCCACCAGGACCAGCGACAGCCGGTCCGGGCGGTCCGCAGCGGCCAGCGACGCGGCGAGGGAACGCAGCAGTTCCGTCTTGCCGGTGGCCGCCGCGCCCTCGACGAGCAGATGCGTGCCGTCGGCCGCGAGGTCGGCGACCACGGGGCCGTGCGGCCCGGCGCCGAGCACCGCGGCGGCGCCGGGCCGGTCGGTGTCCTGCGCGGCCGCCCAACGGGCCATCAGGGAAGCGGGGGTGGCGCGGGCCAGCCCCAACTCGTCCAGCAGACGCGCCGATTCGGGCAGCGGTACGGCGGCGCGCGGCGCCGCGGACCCGCCCGGCCGACCGGGCGCCTCGGTCTCCCGCAGGGGCGCCAGCGCCCGGGCGAACCGCTCGGCCCAGGCGGCGGAGACCGCGTCCACGGTCGCGACCGTGCCGTTCGGCCCGGAGCCCGGCTGGACCACCCGCAGCGCCGTGGCGACGTCGCCGCTGAGCACCGCCACCGCCCCGCACTCGCCGAACGCGGGCGAGGCGACGCGCGCCGCCTCGTACGTCGCGGCCAGCGGGAAGGCGGGGGAGGCGGCCGGGGTCTCGGCCAGGCAGAGGACGTGGACACCGGCTGCCGGGCCGCCCGCCGCGAGCCGGGCGGTGGTCTCGCGCAGCGCCGACGAACCGGGATCGCCGTCCACGATCAGCAGGGTGTACGGCCCGCGGTGGCGGGCGGCGACCGCGGCCACCTCGGCGCGCTCGGCGCTGGGCCAGCCGGGGCCCAGCGGGCCGTCGTCCAACCGCCGCACCAGCTCGGCCGTACGGGAGGCGGCCTGCTCCATGTCGTAGGCGAGCAGCAGCCGGCAGTCCTGGCCGCGGGCCGGGCGGACGTGCGGCAGCCAGCCCAGCCAGGACCAGTCGTCCACCCGCTCCTCGACGGGGCGCGCCCGGTCGGTGCTGACCAGCACGATCTCCAGCGTCCCGGGGGAGTGCAGCGCGGCCAGCTGCGCGGCCGCGGACCGGGCCAGCCCGATGAGCCGCCCCCGCGGCCCGGCCAGCCCGAGGGCGCCGGCCCGGCGCAGCTCGACGGTGACCGGGGCGGCGGTGCGGCCGCCGTCCCGCTCGGCCGTCCCCAGGCGGACGGTGAGCAGGTCCGGGTGGTCCGGGCCGCGCTCCCAGAGCAGGGGGCCGGGGCAGAGCGCGGTGAGCAGGATGCCGGCGGCGTCCGGCCAACGCCGGTCCGCGGCCGGGCCGGAGAGGGGCGTGGTGCCGCCGGCGGCCCGGGGTGCCGGAGCGTCCCCGGGGGCCGCCCCGTCGTCGTCCGCGGACTGCGCTGCCGGGTCCTGCTCCTCTTCTACGGGGCGGCCGCCGGCCAGTCGGCGCGCCCAGGCGCCGATGCCGCCGCGCCGGCCCGCCTTACGGGCCATCGGGTCGGCCGGGACCAGGGACTGCTGCCCGCCGTGGGTCTGTCCGTCGGCGGGCGCGGTGCCGTGACCGGCCGCGGCCTCGTGCCCGGTCCGCGCCCCGTATTCCGCTTCGGCTGCCGCGTATCCGTGCGCCGGCCCGTAGGCGGCGGGGTTGGGGTCCTGGAGCGGCCTGGGCGGGGCGGCGGGCGGGAACAGGCCGTCCGCGGCCGGCCCGGAGGCGGGGAGTCCGGTGCCCTCCGGGGCGTGCGCACGGGCCGCGGGGTCGGGGACGCCGCGCAGGGGGGTGTCCCGCCGGCCGGAACCGCCGGTGAAACGGCCGTCGCGATCGTCCGGGCCGGCTGTCGGCGGGCCGGCCGGCGGCGCGGCCGCGGGGTGTCTGCCGCTGCCGGGGGCCGCCGGGGCGTGCCCGCTGCCGCCGGTCCTCGGGTGGGGGACGTCACCGGCTGCGTACGAGCCGCCGGCGGGGGCGTGGTCGGCGCCGGCGTACAGCACGCCCGCCGCGGTCTCCCCGGTGGGCGAGGCGCCGGGGGCGAGTTGTCCGGGGGCGACCCGGAGATGGCCCTCCCCGTCGGGGGCGGCGGTCAGCGCCGGGTCCGGGGTGCGCGGCGGGGCCTGGAGGCGCAGGGCGGACTCGCCGATGCGCAGCAGGGCGCCGGGCGGCAGCGGGACGGCCCGGTCGCCGAGCTCGACGCCGTCGACGGCGGTGCCGTTGGTGGAGCGCAGGTCGGCCACGTACACCGAGCCGTCGGGCTCGACCGTGACCGCGCAGTGCAGGCGGGAGACGTCCGGGTCGTCCAGGGGGACGTCGGCGTCGGCGGAGCGGCCGATGCGGATCTGGCCGCCGTGCAGCAGGTGCACCCCGCCGGCGTCGGGGCCGGAGACCACGCGCAGCCGGGCGGAGCCGTGCGGCAGGCCGTGCGCCGGGGAGGGGCCGGGGCCCTGGAGGGAGAGCACCGCGCCGTCGATCAGGGGCGGCTCGCCGAGCGCCGCGCGCTGCGGGTCGAGCCGCTCGGTGCCGGCGTAGAGCACGACCGCGGCGCTGCTGCTCGCGGTGCCGACGTCCGCGCCGGAACCGGCCACGGCCGCCGCGAGCGAGCCGGCCACCGTCGCCAGGGCGGTGCCGGCGGGGGCCGTCACGAGCACGTCGCAGGCCCGCGTGGTGTGGCCGCTGCGCGGCCCGAGGACGGTCAGCCGGATCTGCATCGCCGTCAACGGTCCCTTCTGCCGGGAATCCGGCAGGAGCTCCGCTCACCCCCCACCGCACCCCGGGCACGTCGGCACGGACATGTCCCACGCACGTCGCGACGGTGACCGCGCGCCCCCGCCGCGTGCGTGCTGGGATGCATCCTCGCACCTGCCGCTGACAACACGCCCGCCGACCGCCCATTAATGATCTTGATTGGTCGGTGCCCGGCGCAAAACCGCCTGCTTACGCGCAGCGAACCGGCCGATTTCGCTCACCGGGCGCCAGGGAAGCGGTCGCCGACGGACGGTCCCCGGGCCCCGGCCGCCGGCTCCCGGCGCGCCGCGGCGGATGCCGGCCGCCCCGTACCGGCCTTGCCCGGGACACATCCGGAATCCGGGCAACCAACGGTCCGCGCCCTGCGTCTACCCGAGAAGCCCGCTCCGTCCGGCGAACCGAGAGGTTTGTGCGACGGCACTACAGTGGGGCGGACGGACCGCGAGCCGACCCAGCGGGCCAGAGCAAGGACCACCACGATCAGGGAGCGCATGACGTGCGGCCGGTAGGCAGCAAGTACCTGCTTGAGGAGCCGCTGGGACGCGGCGCCACGGGCACCGTCTGGCGTGCCCGCCAGAGGGAGGCGGCCGGCGCCGAGGCCGCCGTCCCGGGAGAGCCCGGCGAAACGGTCGCGATCAAGGTCCTCAAGGAGGAGCTGGCGTCCGACGCCGATGTGGTGATGCGCTTCCTCCGGGAGCGCTCGGTCCTGCTGCGGCTGACCCACCCCAACATCGTCCGCACCCGCGACCTGGTCGTCGAGGGCGACCTGCTGGCGCTGGTGATGGACCTGGTCGACGGCCCCGACCTGCACCGCTACCTCCGCGACAGCGGTCCGTTCAGCCCGGTGGCGGCCGCCCTGCTCACCGCGCAGATCGCCGACGCGCTGGCCGCCAGCCACGCCGACGGCGTCGTCCACCGCGACCTCAAGCCGGCCAACGTGCTGCTCTCCGGCTCGGACGGCAGCGGCGAGATGCACCCGATGCTGACCGACTTCGGCATCGCCCGGCTGGCCGACTCCCCGGGGCTGACCCGTACACACGAGTTCGTCGGCACCCCCGCCTACGTGGCGCCGGAGTCCGCCGAGGGCCAGCCGCAGACCTCCGCGGTGGACATCTACGGCGCCGGCATCCTGCTCTTCGAGCTGGTGACCGGCCGCCCGCCGTTCGCCGGCGCGACCGCCCTGGAGGTGCTGCACAGGCACCTCGCCGAGGAGCCGCAGCGCCCCGCCTCGGTCCCCGAACCGCTGTGGACGATCATCGAGCGCTGTCTGCGCAAGCGGCCCGAGGAGCGCCCGAGCGCCGAGAACCTCGCGCGCGGGCTGCGCGCCGTCGCGGCCGGCATCGGTGCGCAGGCCACCCCGGAGCAGGCCGAGGCGGCGCTGGGCGTCGCCGCGCTGCTCGCCCCCGACCCGGACCCGGCCACGGTCCCGGGCACCGAAGGCTCCCAGGAGACGGGCGCCGCGGCGCCCACCCAGGTGCTGCCGACCAACGCCTCCTCCTACGACCCGGGCGCCCCGACCAGCGTGCTGCCGTCCACCGGCGGCCCCGGCGGCCCCGGTGGCCCCGCCCCCACCCGGGCCATGCCGCCGGTGCCCCCGATGCCGGCGGGCTCGCCCGTCGGCCCCCAGGAGCCCGAGGGTCCGCACCCGTGGGAGTCCCAGCTGCGGGCCGCCCGCGACCGCAACGACCAGACCCAGGTGCAGTACCTGGACCCGCAGGACGACCCGCTGCGCCGCCGTCCGCAGCGCCGCCAGGCCCCGCCCCCGGCTCCGGCCCCGTACGCCGGGCAGCAGCCCGGGTACGCGCCGCAGCGGCCGCCGGCCCCGCAGCGTCCACCGGCCCCGCAGCGCCGCCAGGAGCCGCCGCCGCAGCGCTACGAGCCGGCCCCGCCGCCCGCGCGGGAGCCCCGGCCCCCGCGTGAGCCGCGCCGGCGCAGCGCCAACCCGATGCGGATCCCCGGTCTGGGCTGCCTGAAGGGCTGCCTGTTCATGGTGCTGCTGCTGTTCGTGGGGGGCTGGCTGGTCTGGGAGTTCACCCCGCTCCAGCAGTGGATCGGCACGGGCCGGAGCTTCTTCGGGCAGGTCGGGCACGTCTTCAGCCAGATCCAGGACTTCGTACAGCAGCTCGGCGGCTGACGGTCCGTACGGGGGATCGCCGGCGACATCATGGATTTGTCGACATCCGGCTGGTGAATTCCCGTACAGAAGTGACGTTGCCGTCATGGGGGGCACCGAACTCTCCGGTGCCCGCGTAGCTTTGACGCCAACCTCAGCCCCCGCAGGACGCTAGGGGGCCCGACCCGTCGGAGCAGTCTTGGCACGGAAGATCGGCAGCCGGTACACCGCCCACCAGATCCTGGGGCGCGGCAGTGCCGGCACGGTATGGCTGGGCGAGGGTCCCGAAGGGGCCGTGGCCATCAAGCTGTTGCGCGAGGACCTCGCCTCCGACCAGGAGCTCGTCGGCCGCTTCGTACAGGAGCGGGCGGCGCTGCTGAGCCTGGAACACCCGCACGTCGTCGGCGTCCGCGACCTCGTCGTCGACGGCGCCGACCTCGCGCTCGTCATGGACCTGGTCCGCGGCACCGACCTGCGCACCCGTCTGGAGCGCGAGCGGCGACTGGCCCCGGAGGCCGCCGTCGCCATCGCCGCCGACGTCGCCGACGGCCTCGCCGCCGCGCACGCCGCCCGGATCGTGCACCGCGACGTCAAGCCGGAGAACGTCCTGCTGGACATGCAGGGACCGCTCGGCCCCGGTGGCGCGCACCCCGCGCTGCTCACCGACTTCGGCATCGCGCGCCTGGTCGACTCGCCCCGCCGCACCAAGGCGACCAAGGTCATCGGCACCCCCGACTACCTCGCCCCGGAGATCATCGAGGGGCTGCCGCCGCGCGCCTCGGTGGACGTCTACGCGCTGGCGACCGTCCTGTACGAGATGCTCGCCGGCTTCACGCCCTTCGGGGGCGGCCACCCGGGCGCGGTGCTGCGCCGCCACGTCACCGAGAGCGTCGCCCCGCTGCCCGGCATCCCGGACGAGCTGTGGCAGCTGCTGCTCCAGTGCCTGGCCAAGGCGCCCGCCTCCCGGCTGCGCGCCCCGGAGCTGGCCGCCCGGCTGCGCGAGATCCTGCCCGGCCTGGCCGGCATCCCGCCGCTGGACATCGACGAGCCCGATGACGAGCAGCCGGCGGACGACCCGGAGAGCGCTCCCGCCGGGGCCCATCAGGAGGCGCGCTATCCGGCGGCCCCCGAGGGCCCGCCGCGCGGCGCCGTCCCCCTGGTGCAGGGCTCCACGCCGGACTCCAACCGGGAGACGCACACCAGCATGCGGGTCCCCGCGCCGGACGAGCTGGCCGGCGGCGCGCACGGCACCGCCCGCGCCCCGCGGGCCGCGGGGGAGCGCCGGGCGGGTTCGGCCCGGCACCGCTCCTCGCCGGAGGCGGTGCGCCGCCGGCGGATCAAGCTGGGCGTGGCGGCCGCCGCGGTCGTGGTGGCGCTCGCGGTCGGCGGGCTGCTGGCCTCGGGCGGCGAGGACGAACCGCACCACGCCACCCCGGGCGTGCAGCAGCCCCGATAGGCCGGTGACCTGCGCCGGACCCCGTGCGGGCGCCGGCGCGGGTCCGCTCCGGGCCGGCCCGCGCCCCCGGCGCCGGAGCCGGTCCGGGACAGATTGTCGGTGGTAGCCGTTAGGCTGGGTGCGTGGCAGTCGTCGATGTATCCGAAGAGCTGAAGTCCCTCTCCTCGACCATGGGGTCGATCGAGGCCGTCCTGGACCTCGACAAGATGAGGGCCGATGTCGCCGTGCTCGAGGAGCAGGCCGCGGCGCCGTCCCTGTGGGACGACCCGGCGAACGCGCAGAAGATCACCAGCCAGCTGTCCTTCCTCCAGGGCCAGCTGCGCCGCGCCGAGGAGCTGCGCAGCCGCGTCGACGACCTTGAGGTGCTCTTCGAGCTCGCCGAGGCCGAGGACGACGAGGACGCCCGCGCCGAGGCCGAGCGCGAGCTGACCGACGTCCGCAAGGCGGTGGACGAGCTGGAGGTCCGCACCCTGCTGTCCGGCGAGTACGACGCCCGTGAGGCCGTGGTGAGCGTCCGCGCCGAGGCCGGCGGGGTGGACGCCGCCGACTTCGCCGAGAAGCTCCAGCGGATGTACCTGCGCTGGGCCGAGCGCCACGGCTACAAGACCGAGCTGTACGAGACCTCGTACGCCGAAGAGGCCGGCATCAAGTCGACCACCTTCGCCGTCCAGGTGCCCTACGCCTACGGCACGCTCTCCGTGGAACAGGGCACGCACCGCCTGGTGCGCATCTCGCCGTTCGACAACCAGGGCCGCCGCCAGACCTCCTTCGCGGGCGTCGAGGTGCTGCCGGTCGTCGAGCAGACCGACCACATCGAGATCGACGAGAGCGATCTGCGGGTGGATGTCTACCGCTCCTCCGGCCCCGGCGGCCAGGGCGTCAACACCACCGACTCCGCGGTCCGGCTGACGCACCTCCCCACCGGCATCGTGGTCTCCTGCCAGAACGAGCGCTCGCAGATCCAGAACAAGGCCACCGCCATGAACGTTCTCCAGGCGAAGCTGCTGGAGCGGCGCCGCCAGGAGGAGCAGGCCAAGATGGACGCCCTCAAGGGCGACGGCGGCAACTCCTGGGGCAACCAGATGCGTTCGTACGTCCTGCACCCCTACCAGATGGTCAAGGACCTGCGGACCGACTTCGAGGTCGGCAACCCGCAGGGTGTGCTGGACGGCGACATCGACGGCTTCCTGGAGGCCGGCATCCGCTGGCGCAAGCAGCAGGAGCAGCAGGCCAAGTAGGCGGCAAGCGGGCGGTGGCCCGCGCGGTTCCCGGACAACTGCCTCCCTCGGGGAGGCAGTTGTCTTTTGTTGTGGCGGTTAGGTCACAGTCGTACGTCCATGTATCGCCCAGCTCATGGCAATTCGGGCGTCGAGCCTTTATTCGCCCTTGACGATGTTCCGAGAACTGGGAAGGCTGAATGCGGCATGCGTGTGTCATGGGGCGCGTGTAGGAACGGGGAGACGAATGGCCCGCCCGCAGTCGCGGGCCGTGGCTGCACGCCCCTATCGGTCGTTGCCCCGTGCGGCGGTGCTCCAATGACGAGTTCGGCTACTGGGGGTAGCAGTACATGACGAAGAAGACGCGGCTGCGCGTGGCACGCATTGCGGCCGGAGCGGTGATCGCGGCCGGTGCGTCGCTCACCGCGGCCGGTGCGGCATCGGCCGCCGAGACCGGTCAGACCCGGAGCGGCGGCGACAACTGCAACATTCTCGACCCGCTGCACCTGTTCTGCGACGAGACCGGCGGCGGCAACTCCACCGGTGGCGAGAGCACCGGCGGTGAGTCGACCGGCGGCGAGTCCACCGGTGGCGAGATCGGCAGCCAGACCTCCGGCGGCGAGACCACGGGCGGTGAGACCACCGGTGGCGAGACCACGGGCGGTCACAACTCCGGTGGTCAGTCCACGGGCGGTGAGTCCAACGGCGGTGAGACCACCGGTGGCCACAACTCCGGTGGCGAGTCCAACGGTGGCCAGAACTCCGGTGGTCAGTCCAACGGCGGCCAGAACTCCGGCGGTCAGTCCAACGGTGGCCAGTCCAACGGCGGTCAGAACTCCGGTGGTCAGTCCACGGGCGGCGAGTCCAACGGCGGCCAGAACTCCGGCGGCCAGTCCAACGGCGGCAGCAGCACCGGCGGTCACTCCGGTGGCAGCACCACCGGCGGCGGCAACTCCGGTGGCCACTCCGGTGGCAGCACCACCGGTGGCGGCAGCACCGGCGGCGACAGCACCGGTACCGGCACCGACAATGAGGGCTCCAAGCCGGTCGAGCAGCCGGGCCAGGGCAAGGAGCAGGTCGTCGACACCCCGGGCCAGGCCAAGCAGCAGGCCAAGGGCGGTCAGCTGGCCGAGACCGGTTCGTCCGGCACGACCTTCCTGCTGATCGGCGCGGCGACGATGATCGCCGGCGGTGTGGGCTTCCGGGTCCTGCCCCGTCTGATCAACAAGAACGGTGGCGGCGCGGCGGCTGCCTGACGCCGACGCGGCACACGACGAGGGGCCCGGGACGCATGGCGTCCCGGGCCCCTCGGGCGTTCATGGGAGTGGGGCGCCCGCGGCGGCACCCTGCGCGGCGGCACCGTCACTCAGCGGAGCCGCGGGAGGGCGGCGCCCCTCAGACGGCCTGGCGGAGCAGCACCGCGAGCGCGATCAGCGCGACCAGCAGGGCCGCCAGCACCACGGGATTGAGCTGGCCGAAAAAGCCCGCTTGCTGCTGGAGCCGTTCCCTGCTGGCCCGGCACACAGGGCAGCGGCCCTCGCTCACAGGGGCCGCGCAGTTGGCGCACACCAATCGGTCGTACGTCATGCGACCTCCTTACTTCACTGGACCAACGCGCCAGGAGGCGGGTGGGTTCCCCCTACCACTGTGCCAGGTCCGCCGCGGTACGGCGCGCCCCGCCGATCGCGTCCGGCTGCCCGCCCGGCATTGTGCGCCTTTTGTCCCGGAGGAGCCGTGAAGAAACCCACCAACCCCCGCCGGCGGCTTCGTCCCCACCCGAGGTTCGCGTAGGGTCTCGCACACCGACGGGAGCCGTAACCGGCAACCCGTGCCCCTACCCAGGTCGACCGTGGTGCATCTGTGATCCGATTCGACAACGTCTCAAAGACCTACCCGAAGCAGAACCGCCCCGCCCTCAGGGACGTCTCCCTGGAGATCGAGCGTGGCGAGTTCGTCTTCCTGGTGGGCTCCTCGGGCTCCGGTAAGTCCACCTTCCTGCGACTGCTCCTGCGCGAGGAGCGCGCCAGCCATGGCGCCGTCCACGTTCTGGGGAAGGACCTGGCCAAGCTCTCCAACTGGAAGGTGCCGCAGATGCGCCGCCAGGTGGGGACGGTCTTCCAGGACTTCCGCCTGCTCCCCAACAAGACGGTGGGACAGAACGTCGCCTTCGCCCTGGAAGTCATCGGCAAGCCGCGCGGACAGATCCGCAAGACGGTGCCCGAAGTCCTCGAACTCGTCGGCCTCGGCGGCAAGGAGGACCGCATGCCCGGCGAGCTGTCCGGTGGTGAACAGCAGCGCGTCGCCATCGCGCGGGCCTTCGTCAACCGCCCGCTGCTGCTCATCGCCGACGAGCCCACCGGCAACCTCGACCCGCAGACCTCCGTCGGCATCATGAAGCTGCTGGACCGGATCAACCGCACCGGTACGACGGTGGTCATGGCCACCCACGACCAGCAGATCGTCGACCAGATGCGCAAGCGGGTCATGGAACTTGAGAAGGGCCGGCTCGTACGCGACCAGTCGCGCGGCGTGTACGGCTACCAGCACTGAAAGGACGCGATGCGCGCCCAGTTCGTCCTGTCGGAGATCGGCGTCGGTCTCCGCCGAAATCTCACGATGACCTTCGCCGTCATCGTCTCGGTAGCCCTCTCGCTCAGCCTGTTCGGCGCCTCGCTGTTGATGCGCGATCAGGTCAACACGATGAAGGGCTACTGGTACGACAAGGTCAACGTCTCCATCTTCTTCTGCAACAAGAACGACGCCGAGTCGGCCGCCAACTGCGCCAAGGGCGCGGCGACCGAGCAGCAGAAGAAGGACATCCTCGCCGAACTGCACCGGCTCCCGCTGGTGCAGAACGTGGAGCACGAGACGAGCGACCAGGCGTACAAGCACTACAAGGAGCAGTTCGGGGACACCCCCGTGGCCGGTCTGGTGACGCCCGACCAGCTGCCGGAGTCCTTCCGGGTCAAGCTCAAGGACCCGACGAAGTTCGACGTCATCAAGTCCGCGTTCTCCGAGCGGCCCGGTGTCGAGCAGGTCCAGGACCAACGGGACACCGTCGAGCCGCTGTTCCGTCTCCTGGACGGTATGCGGTACGCGGCCCTGGGTGTCATGGGCCTGATGCTGGTGGTGGCGTTGATGCTGATCGTCAACACCGTGCGGGTGTCGGCGTTCAGCCGCCGCCGGGAGACCGGCATCATGCGGCTGGTCGGTGCGTCCAGCTTCTACATCCAGCTGCCGTTCATCATGGAGGCCGCGATCGCCGGCCTGATCGGCGCGGTGTTCGCCTGCGTGCTGCTCGTCGGCGGCAAGTACGTCATGATCAACCAGTGGTTGGCCAAGCAGATCCAGGTGATCAACTTCATCGGCTGGGACTCCGTCCTGGCGGTGCTGCCGCTGGTCCTGCTCATCGGGCTGCTGATGCCCGCGCTCGCCGCGTTCTTCGCGCTGCGCAAGTACCTCAAGGTGTGAGCTTCGCCAAGGGCGCCGTACGGTCAACTCGCCGTACGGCGCCCTTTCGTCGCCTAGACTCACCGGCATGTCGGGCCCGTGGTCGTACGACCGGCTCCGCCGCATCCGCCGCGGGGCGGCCCTGACGTTGTTCCTCGCCGGAGTGCTCGCCGCGGGCGCGGCCACCGGCACGTGGGGCGGCGGCGACGAGTACGCCGCCGGCGGCGCGGTCGCCGACCGGGCGGCCGTCCAACGGGCCGCCGCCCAGGCCGTCGCGGACGGCAAGTCCGGTGCGCAGGCCGCCGCCGAGGCCGTCAGCCGCAGCGGTGACCGCTGGTCGACGGTCTACACCCCCGGTGAATTCGAGGATTTCCAGGACCAGTTGGACGGCGCCTACGTCGGCGTCGGGCTGTGGGTGCGGCAGCGGGACGACGGCCGGATCACGGTGTCCCGGGTGCAGCCCGGCGGCCCCGCCGCCCGCTCCGGGATCGCCGTCGGCGACCGGCTCGACGCCGTCGACGGCCGGCCCGTCCGGGGGCGGCCGGTCACCGAGACCGTCGGCCGGCTGCGCGGCGAGGACGTCGCGGGCTCCGCCGCCGGCACCCCCGTCCGACTGGAACTGCGGCGCGGCGCCCGCCACTGGAGCGCGACCCTGCGCCGCACCCGGCTGCACACCGAGAACGTCACCGTGGACCGCCCGGGCGGCGGTCCGACCCGCATCAAGATCACCTCGTTCGCCAAGGGCACCGGGGCCGCGGTCCGCCGCGCGCTGCCCGGTGCGGACCTGCGGGACGGGCTGCTGCTGGACCTGCGCGGCAACACCGGCGGCCTGGTGAGCGAGGCCGTCGCCACCGCGTCGGCCTTCCTCGACGGCGGCCTGGTCGCCACCTACGACGTGCACGGCAACCAGCGCGCCCTGTACGCCGAGGGCACCGGCGACACCCGGACCCCCTTGGTGGTGCTGGTGGACGGCGGCACGATGAGCGCCGCCGAACTGCTCTCCGGGGCCCTCCAGGACCGCGGCCGGGCGGTGGTGGTGGGCACCCCGACGTTCGGCAAGGGCTCGGTCCAGATGCCCAGCCGGCTCCCGGGCGGTTCGGTCGCGGAACTGACCGTCGGCCACTACCGCACCCCGTCCGGCCGGGCGGTGGACGGCGCCGGCATCACCCCGGACCTCCTCGTCGAGGAGCACGCCGAAAAGCAGGCCCGCACAGTATTGAGTGGCCTCGGGGCCGGTACGTAGTGCGAAAATGGCCGCACTATGGCTACCAAGGGCAAGGGCAAAGAGAAGGACGACGGGCGCAAGCTCGTCGCGCAGCACAAGAAGGCGCGGCACGACTACCACATTCTGGACACCTATGAGTGCGGTCTGGTCCTGAGCGGCACCGAGGTGAAGTCGCTGCGCCAGGGCCGGGCGTCGCTCGTGGATGGATTTGTCCAGATCGACGGCGGAGAAGCCTGGCTGCACAACGTCCATATCCCGGAATACGCACAGGGCACCTGGACGAATCACAGTGCGCGGCGGAAGCGGAAGCTGCTGCTGCACCGCGTCGAGATCGACAAGCTGGAGGTCAAGTCCGAGGAGACGGGCCACACGATCGTGCCGCTGGCCCTGTATTTCAAGGGCGGCCGGGCCAAGGTCGAGATCGCGCTGGCCAAGGGCAAGAAGGAGTACGACAAGCGGCAGACGCTGCGTGAGAAGCAGGACCGCCGCGAGACGGATCGGGCGATCTCGGCGGTCCGGCGCCGGCAGCGGGCCTGACATACCGGCGGCCGGACCGGGTTCGCGGAAGGCCGCCGGGAATCTGCTGGCACCGTCGTGCGTTGGTCACGTACGATGGGTGCACACCCCGCGAGGGTGTGGCACCACCTTGAAAAGAAAACATGGGGATGATCGGTTTCGACAGCGGATGTCGAAGCAGGGGAAGCGAGTCGAGGAAGCGGCAATGATCTCGTAAACCACATGCCGAAACCTATAATCGCCAACACCAAGCGCGATTCCTTCGCCCTCGCTGCCTAAGTAGCGACCTGCGAAGTGTCAGCCCGGGGCTGTTCCCGACCCGGATCCTGGCATCAGCTAGGGGACTCCACTTCTGTACCCGGTCACGGGGTGCAGAAGGAAATCAAACAGTGACTGGGCCCGTCGGAGACTTGTCCGTGTGATCTCCGGGGCCGAGAAAAGCGCAGCGGACTGCACTCGGAGAAGCCCTGATTCCGCACCGTTGGACGCGGGTTCGATTCCCGCCATCTCCACGAAGACGACAGGCGACGTGTGCCCGCGTAAAGCGCGGGCCGCGTCGCCTTCGTTGTTTTTGCGCGGCTTTGCCGCGCGTAGCGGGGGCCTTGCCACCCGCACCCCCATGGGACTCGGGGCCGCCCGTCCTTCAGGTTCGCCGGGCAGCCATTGCCGTGGTCGTCGCCGTGATGGCGAGGGCCAGCGCGGCGGCCGCGGTCGGTACGGCGTAGCCGAAGGTGGGGGAGGGCAGGTGCTCCGCGGCCCAGCCGCCGGTCGCCGAGCCGGCCGCGATCCCGGCCAGCAGCGCGGTCACCGCCAGCGTCATCCCCTCGTTCAACCGGCCGGGCGGGGTGCGGGACTGGATCAGGCCCATGCCGGTGACCATGGTCGGGGCGGTGGCGGTCCCGGCGGTGAGCAGGGCCGCGGCGAGCAGCACCGGGACGGCCGCGGCGGCGGCCAGCAGCGGCAGCGTCAGCAGTGCGGCCATCGCGGCGACGCAGAGCAGGAAGCGCCGGGCCGGCCGGGCCGCCGGGGGCAGCAGGCCGAGCAGCAGCCCGGTCGCGCCGGAGCCGGCCGCCTGGAGGGCGAGCAGACCGCCGGCCGCTGGGCGGAAGCCGTGCGCGTCGGCGTAGGCGAGCGTGACGACCTCCAGGGAGCCGAACACCGCGCCGGTGGCGAGGAAGGTGAGCAGGAGGGGCGGCAGGCCGCGGGTGCGCAGCGGGGAGCGGGGGCGTCCCGGGGCGGGCGGGAGAACGGGCGGTTCGGTACGGCGCTGGGCCGCGAAGAGCAGCACGCCGGTGAGCAGCAGGGCGGCCGCCGTGGCGGTGCCGGCCTCCGGGGCGACGGAGGTGCACAGCAGCGTCGCGAGGACCGGGCCGAGCAGGAAGCACAGTTCGTCGACGGCCTGCTCGAAGGAGTTGGCGGTGTGCCGGGCGGCCGGGTCGTCGCGGAGGAGGTGCGCCCAGCGGGCGCGGGACATCCCACCGGTGTTGGGGGTGGTGGCGGTGGCGGCGTAGGAGGCGAAGAGGGTCCAGTCGGGGGCGCCGGAGCGGACGCACAGGAGCAGGGAGAGCGAGCCGAGGATCGCGACGGCGGTGGCGGGGACGGCGATCCTGGCCTGGCCGTGGCGGTCGATGAGCCGGGCGGTCAAGGGGCCGACCAGTGCGGTCGCGGCGAGTCCGGTGGCGGTGACCGCCCCGGCCAGGGCGTAGGAGCCGCGGCTGCCGGCGATCATCAGGACCGCGCTGACGCTCAGCATCCCCATCGGCAGCCGGGCCAGGAGGTTGGCCGCGGTGAAGGCGCGGGCGCCGGGGACGGCGAAGAGCCGGGCGTAGGGCGAGCGGCGGCGGGCGGGCCGGGCGGGCGGCGTGACGGGGCGGGCGGCCAGGAAGAGGATCATGCCGTCCACGGTCGCGGTGGTGGCCGCCGGCCGTCCAACACCTGCGCGGGACGATTGACGCACCTGTGGTGTGAGTGCCGGGACCGGGTCCGTGAAGTGCGCAAACGCGGTGTGGCCGGCCGGTGTCCGGTGTGAGGATGGGCCGGTGCCCTACGACACCGACCCCCGGCTGCTGCGGGCGTTCACCGCCGTCGCCGAAGAGCTGCACTTCACCCGGGCCGCCGCCCGGCTGTACGTCGCCCAGCAGGCACTCAGCCGCGATGTCCGGCGGCTGGAGCGGGAGTTGGGGGCGCAGCTGTTCGTCCGGACCACCCGGCAGGTGGCGCTGACCGCCCAGGGCGAGCGGCTGCTGCCGTACGCGCGCCGGGTGTTGGCGGCTCACGAGGAACTGGCCGCGGCCTTCCGGGCGGAGCCGGAGCGGCCGCTGGTGGTGGACGTGCGGGCGCCGGTCGGCACCGCCTACCGGGTGCTGGCGGAGGCCCGGCGGCGGCTGCCGGACAGCCTTGAACTGGTCGCCCGCTTCCACAGCGGACTGGCCGGGGCCGCCGCGGAGTTGGCGGCCGGGCGGCTGGACGTCTCGTTCGGGCGGTTCGCGGGGCTGCCGGCCGAGGTCCGGGCCGGGCTCCGCCATCAGCCGGTCCGGCTGGAGCCGATGGCGGTGCTGCTGGCCGCGGACCATCCGTTGGCCGCCGCCGGCTCCGTACCGCTGCACCGGCTGGCCGGCGAGACGCTCTACGCGGCCGCCGGGAATCCGCACACCGCGGAGTGGACGGAGCTGGCGGCGCGGCTCTTCGCGGGGCGGGGGATCGCGATGGCGGCGCCGTTCCCGGAGATCGAGGGGGCGGAGGAGTTCGTGCGGGTGGTGCGCAAGCGCGGCTGGTCGGTGCTGGCGAGCATGGAGTTCATCGAGGTGTCGGGGATGGTGCTGCGGCCGGTGGTCGAGCCGGTGCCGCTGTCGCCGGTGGGGATGGTGTGGCGGCGGGGGCTGCGGCATCCCGGGCTGGACGCGCTGCGGGCCGCCGCCCGGGACCTGGGGGCCCGGGAGGGCTGGCGGACGCCGCCCCGCGGCGGCTGGTGGCTGCCGGCGGCGGACGCCGCGGCGATGGGCGTGGCGGCTGCGGGCGCTGAGGGGCCGTAAGATCCGCGGTGCGCCGGGAGCGCGCCGGGCCGTCCGCGGCCGTCGCTTGAGCGGATCTCTTTACGTGACGCATATCTCTCCTCGGGTTGCAGGCAACCAAAGGCGCCGAAAAACCTTCCTTACGGAAGGACATCGTGAGCGAACGATGTGTGCGAACAGGACGAACGGATGGAACAGGGGGGAGTCGTGCAGCGACGTTCCGTGCTCGCGACGACGATGGCCGCACTCGCCTTGACCGTGACCGCCGGGCTGGGACTGACCGGCTGCGGTTCGGGGCGGATGGCGGCGCTGCACGCCAACTGCCGGACCAAGAGCCTGGGTTGGAAGGTCACCGTCCTCAAGGCGGCGCCGCACAGCACCCATCGGGAGGCCCGGCTGTCGGTCGTCAACAAGGGCTCGCAGCCGTGTGTCTTCAACGGCTTCCCCACCTTCGCGGTCCACGTCGGCAAGGGGCCGGAGTCGGACGGCAAGGGGCAGGGCCACACCATGCCGATAGACCTCGCGCGCGGCGGCACCGTCACCACCAACCTGCGCTACAAGGACCACGCGCCGGGCATCACGCCCGCCGACTGCCTGGTCAGCAATGACGAGGTGCTGGTGGGCGCGCCGCGGGACCGCCACCAGAAGGTGATAAAGGTCCGGGACGAGAAGGGCAAGAAGACCCGGATGAACATCTGCGAGCCGACGATCTGGATGGGCCCGCCCGCCGAGCCCAACGGCTGAGCCGGCGCGGCCCGGCAGGCGCGGGCCCGGCTCAGCCGTTCTCGGCGGCCGGGGCGGACATCCGCGCGGCGGGCGCCGGCAGCGCGTCGTACGCCTGCGGGGGCGGCAGTGCGCGCAGCCAGAACTCGGCGGCCAGGGTCGGGTCCAGCGGACGCAGTGCGCCGGTGTCCGGCTGCAGGGACGTCAGCACCGGGCGCAGCGCCTCCGGGCGGATCAGGCCCAGCGCCGCCAGTCGGGAGTCGGCGCACAGTGCGGCCAGCGCCCGGCGGTTGCGGCGCAGCCCCGCGTGCAGCTCCGCGCTGTGCGCGCGCCGGCCGCCACGGCCCAGGACCGGGCCCGGCACGGTGCCGCGCATCGCCGCGGTCAGCACCGGCTCGCCGCCGCCCGGTACCCGGTCCGCGAGCCGGACGGCCAGCGCCGCCTCGATCACCGCGTCGTCCAGGAACGGCGCCTCGTACGCCACACCGTGCGCCGACATCAGCGCGTCGATGCCGCGCACCCGTGCGCCGGCACGGACCGCCGCGGCGGCCACCTCGTGCTGGGCGCGCAGCGGGTCCAGCGGCTCGGGCGCCGCGGCGGCGGCCTCGCGCAGCAGCCGGCGGACCGTGGCGACCGCGTCCGGGTGCGCCCAGGGCGGCATCGCCGGGACGTCCTCCCAGTCCGCACCGCCGGGGCGGCGGCGCGCGCCGGGGGCGATCCGGTCGGCGCCGGCGGCCAGCCAGCGGGGGTAGGAGCGGCCGCCGAGGAGGGTGCGCACGGTGGCCGGCAGCGACCAGGGGGCGAGCCGCCGGGCGCGGCGGGCCAGCCGGAGGGCGGCGCGGACGTCGCCGCGGGCGAGGGAGTTGAGCGCCAGCGGCCGGGGTGTGAACAGTGCGTCGCCGCCGGTGCCGGCCAGGTGCATCCGGGAGCCGAAGGCGGCGACCAGCCGCGCCTGGTGGACCAGCCGGGCCGCTTCCCGGACGGCGCCGAGCGGACCGGCCGGATCGGTGTCCGCCGGCTGCTCGGGCGGGGTGTACCAGGTGGGGGCGTCGGTGTACGGGAGGGGGAGGTGGCGGCCGGCCCGGCGGACCCGGCTGAGGCGGTAGGCGCTGTGGGCGCTCCACAAGGGGTCGTCGTCGGCCGGATCGCGGCCCTCCCAGGCGGTGGTGATCAGCTCGGTGGAGTCGCGGGCGGCCAGGAAGCAGACGCTGGTGGAGTCCAGGCCGCCGGTGAGGTCGGCGCTGAGGACCGCCCGGTCCGTCCGGGCGTGCACCGCAGCGCTGAGGGCCTGCCGGACCGCCTCGGCGGCGTCCGGAAGCGGCAGCTCCGGCTCTGGTGGGCGCCACCAGCGCAGCTCGCGGTAGCGGCCGGCGGGGTCGTGGGCGGCGCAGTGGCCGGGCGGTACCGCGTGCACCGCCCGCCAGGGGGTGCGCTGCGCGAGCGGCAGCGGGGCGCCGGGGGCGAGCAGCCGGACGGCCAACGCCTCCTCGTCGAGCGCGCCGGTGCGCGGCGCGCCGGGCAGCCCGGCGGCGGCCGCCGTACGGGCCAGCGCGGCCAGGTCCTGCGGGCGGCTGCCCAGGACCGTGATGCCGCCGAGGTCCGTGCGGTGCAGCCGGCGGACCGCGGAGAGGCTGCCCCGGCTGCGGATCTCGGCGCCCATGCAGGCCAACAGGAAGAAGCTGCCGGGGAGTTCGTGGCGGAGCTCGGCGAGGTCGTCCAGATCGCGCAGCCGGTGCAGCAGCCGGGCCAGCGCGCCCGGGGTGGCCGAGGTGGTGCCCAGGAGCACCGCGCAGCGCGGGCCGACCCGGGCGGTCACCACCTCCTCGCGCCGCCAGTGGCCGACGATCCAGGGGCGGCCGGAGAGGTGGGCGACGGTGCGGGTGGCCGAGGTCCGGGGCAGACCGGCCGCGAGCCGGTCGCCGACGGGGTGGTCGGGGAACACCAGGAAATCCACGGGGTACCGCTCCTTGGCCTCGGGGTGGGCGGGCCCGGGGCCGGCCGGCCGTCAGGGGGGCCGGACCGGCCCTCGGCGCCGGGGCAGGGGAGGCGCCCCGGCGGGGATCGCGCGGCGGTCGGGGCACTCCCGGCTGCCGCTGGGGGCGCCCCGCCCAGTGGGTGGCTGGGGGAGGTCAGGAGCCGTACCGTCCGCCGGTGATCCGCTGCGGTGGTCGGTGCATCGCATCCCTTTCCTTCCGGTTGTCCGGGGAGCCCGGCATCCCTGCGGGGGCGGGTGAGGCGCCCTGGCAGAGGCGAACGGCCGCCACCGGTGCGGGAGGAGGCTCCGCACCAGCGACGGAGTGTGGTGGGCTGGTTACTCCGTGCGTCGGATAAAAAGGCTGGCAGTGTCCGGGGCACGTGCCACTACCCCGTACGGGTGAAGAGGGGGGCGCGTGGTGCATGGCGGCGCATCACCCCCGCCTCGTACGCCGAGGGTGTGCCGCGGTGACTCGGCGCATGCCTCCGTACCGCGCCGGCCGGAGGTTTCGTGAGGGGCGCGCGCTCCTACGGGGCGGCCGCCGGTCGCTCGCGTGCCGCCCGCCGCCCGCCGCCCGCCCGCCGCCCGCCGCTCGCGTGCCGGCTGCCGCCTGCTCACGCCGGATTGCTGACCCGGATCTTGGACTGGCCGTGCGGCCGGGTCTCCCAGTCCTCCATGAACCGCGCCTCCAGCCCGTGCTTGCGGGCCAGTCGCAGCAGCGTCTCGGTCCGGTAGTAGAAGTCCTCCCGCAGCACCTGGTGCTCGGCGCCCTCGGTGCGGTCGAAGGTGAAGTCGAAGAACCCGCCCGGCGCCAGGATCCGGCCGACGTGCGCCAGGCACTCGTCGATCACGGTCAGCGGCGAGTGCGAGAAGACGCTGTGCGCGTGGACGACGTCGAAGTGTCCGGTCGGCAGGAACTCCAGCTTCAGATCCTGAGTGATCGTCAGATGCGGGAGCTTGTCCTGGAGTTCGTACCTCGTCAGGGTCTGCTTGGCGGCTATCAGGATGTCCGGCGAGATGTCGATGCCGTAGTAGTTGCCGGCGTCCAGGTGGGCGATGAAGCGCCAGCCGGCGCGGAGGTTGCCGCAGCCGATGTCGAGCATCCGGTGCTCGGGCTGCAGCCCGTGCTCCACGAGGTAGTCGAACTGCATCTCGCCCAGGGCCAGCCAGCGTTCGTGGCTGCGGCTGCCGACCGCGGCCTCCGGGCTGCGCCCGGCGTCGGAGGCCATCACCGCGCGGTAGTACGCGACGTGGTCGGGGTGCTTCAGGCGCAGCCAGGTGTCGCGCGCGGTGCGCTTGACGTAGGGGGCGATCCGGGCCGGGTTGCGGACCGCGTAACCGAGCTTGTGGGTCAGGCTGGCGCGGTTCTTGAGCAGGGGAGAGGACATGGCGCCGGACTATACAGCAGATGTATACGCGCGGTGTCTACGCGCGTGGTCTACAGCGCGTTTCTAGTCATTCCCGACGAGGCGGGTCCGGGAGGAGCGGCGGAGTGCGGGCGGCCGGTGCGCGGTGCGGCCCGGCAACGCGGGGTTCCGGCGGGCGGCGCGGCCGGGCACCCTGGGAACGCTCCCGTACGCCCCCTCCGCCCTCTTTCCCGCGGCCCCGCGTCCGTTCCCGAGGAGTGACAGGCACATGGCAGTCCCCTACGGTTTCCGGTTCGACTGCGGGCGGACCTGCCTGGACCTGGTGGCCACCGCCGGCGCCGGGCCGGCCGCCGGCGAACTGCTCACCGGCCCCGCGCCGCTGGCCGCCTGGCTGGCCGGCGCCGCGGTGGTGCCGCCCGGCGCCCCGCTCGACGGCGTCGACGCCCGCTGGGTAGCCCGCTTCCGGGCGCTGCGCGAGCTGCTGGGCCGGGTGGTCCGCGCCGAACTGCTCGGCCGGGCCGCCGCGTCCGACCTGGCCGAGCTGAACTCCGCGGCCGCCGCCCCGCCGCCCGCGGTGCACCTCGTCCGCGGCCCGGACGGAGCGCTGGCCGGCGCCCTGGCCGCGCCGCCGGACTGCGCCGGGCTGCTGGCGGCGGTGGCCCGGGACGCCGTCGCGCTGCTCGCCGACCCGGTGGCGCGCGGCCGGCTCCGGCAGTGCGCGGGCTGCTCGCTGGTCTACCTGGACACCTCGCGCGGCCGGCGCCGCCGCTGGTGCTCCAGCGAGGTCTGCGGCAACCGCGCCCGGGTGGCCCGGCACCGGCGGCGGACCGGGCGCTCCGCGTGACCGGACCCGCCCGGAGCGCGGCGTGCGCGGGCATCCGACCCGCTCCCTGCAGTTTTGTGCGTCCCACCAGGTGCGCAGCGTCCCGGGTTCGCGTACGGTTGACGGCTGCCCTACGCACAGCAGAAGGGGGCCTGGGTGGCCGCGCACAACGCCACGCACGCACCGGACCACGCGCCGGATTCCGTTCGGGACCGCGAGATCGAGGCCGAGCAGACGCATCTCGACCGCGTCTACCGGCGCCTTGAGGAGAAGATCCACGAGGCCGAGTTCCTGATGGACGACGCCGCCAAGCGCGGCCAGGTCGGCACGCCCGGCGCACTCGCCGAGCGCGACGCCCAGGTCTTCCAGGCCGGCGTCCATCTCCACCGGCTCAACTCCGAGTACGAGGACTTCCTCTTCGGCCGGATCGACCTGCTCCTGGGCAAGGACGGCAAGAAGGGCCCGGACGGCGCGTTCACCTCCGTCGAGCCCGCCGACGGCGCCATCGAGGACGGCCGCGCCGCCATCGCCGAGACGCTGCACATCGGGCGCCTCGGGGTGCTGGACGCGGACTACTCGCCGCTGGTCATCGACTGGCGGGCGCCGGCCGCCGCGCCGTTCTACCGCGCCACCCCGGTCGCCCCCGGCCGGGTCGTCCGCCGCCGGGTGATCCGCTCCAAGGGCCGCAAGGTGCTGGGCGTCGAGGACGACCTGATGCGCCCGGAGGTCGCCGCGACGCTGAACGGCGAGGAGCTGCCGGCGGTCGGCGACGGCGCGCTGATGGCAGCCCTCGGCCGGGCCCGCAGCCACACCATGCGGGACATCGTCTCCTCCATCCAGGCCGAGCAGGACATGGTGATCCGGGCCCCCGCGGCCTCCGTCACCGAGGTCGAGGGCGGCCCCGGCACCGGCAAGACCGCGGTCGCCCTGCACCGCGCCGCCTACCTCCTCTACCAGGACCGCCGCCGCTACGCCGGCGGCATCCTGATCGTCTCCCCGACCCCGCTGCTGGTCTCCTACACCGAGGGCGTGCTGCCCTCGCTCGGCGAGGAGGGGCAGGTCGCCATCCGAGCGCTCGGCTCGCTCGTCGAGGGCGCCGAGGCGACCGCCTACGATCCCCCGGCGGTCTCCCGCGTCAAGGGCTCGGCACGGATGGTCAAGCTGCTGCGCAAGGCGGCCCGCGGGGCGCTGGAGGCGGCGGCCCCGCCCGCCCCGCCGCGCGCCCGCCCCGCCGAGGACGCCCAGCTGTCCCTGGACGACCTCACCCCGGCCGCCGCCCCGGCCACGCCGACCCGCCTCAGGGTGGTCGCGTTCGGCGCCCGGCTCGAACTGGACGAGGCCGAGCTGCGCGCCATCCGCCAGTCCGCCCTGGGCGGCACCGCCCCGGTCAACCTGCTGCGCCCGCGCGCCCGCCGGCTCATCCTGGACGCCCTGTGGGCCAAGTCCGGCGCCGCCCGCCGCTACTCGGACCCCGAGCTGGTCGCCGAGGCCCGCCAGGGCTTCGACGAGGACCTCCTGACCGAGCCGGACTTCCAGGCGTTCCTCGACGCCTGGTGGCCGGAGCTCACCCCGCGCGGTGTACTGGCCGCGATGGCCGACGAGCGCCGCCTCGGCCGCTGGGCCCGCCGGGTGCTCAACCCCCGCGAGGTCCGCCAACTCGCCCGCTCGCTGCGGCGGTCGGGCGAGGACGGGCGCGGCCCGCTGTCGGTCCACGACGTCGCGCTGCTGGACGAGCTCCAGCAGATCCTGGGCGCCCCGGCCCGGCCGGCCCGCCCCCGCGAGGCCGATCCGCTGGACCAGCTGACCGGCCTGGAGGAGCTCACCACCTACGCCGACCGCTTCTCGTCCGGCCGCAGCCGCCGGGAGCGGCTGGAGGAGGAACGCGCCGACTACGCCCATGTCATCGTCGACGAGGCCCAGGACCTGACACCCATGCAGTGGCGGATGGTCGGCCGCCGCGGCCGGCACGCCACCTGGACCGTGGTCGGCGACCCGGCGCAGTCGTCCTGGTCGGACCCGGACGAGGCCGCCGAGGCCCGCGACGAGGCGCTCGGCACCCGTCCCCGCCGCCGCTTCACGCTCACCGTGAACTACCGCAACCCGGCCGAGATCGCCGAGCTGGCCTCCAAGGTGCTGGCGCTCGCCATGCCCGGCACCCCGGCGCCGCGGGCGGTCCGCTCGACGGGCCTGGAGCCGCGCTTCGGCGTCGTCGGCGGCGCGGACGGCGACGCCGCGCTGGCCCGGGCCACGGTCGCCGAGGCCGAGCGGCTGCTGGCCGAGGTCGAGGGCACGGTCGGCGTCGTGGTCGCGATGCGCCGCCGCGAGCAGGCGCGCGGCTGGCTGGCCGGGCTCGGCGACCGCGTGGTGGCCCTCGGCTCCCTGGAGGCCAAGGGCCTGGAGTACGACGCCACCCTGGTCGTCTCGCCCGCCGAGATCGCCGACGAGTCCCCGGCCGGGCTGCGGGTGCTCTACGTCGCCCTGACCCGCGCCACCCAGCAGCTGACCGTCCTCGCCGCCGCCCCGGACGACCCGGACGAGGACGGCGTCCCGGACCTGCTGCGCGACTAGGGGTCACGGGGTCCCGTCCCGCCGGCCGCCACCGGCGATGCGCTGCCATCCGAGCGGTGGTGAAATCGGTCGCGCGGGACGGGATTCGCTTGCCGGGATGGTTTGTTAGCCTTGGTGACGGCACCGGCTCGATCCAAGCCCCCGGGCCCAACCATCGTCGCTACGAGCGACCACTTGCCGCGAGGCGAGCATGGCGGGTCGGTGTCATAAGCCACACGGCGCGGGCGTCTCTCCTTCGGGAGAGGCGCCCGCGGTCGTTTCCCGCCCGGCACCGGTGCGGGGTGGCGGAGGGGTTCCGCTCAACCGGCCAACTCTCGTATGGTGGAAGGAAATTTCCGCAATACGTAGCTGGTCGCCCCGCTGGTTAACGCGTACCGGCTGGTAGGTGGGACGATCGGACAACACGCTCCGGGCTCGGGCACCCCTGGGACCCGGAGCCGCTTAGAGCCAGAACAGGGAAAGCAGAGGAAGTCGGTCATGGCAACGGCGCCTAGCGTCTCGTATTCGATGACGGTGCGACTGGAAGTTCCCGCGAGCGGCACCGCCGTCAGCCAGCTCACCACGGCCGTGGAGTCCTCCGGCGGGTCGGTCACCGGCCTCGACGTGACCGCGTCCGGCCACGAGAAGCTCCGGATCGACGTCACGATCGCCGCGACCTCCACCGCGCACGCCCAGGAGATCGTCTCCGAGCTGCGCAACATCGAGGGCGTCTCGCTCGGCAAGGTCTCCGACCGGACCTTCCTGATGCACCTCGGCGGCAAGATCGAGATGTCGTCCAAGCACCCCATCCGGAACCGCGACGACCTCTCCATGGTCTACACCCCCGGCGTCGCCCGGGTCTGCCAGGCGATCGCCGACAACCCCGAGGACGCCCGCCGGCTCACCATCAAGCGCAACAGCGTCGCGGTGGTCACCGACGGGTCCGCCGTCCTCGGTCTCGGCAACATCGGCCCCAAGGCCGCGCTGCCCGTCATGGAGGGCAAGGCGGCCCTCTTCAAGCGCTTCGCCGGCATCGACGCCTGGCCGATCTGCCTGGACACCCAGGACAGCGACGCGATCGTCGAGATCGTCAAGGCCATCGCCCCCGGCTTCGCGGGCATCAACCTGGAGGACATCTCCGCGCCCCGCTGCTTCGAGATCGAGGCCCGGCTGCGCGAGGCCCTGGACATCCCGGTCTTCCACGACGACCAGCACGGCACCGCCATCGTGGTGCTCGCCGCGCTCACCAACGCGCTGCGGGTGGTCGGTAAGAAGATCGAGGACGTCCGGGTCGTGATGTCCGGCGCCGGCGCGGCCGGCACCGCCATCCTCAAGCTGCTGCTGGCCGCCGGCGTCAAGCACGCCGTCGTCGCGGACATCCACGGCGTGGTGCACGCCGGCCGCCCCGACCTGGTCGACGCCGACCCCGACTCGGCGCTGCGCTGGATCGCCGACAACACCAACCCCGAGGGCGTCACCGGCACCCTCAAGGAGGCCGTGGTCGACGCCGACGTCTTCATCGGCGTCTCCGCCCCCAACGTCCTCGACGGCGACGACGTGGCCAAGATGGCCGACGGCGCGATCGTGTTCGCACTCGCCAACCCGGACCCGGAGGTCGACCCGGCTCTCGCCCGGCAGACCGCCGCCGTCGTCGCCACCGGCCGCTCCGACTTCCCCAACCAGATCAACAACGTGCTGGTCTTCCCCGGCGTCTTCCGCGGTCTGCTCGACGCGGCGTCGCGTACGGTGAACACCGAGATGATGCTGGCCGCGGCCGGCGCGCTCGCCGACGTCGTGCTGGATGACGAGCTCAACGCGAACTACATCATCCCCAGCGTCTTCAACGAGAAGGTCGCTGGCGCGGTGGCCGGCGCGGTGCGGGACGCGGCGAAGGCCGCGGGCGGTGCTGTGACAGCCGCCACGGGTGCCTGAGACGGCGCGTCGCGGGATCGGCCCCCAGTGCGCCACCCATAGGGTGGCGGATGACCCTCCAGGGGTGCCGGATTGGCTTTACCGCCGCAGGTGAGGGCAGGATGCTCTCCCAGGGACATTGTCCAGGGGGACCTCAGGCGCGAGGGAGCTGAAGGACGGACCCCGTTCCGTGGTCCGTTCGAGGGCCCTGGCAGCATCGGCTTCGATCTCACGCCGCATTGGCAAGAAGAACACGGGAGTACATACATGAACCGCAGTGAGCTGGTGGCCGCTCTGGCCGATCGCGCCGAGGTGACCCGCAAGGACGCCGACGCCGTTCTGGCCGCGCTCGCCGAGACCGTCGGCGAGGTCGTCGCCAAGGGTGACGAGAAGGTCACCATCCCCGGCTTCCTGACCTTCGAGCGCACCCACCGTGCCGCTCGCACCGCCCGCAACCCGCAGACCGGTGAGCCGATCCAGATCGCGGCCGGCTACAGCGTGAAGGTCTCCGCGGGCTCCAAGCTCAAGGAAGCCGCCAAGGGCAAGTAAGGCCCTTCCCACGGCATAGAAGGCGGCCACCCTCCCTGGAGGGTGGCCGCCTTCTCGTATGCCCGTCCATGCCGCGCTCAGGGGCTCGACCGCGGGCCGAGCGGGCCCCGCCCGCGGTCGCCGCGCCCCGGGGCCCCGCCCGTGCGCCGTTCTCACGCCGCCTCGCACCCGCAAATCCGACGGTCGGGACGGGTTTCGCGAACGGGCCTATGGGGTCGCCCCCGGGGGGCGGTCCGGAGGGGATGCCGGCATCGTTTCCGCACGCCCTCCAGGTGCGCCCCAGGGGCGTGCGGAAGGGGCCCGGATACGGCGAAGGCGCCGCACGGTCTTCGCAGTCGCGACCGTTGCGGCGCCTGGCCGTCAGCCTGGCCGTCCGGGACGGCGGCCCGGACCGGAGCCTGTGAGCGAGGTCAGTCCTGGAGGGCGCCGTTGGGCAGCTCCACCTTCGCGCCCAGTTCCACGAGCTTCTCCATGAAGTTCTCGTAGCCGCGGTTGATCAGGTCGATGCCGTGCACCCGGGAGGTGCCCTGCGCGGCCAGCGCCGCGATCAGGTACGAGAAGCCGCCGCGCAGGTCCGGGATGACCAGGTCGGCGCCCTCCAGCTTGGTGGGGCCGGAGACGACCGCGGAGTGCAGGAAGTTGCGCTGGCCGAAGCGGCAGGCGGAGCCGCCCAGGCACTCGCGGTAGAGCTGGATGTGCGCGCCCATCTGGTTGAGCGCCTCGGTGAAGCCCAGCCGGGACTCGTAGACCGTCTCGTGGACGATCGACAGGCCCGACGCCTGGGTCAGGGCGACCACCAGGGGCTGCTGCCAGTCGGTCTGGAAACCGGGGTGGACGTCGGTCTCCAGGGCGATGGCCTTGAGCGAGCCGCCCGGGTGCCAGAAGCGGATGCCCTCGTCGTCGATCTCGAAGGCGCCGCCGACCTTGCGGAAGGTGTTCAGGAAGGTCATCATCGACCGCTGGTGCGCGCCGCGGACGTAGATGTTGCCCTCGGTGGCCAGCGCGGCGGACGCCCAGGAGGCGGCCTCCAGGCGGTCCGGGAGGGCGCGGTGGGTGTAGCCGTCGAGCTTGTCGACACCGGTGATCCGGATCGTCCGGTCGGTGTCCATGGAGATGATCGCGCCCATCTTCTGGAGCACGCAGATCAGGTCCTCGATCTCCGGCTCCACCGCGGCGTTCGACAGCTCGGTGACGCCCTCGGCCAGGACGGCCGTCAGCAGCACCTGCTCGGTCGAGCCGACCGACGGGTACGGCAGCCGGATCTTGGTGCCGCGGAGCCGCTGCGGGGCCTCCAGGTACTGTCCGTCGGCGCGCTTCTCGATCTTGGCGCCGAACTGGCGCAGCACGTCGAAGTGGAAGTCCACCGGACGGCCGCCGATGTCGCAGCCGCCGAGCCCGGGGATGAAGGCGTGCCCCAGCCGGTGCAGCAGCGGGCCGCAGAACAGGATCGGGATCCGCGAGGAGCCGGCGTGCGCGTCGATGTCCGCGACGTTGGCGCTCTCCACGTGCGAGGGATCGAGGACCAGCTCGCCGGGCTCGTCACCGGGGCGGACCGTGACGCCGTGCAGCTGGAGCAGTCCACGCACCACGCGGACGTCCCGGATGTCGGGGACGTTGCGCAGCCGGCTCGGGCCGCTGCCGAGCAGGGCGGCGACCATGGCCTTCGGGACGAGGTTCTTCGCACCGCGAACCCGGATCTCGCCCTCCAGCGGGGTGCCGCCGTGGACAAGCAGTACGTCGTCAGTAGAGACGGTCATGGATCTCGCGTTCCTGGAGTCGGACAGGGCCACGGGAAATGGTAAGGGCGGCCGAGGGGGTGCCCGCGGCGGTCTCCCGGTCCGCGGCATGTAATGGCTTTGTCACAACACGCTCCGCTACGATCCGCCTTTGATTCGTAATCGCCTTTTGCGTCAAACGTGTTGGATGTCGCGAATGGGGCATCCGGGGCGGGGTCTCGTGCGCCGGGGCCTGCCGCCGTACGCCCGCCCTGCTCTCCCGGCGGGTCCGGGCGTCGGCTCCCCCTTCGGGCCGGAAGTGCGGGATCATGTGGCCATGACCGAGGTGTCCTCGCTCACAGGGCGGCTGCTCGTCGCCACCCCCGCGCTCGCCGACCCGAACTTCGACCGCGCGGTGGTGCTCCTCCTCGACCATGACGCGGAGGGGTCCCTCGGCGTGATCCTGAACCGCCCCACACCGGTCGACGTCGCCGACATCCTCGCCCCCTGGGCCGGGCTGGCCGGGGAGCCCGGGGTGGTCTTCCAGGGCGGCCCGGTCTCTCTGGACTCCGCACTCGGGGTGGCCGTGGTGCCCGGTGGGGCCTCCAGTGAGGGCGCCCCGTCCGGCGGGAGCGGCACCCGGGCCGGCGGTGCGGCCCCGGACTCCGCGGGCGGCGGCTTCCCGCAGGCCGCGGACGCGGCGGACGGCGCCGGCACCGGGGGTGGGCCGCTGGGCTGGCGCCGGGTGCACGGCGCGATCGGCCTGGTGGACCTGGAGGCGCCGCCGGAGCTCCTCGCCACGGTCCTCGGCAGCCTGCGGATCTTCGCCGGGTACGCCGGCTGGGGGCCCGGCCAGCTGGAGGACGAGCTGGTGGAGGGGGCCTGGTACGTCGTCGAGTCCGAGCCGGGCGACGTCTCCTCGCCCGACCCCGAGCAGCTGTGGCGGGCCGTGCTGCGCCGGCAGCGCAACGAGCTGGCGATGGTGGCGACCTACCCCGACGACCCGTCGCTGAACTGAGCCGGCGGACCGTTCGGGGCGCCGCCGTGCGGCGTGTGTCCGTACTCGCGCGCCGGGTGGTGCACCCGGGCACTTGCCGGAGCATTCTGTGACGGCTTTGTCATGGGGGATTGTCGGACCTCGTCGCTATCGTTCCCCCTAGCACGAACGCTGCGCGGACGCTTCCCGGGCCCTTGGTTCCGGGTGGGCGAGGGACACCCCATCGCGGCCGCGCCGAACGGACGGGGGAGAGCACCATGCACAGGCCGAGCGTGCCCGGGGACCTGGACCATCCGGAACAGGTGTGGGCACGGGCCGCGACGCTGGCGGTGGCCGCCGCGGCCATCGACGACGGCGACGAGTACACCGTCGGGCCGCAGGGGCTGCACTGCTGGAACGGCGGCGGCGCGTACTGGTGGCGCCTGCGGGTGTACGAGGACGGCCGCGCGCTGCTCTGCGGCCACGACGCGGACGGCAGCTACACCCACAGCGGCGACCGGCAGATCGACCTCCTGGCCGGCGGCCCCGCCTGGCTGCCCTGGGCGCAGCTGCACGACGACGCCCGGGGCAACCTCCTCGGCTTCGTCTACTGGTACGAGGACGGTGTCTGGGCCCGCGCCCCGTATCCCGCCGAGATGCCGGACGACGGGCTGGCGATGGCGATGCGGTGGGCGGCGCCCGACGACGCGGCGGTCGAGGAGATCACCGGGCATCTGGTGGCCCTGATGGAGACCGAGGTGCACCCCGTCGCGGCGGTCCGCGCGTTCATCGAGGCCGCCACGGCCCGCAGGGTCGGCGCACCGGAGGTCGCCGCGCTGCTGGACGCGGTCTGCGGCCCGGACTGCTGGTACGAGGTCCGCCCGGAGGCGGCGCTGGCGCTCGCCGCGGAGCTGGGGCTGAGCGCCGGGGACCGCGGCGGGGTGCCGGCGGTGGCGTCGTAGCGGCGGGGACGCGGGTCAGCGGCGGGGCGCGCCGCTCAGGGTGAGGAACCGCGCGGCCAGCGGGTGGGCGTCGCGGGCCGGCAGGGCGAGGTGCACGGGCACCGGCGGTGCGTTCTTCAGCCGGACGTAGCGGATCCCGGGGTGCGGATGCCGCTCGGCGACCGGCTCCGGGGCCACCCCGACCCCGTGCCCGGCCGCCACCGCCTCCAGCCACTCGTCGAAGTTGCCCGCGGTGCAGGCGAGTTGGGGGCGCCGGCCGGCGGGCCACAGCTCGGGCCGGGTGGTGCCGGCGACGGTGTTGACCACCAGGGGGAGCTCCGCCAGCTCGGCCCAGTCCAGGACCCGGCGGTGGGCCAGCCCGCCCGGGGCGGCGGCGCGCGGCACGGCGGCCACCCGCGGCTCCGTCAGCAGCAGGACGGTGCGCAGCCCGGCCTCGCGCGGCACCTCGCCGCGCAGCACCGCCACGTCCGACTCCCCGGTCTCCAGCCCGGCCAGCGGGGAGTCCCGGCGGACGAGCCCGACCCCGGCCCCGGTCGCCGCCCTGAAGTCCGCGATCAGCGCGTGGCAGGCGGTCGGCAGCAGCGAGGTGAAGCCCAGCCGCAGCACCGCCGGCCCGGCCGGGGAGCGCAGCGCGGCGGCGAGCCGGGGGAGGAGCGGCGCGAGGTCGGCGTAGAGGCGGCGGCCGGCGTCGGTGAGGGCGACCCGCCGGGTCGTCCGGTCCAGCAGCCGGACGCCGAGGGCGGTCTCCAGGGCGCGGACGGCGCGGGTCAGGGCGGGCTGGCCGGTCCGCAACCGGTCCGCGGCGTGGGTGAAGCTGCGCTCCTCGGCGACGGCGAGGAAGCCGCGCAGATGCCGCAGTTCGACGCCGTCGAGGGCCGGGTCGGCGAGCGGGTCGGCGTCTCGGGCGGCGGGCGCGTGGACGTCGTGGCGGGCGTCGCCGGGGGCGGGCCCCGCTGCGGTCCCCTCGCCGTCCTGGATGCCGCGGACATCATTCATGCCGCCCGAGCATAAGTGCTCCGGCCGGGCATTTCCCGGACATCCGGAGACTGCCTACGTTTCCCCGCAGCGGTCCGCCCGGAGACCGGGGACGGTCCCCGGCCCCGGTCCGACCAGGGGAGTTGAGCGCGATGCGCAAGGTCTGGCTGCTGACGCTGGGGGCGTTCACCCTCGGCCTGGACGCGTATGTGATGGCGGGGCTGCTGCCGGTCCTCGCCGCGGACGTCGGCACCCGGCTGTCCCTGGCCGGCCAACTGGTGACGGCCTTCACGCTCGCCTACGCGGTCTGCGCGCCGCTGGTCGCCGGACTGCTCTCCGGGGCGCGGCCCCGGCTGCTGATCCTGGCCGCGCTGGCGGTCTTCACCCTCGGCAACGCGCTGACCGCGCTGGCCCCGTCGCTGGGGACGCTGCTGGCCGCCCGGATCGTCGCGGGCGCCGGCGCCGGGGTCTACTCCGCGCTGTCCACCGCGGCCGCCGCCGCGCTGGTGCCCGAGGAGCAGCGCGGCCGGGCGCTGGCCCTGGTGATGGGCGGGATGAGCGCGGGCACCGTGCTGGGCGTGCCGGTCGGCGTGTTGCTGGCCGAGCACACCGGCTGGCGGGCCACGCTCTGGCTCGTCACCGGGCTGGGCGCCCTCGCGCTCGGCGGCCTGGCCGCGCTGCTGCCGCAGGTGCCCGCCGGCCCCGCCGTCCCGGTACGGGCCCGGCTGGCGGCCCTCACCGACCGCGCGGTGGCGCCGGTCGTCACGGTCTCCTTCCTCGGCGCGGTGGCCAGCCTCGGCCTCTACACCTACCTCGCGCCGGTGCTGGCCGCGGCCGGCGGCGTCCATGAGGTCACCCCGTACCTGTGGGCGTGGGGCGCCGGCGGGGTGCTGGGGAGCGCGCTGGCCGGGCCGCTGGTGGACCGGACCGGGCGGGTGCGGATGCTGGCCGGCGGGGTGCTGCTGGTGATCGTCGCGGCCCAGGCGCTGCTGCCGGTGCTGGCGGGCGCGGCGCTGCCCGGCGCGCTGGTCGCGCTGGTGCTCTGGGGCGCGGCCGGCTGGGCGTTCCAGGTGCCCCAGCAGCACCGGCTGCTCCAGGTGGGCGCGGAGCGCGGCACCGTCGCCCTCGCGCTGAACAACTCGGCGCTCTATCTGGGCAGCGCGGTCGGCTCCGCACTCGGCGGGCTGGCCCTGGCGGCGGGGCTGGCGGCGGACGCGCTGCCCTGGGCGGCGGCCGGGGTCGCGGCCCTGGGGCTGGTGGTGCACCTGGTGACGGGCCGACGCTCCCGGGGCGGCGCGCGCGTGAGTACCCTTGGCAGTTATGAGCACTCTTGAGCCCGAGCGCGGGGCAGGTACGGGGACCCTCGTAGAGCCGACACCGCAGGTGTCGCACGGCGACGGCGACCACGAGCGCTTCGCGCACTACGTCCAGAAGGACAAGATCATGGCGAGCGCGCTCGACGGCACCCCCGTCGTGGCGCTCTGCGGCAAGGTCTGGGTCCCGGGCCGCGACCCGAAGAAGTACCCGGTCTGCCCGCTGTGCAAGGAGATCTTCGAGTCCATGGGCGCCGGTGGCGACAAGGACAAGGACGGCGGCAAGAAGTAACCGCCCCGGGCGCCGCGGCCGCCCCGGTGGCCCGGCGCCGATGCGGCGTCGCCGCCGCGGCCCCGCGCCGGCGGTCCTTACGGGCTCGGGTCCCTTGCAGGGGCCCGAGCCCGTCGCCGTGCCCGCCCGGCCCGCCGCCTCGGCGCGCACCGGCCCGGGGAACGCCCGCAGTCGTCTGGTTTCCGCCCGCGGCGGCGCGGTGAAGACTGACGTCGTGACAGATCTGGAGACCGCTTCCCCCACGGGTCTGGTGCCGGCGCCGCTCAGCCGCGACCTGGGCGCGGGCGGCACCCGCCCCAGGACCGTGCGGTTCGGCACGCAGACCGCGCTGGCCGCCGCCCCCGGCACCGAGGACACCGCCCGCTGGCTGCGCGCCACCCTCGGCGCCGCCTTCGCCCTCCCGCTGCCGCCCGGCTCCGCCGAGGCACCGGACACCCTCGCGCTGGCCCTGGACGAGACCCTGCCGGCGGAGGGCTACCGGCTCGACGCCGACGCCCGCTGGGGCGTGCGCCTCACCGGCGGCGGTCCGGCCGGCGTCTTCTGGGGCGCGCAGACGCTCCGTCAACTCCTGGGCCCCGCCGCCTTCCGGCGCGCCCCGCTCGACCCGGGGCGGGCCCCCGGCCTGCCCGAGCAGAGCATCGAGGACGCCCCCCGCTTCGCCTGGCGCGGCCTGATGCTGGACGTCGCCCGGCACTTCCTCCCCAAGGAGGGGGTGCTGCGCTACCTCGACCTGATGGCCGCCCACAAGCTGAACGTCCTGCACCTCCACCTCACCGACGACCAGGGCTGGCGGATCGAGATCCGCCGCTACCCGCGGCTGACCGCGACCGGCGCCTGGCGCGAGCGCAGCCGCCTGGGCCACCGCCACTCGCCGCTGTGGGACCCGCGCCCGCACGGCGGCCACTACACCCAGGACGACCTCCGCGAGATCGTCGCCTACGCCGCCGAGCGGCAGATCACCGTCGTCCCCGAGATCGACGTCCCCGGGCACTCGCAGGCCGCCATCGCGGCCTACCCGGAGCTGGGCAACACCGACGTCATCGACACCACCTCCCTGAAGGTCTGGGACACCTGGGGCGTGAATCCCAACGTACTGGCGCCCACTGACACCACCCTGCGGTTCTACGAGCACGTGCTGGAGGAGGTGCTCGACCTCTTCCCGTCCCGCTTCGTCCACCTGGGCGGCGACGAGTGCCCCAAGGAGCAGTGGCGGGCCTCGCCCACCGCCCAGGCCCGGATCGCGGCCCTGTCGCTGGACGGCGAGGACGGGTTGCAGAGCTGGTTCGTCCGCCACTTCGACCGCTGGCTGACCGCACGCGGCCGCCGGCTCGTGGGGTGGGACGAGATTCTCGAAGGGGGCCTGGCGGAGGGGGCGGTGGTCTCCTCCTGGCGCGGGTACGCGGGCGGTATCGCCGCCGCCAAGGCCGGCCACGACGTCGTCATGTGCCCCGAGCAGCAGGTGTATCTGGACCACCGCCAGCACGCCTCGCCCGACGAACCGGTGCCGATCGGCTACGTGCGGACCCTGGAGGACGTCTACCGGTTCGAGCCGGTGCCGCCGGAGTTGACGCGCGAGCAGGCCGCGCGGGTCCTGGGCACCCAGGCCAACGCCTGGACCGAGGCGATGGACAGTCAGCAGCGCCTCGACTACCAGGTCTTCCCGCGGCTGGCCGCGCTCGCCGAGGTGGCCTGGTCCCGGTTGCCGGCCCCGCCGGCCCGCGACTACCAGGACTTCACCCACCGGATGACCGACCACTACGCCCGCCTCGACGCCCTCGGCGTCGGCTACCGCCCGCCCGGCGGCCCCCTCCCCTGGCAGCAGCGGCCCGGCATCCTCGGACGCCCCTTCGACGGGGCGCCCCCAAACGTGTGAGCCCTCGGGCAAGGAGGGCGCCCGGCCGGCCGGACCCTGGGACGGTGGTGCCCGTTCACCGGAACCGGCGGACGAAACCGGACCAGCGCCCTCTCGCGGACGGTGCGCCCCTGCGCGGACCCTCGCGCACCGGGCTCGCGAAGATGTGCCAGAGTTGCCACGTCCGGGCTGTGAGCACGTACCGTACGGCGGAGCGGAACTGCCGGGACACCGGGGAAGGGGCAGCTGGGTTGACCACGCACGCACCGCACGCGTCGCAATCGGTGACGTTGCCGGCCTCGCTCGACGAGGCGGTGGCGGCACTGACCGCCATGCCTGCCGCCGTACCCGTCGCGGGCGGCACGGACTTGATGGCGGCGGTCAACGCCGGACTCCTCAGACCCGCGGGTCTGGTGGGCCTCGGCCGGATCAGCGAGATCCGCGGCTGGCAGTACCTGGACGGGCATGCGCTGCTCGGCGCCGGCCTCACCCACGCCCGTATGGGACGCCCCGACTTCGCCGCCCTGATCCCGGGGTTGGCCGCGGCGGCCCGCGCGGCGGGCCCGCCGCAGATCCGCAACGCCGGGACCCTCGGCGGCAACATCGTCACCAGCGCCCCCACGGGCGACACCCTCCCGGTGCTCGCCGCCCTGGAGGCCACGGTCATCGTCGCCGGCCCCGGGGGCGCCCGCCGCGAGATCCCGGTCAGCCACCTGCTCACCGGCCGCGAGATGCTCGGCCCCGGCGAACTCGTCGGCTTCGTACGGGTGCCGCTGCTGCACGCCCCGCAGACCTTCCTCAAGGCCACCGGCCGCACCGGCCCCGGCCGCGCCACCGCCTCCGTCGCGCTGGTCCTGGACCCGGCCCGGCGCTCGGTGCGCTGCGCGGTCGGCGCGGTCGCCGCCATGCCGCTGCGGCCCCTGGAGGCCGAGCAGTGGGTGGCCTCGCTCATCGACTGGGACGGCGAACGCGGCCTGGTCCCCGAGGCGCTGACCGCCTTCGGCGACTACGTGGCGGCCGCCTGCATCCCCGACCCGGTGCCGCCGCAGGACGGCTCCGAACCGGCGGCCCTGCCGCCGGCCGCACTGCACCTGCGCCGTACGGTGGCAGCCCTGGCCCGCCGCGCACTTGGGAGGGCGCTCTCGTGAGCGAAGCAGACAACCGCCACCCGCAGCAGCCGCATCCGCAGCAGCCGCACCCGGAGCACGGCTGGCAGCCGCTGCAGCCGGGCGGCGAGTACGAGTCGGAGGCGACCGCCTTCGTCCAGCTGCCGGAAGGCTTCACCACCGAGGCGTACGGCGCCGGTTACCGCACTCCGGGCACGGACCCGCTGGCCGCCCCCGGCCACGGCTACACCCCGCCGGCCTCGTTCCCCGCGCACCCGCCCGTGCCCCCGGTGCCGTCCGCGGGCACCGACCCCGCGGCGACCGGGCACTGGACGATGCCGTTCGCCGATCCCTCCGCCGGCTACGTCGACCACGCGGCCGGGTACGCCGACCCGGCGGCACAGCATCAGGACCCGTCCGCCGGCTATCACGCCAACGCGCCCCAGGGCACGCAGTCGTGGGCCGGCGAGCAGGTGCACTGGCCGGTCGCCGGCAGCCCGGAGGCGGCCGGTGGCGCGTGGACGGTCCCGGCGGGCGACGACACCCTGGAGGAGTCCGGCGAGTACCTCGTCGGCGACGACCGGCTGACCGGCCACGGCGGCGCCGCGTTCTACCAGGACGGCGGCTACACCGGCGCGCCGTACCAGGGCGACGGGACCGCGCACCAGGGCGGCACCGGGGACACCGGCGCCACCGGCCACTGGAACTTCACCGCCGGGCTGACCGCCACGAGCGGGGGCGCCGACGCGGGCGTGCCGGCCGGCCCCGGCGAGGGCGGCGTGGCCGGCGGGCCCTACCCGGCGCCCGCCGCCGACCCGTATGCGCAGGGCGCCGCCGCGGGCGGGGCGACCGGCCACTGGTCGCTGCCCGCCGACGCACTGGCCCAGTGGCCGCCGGCCGAGCCGGCCCCTCGCCAGGAGGACGCGGCCGCCGGCCAGGAAGGCGTCACGGAGGCGTCCGCCCCGGGGGCCGCCGAAGGATGGTCGATCCCGGTGCTGGAGGGCGAACAGCCCGACACCACGGGGGAGTTCGCGGTCGGTACGGGCCAGGGGGGCGCAGTCGACGCCGGAGCGGGTGCCGGCGTCGGTGCCGGCGTCGCTCCTGATGCCGGGCCCGGCCTGCCGGGTGGTGGGCACGTCGCCGACGGGGCGGCAGTGCCTGCCGGGCATGCCGACCACGTGGGCCACGTCGACCACGTCGTCTACGAGTCCATGGCGCCCGGTGAGCACGCGGCCAACGGCCCGGTGGCGCCTGCCGAGCACGTCCCCCACGAGCCGGTGGCGTCCGGCGAGCCTGTCGTCCACGAGCCCGTGGCGCCCGCCGAGCACGCAGCCAACGGGTCCGCGGCGCCTGCCGAGTTCGCCGAGCACGTGGCCAACGGCCCGGTGGCGCCTGGCGAGCACGTCCCCCATGAGCCCGTGGCGCCTGGCGAGCACGTCGCCTACGAGCCCGCGGCGCCCGCGGAGCATGGTGCCCACGAGCCCGTGGCGCCCGCCGAGCACCTCGCCAACGCGCCTGCTGCGGCCGTCGAGCACGCCGAGCACGCCGCTGCGGCGGCCTCAGCGGCCCCCGTGGCGCCTGCCGAGGCCGTGGATGCCGAGCCCGCGCCGGCGGCGCCGCAGGACGCTCCGGAGGCCGCCGGGGCCGCCGTCCCGGACGCCGCGGAACCCGGTCTCCCGGAGGCGCCCGCCGCGGACTTCGCCGAGCCGGTCCCCGCCGAGCCGGCGCCTGCCGAACCGGTCCCCGCCGAGTCGGCGCCTGTCGAGTCGGCCGCCGCTGAGCCGGCGCCCGCCGCGGACCCGTCGCCGGTGGAGCCGGCCGCCCCCGATACCGAGGCCGCCGCGGCGCACCCGGCGCCCGAACCGGAGCCCGTCGCCGCCGCCCCGGCCGTCCCCGACGGCCACGACGCGCACGACGCCCACGACGCCCACGACGAACACCCCGCCGTCTCCTACGTGTTGCGCGTCAACGGCGCCGACCGCCCGGTGACCGACGCCTGGATCGGCGAGTCGCTGCTGTACGTGCTGCGCGAACGGCTCGGTCTGGCCGGGGCCAAGGACGGCTGCTCCCAAGGGGAGTGCGGGGCCTGCTCGGTCCAGGTGGACGGGCGGCTGGTCGCCTCCTGCCTGGTGCCCGCCGCCACCACGGCCGGCAGCGAGGTCCGCACCGTCGAGGGGCTCGCGCGCGACGGCGTCCCCTCCGACGTCCAGCAGGCGCTCGCCTCCTCAGGGGCCGTGCAGTGCGGCTTCTGCGTACCGGGCATGGCGATGACCGTCCACGACCTGCTGGAGGGCAACCACGCCCCCACGGAGCTGGAGGTCCGCAAGGCGCTCTGCGGCAACCTCTGCCGCTGCTCCGGCTACCGGGGCGTCCTGGACGCCGTCGCCGAGGTCGTCGAGGCCCGTGCCGAGGCCGCCGAGCCGGCTGCCGAGGAGGAGCCGGCCGACACCGCCCGCATCCCCCACCAGGCGGGTCCCTCCGACCCGATGGACGGGGCATCGCACCACCAGGAGCAGCAGCCGGGAGGCGCCGGATGAGTGAGCGGAGCGAGGTCTCGGCATGAGTGGTACGACTGACGGCGCCGGTGCCGCCACCGCGACGCCCGCGGCGGGCGTCCAGGTCCCCGACGAACGGCCGCCGCACGGGCTGGGCGTCTCGCTGACGCCCGCCGACGCGGCGGCCAAGACCCAGGGAACCTTCCCCTACGCCTCCGACCTGTGGGCCGAGGGCCTGTTGTGGGCGGCGGTGCTGCGCTCCCCGCACCCCCGGGCGCGCATCCGGTCCGTGGACACCCGGCACGCCACGGAGCTGCCCGGTGTGCGCGCGGTCGTCACGCACGAGGACGTGCCCGGCGACAAGGCGTACGGCCGGGGCCTGGCCGACCGGCCGGTGTTCGCCAAGGACGAGGTCCGCTACCACGGCGAGCCGATCGCCGCGGTGGCCGCCGACCACCCCGACACGGCCCGGCTGGCGGCCGCCGCGATCGTCGTCGAGTACGAGGTCCTGGAGGCCGTCACCGACCCCCAACTCGCCTTCGAGGCCGAGCCGTTGCACCCGGACGGCAACCTCATCCGGCACATCCCGCTCCGCTTCGGCGACCCCGAGGCGATCGGCGAGGTGATGGTGGAGGGCTTCTACCGCATCGGCCGCCAGGACCCGGCGCCCATCGGGGCCGAGGCCGGGCTCGCGGTGCCGCGCCCCGACGGCGGGGTGGAGATCTACTCCGCCTCCACCGACCCGCACGGCGACCGCGATCTGGCCGCCGCCTCCCTCGGGCTGGCACCGGAGCAGGTCAAGCTCGTGGTGACGGGCGTGCCCGGGGCCACCGCCGACCGCGAGGACCCCAGCGTCGGGCTGTCCCTGGGGCTGCTGGCGCTCCGTACGGGATGCCCGGTGAAGCTGGTTGCCACCCGGGAGGAGTCCTTCCTCACGCACGCCCACCGCCACCCCACGCTGCTGCGCTACCGGCACCACGCCGACGCCGAGGGCACGTTGGTCAAGGTGGAGGCGCAGATCCTGATGGACGCCGGGGCCTACGCGGACACCTCCGCCGAGGCGCTGGCCGCCGCGGTCTCGTTCTCCTGCGGCCCCTACGTCGTCCCGCACGCCGTCGTCGAGGGCTGGGCGGTACGCACCAACAACCCGCCCTCCGGCCATCTGCGCGGCGAGGGCGCGCTCCAGGTCTGCGCCGCCTACGAGGGCCAGATGGACAAGCTCGCCGCGCACCTGGGCCTGGAGCCGGACGAGATCCGCCGGCGCAACCTCATGGCCACCGGCGATCTGCTGCCCACCGGGCAGACCGTCACCTGCCCCGCCCCGGTCGCCGAGCTCCTGAGCGCCGTCACCGAGGCGCCGCTGCCCGAGCTGCCCAAGGACACCCCCGAGGCGGAGTGGCTGCTGCCGGGCGGCCCGGAGGGCGCCGGCGAGCCGGGCGCGGTCCGGCGCGGCGTCGGCTACGCGCTGGGCATGGTGCACATGCTCGGCGCGGAGGGCGCCGACGAGGTGTCCACCGCCACCGTCAAGGTCAGCGGCTCGGTCGCCACCGTCATCTGCGCCGCCGTGGAGACCGGTTCGGGGTTCGCCACGCTGGCGCGGCAGATCGTCCAGGAGACCCTGGGCATCGACGAGGTGCACGTCGCGGGCGTGGACACCGACCAGCCGCCGGCCGGCCGGGCCTGCCACGGCCGGCACACCTGGGTCTCCGGCGGGGCCGTCGAGCGGGCCGCGAAGATGGTCCGCACCCAGCTCCTCCAGCCGCTGGCCCACACGTTCGGGATGTCCACCGAGCTGCTGCAGATCGCCGACGGCAAGATCACCTCGTACGACGGGGTGCTGAGCACGACCGTCGCCGAGGCGCTGGACGGCAAGGAGCTGTGGGCCACCGCGCAGTGCCGGCCGCACCCCACCGAGCCGCTGGACGAGACCGGCCAGGGCGACGCGTTCGTCGGGCTCGCCTTCTGCGCCATCCGCTGTGTCGCCGATGTGGACATCGAGTTGGGCACCGTCCGGGTGGTGGAGATGACCGTGGCGCAGGACGTGGGCCGGGTGCTCAACCCGCGCCAGCTGCGGGCCCGGATCGAGGCCGGGGTCACCCAGGGCCTGGGGGCGGCGCTGATGGAGAACCTCCGCACCAGCCGCGGTCAGGTCCGCCACCCCGACCTGACCGGCTATGCGCTGCCGACCGCGCTGGACGCCCCGGACATCCGGATCGTCAAGCTGGTCGAGGAGCGTGACGTGGTCGCCCCGTTCGGCGCCAAGCCGGTCAGTGCGGTGCCGGTGGTGACCGCGCCGGCCGCGGTGGCGTCGGCGGTCCGCGCCGCGACCGGCCGGCCGATCGGCCGGCTGCCGATCCGGCCGCAGGCGGCGGTGGCGCAGCCGGTGCAGATGCCGCAGATGTCGCAGGTGCCGCAGTGACGATGCCGTCGCGCTGACGCCGCGCCGTGCGGGCCGCTCGGTCCGCACGGCGGCACGCCCGATGCGCCGGCCCCGGCCTTCCCGGCCGCCCCACCTGCGCTTTCACTCTCCGTCACGGCCGTTGTCAGTGCCGTCACCTACGGTGTTTTCCAGCGCGTGAATCCGCGCGTGGCGCCGGTCCGATGGCCGGCGGGACGTCCGATCGGCGGCAGAGCGCCGTCGCGGGGGAGCGGGCCGGAGGCGAGCAATATGCACGGGGGAGAGCGCGAAGGGCGGCGAACGGCCCTGCGGGGCGGGCGAGTCGGGGCGGCCGTGCGCCCGGCGGCGGTCCCCGTGGCCGTGGGGGCCGCCGCCGGGTGGCTGCGCCGAAGCGCCCGCGCGCTGCGCGTCGGGGCGTTGCGCGTAGGGAGGCCGTGGCGGGAATCGAACCCGCGTAACTCGCTTTGCAGGCGAGTCCCTCAACCACTCGGGCACACGGCCGGTGTGCGGTGCGTTGTCGACTCTAGGGCGCCGGGTGGGGGGTCGGGCAAGAGGTGCGGGCGGGTTGCCATGAGGCTGCAACACGCGGTTCATGGAGGGGAGATGGGCGGGCGGCCGGCCTCAGGAGGTGTGGAGGAACTCCTCGACCAGTGGGCGGAAGAGGTCCGGCTCGTCCACCCAGGGGTAGTGGCCGACGAGGTGCAGCGGGCGCACCCGGGCGTCGGGGAAGGCGGCGGCGACGAGTTCGCCGGCGCGCATCCCGGCGACCGCGTCCCGGTCGCCGGTGACCACCAGGACCGGGCAGCCGACCCGCCGCAGCCCCGCCAGCACCGCCTCGCGGGTCGTCTCGGCCACGCCCTGCCAGAAGCCGGCCCGCGGCACGGGGCCCAACTGCCCGCCCTCGGCGGCGGCGTGGGCCCGCTGCGGCGCCTCCCATCGCGCGTAGGCCAGCGGCGCCGCGGTGTACAGCAGCTCGCGCACCTCCGCCAGGTCCGATGCCTCGGCCAGCTCCTGCACCGCCACCGCGGCCCGCGGCCACCACTCCTCGTGCATCCGGGAGGTGAAGATCTCCCGGGCGTCGTCGGGGAGTTCGCCCTGGAGGCGGGAACCGGGGCAGACCAGCACCAGGTGGGTCAGCCGCTCCGGGTGGGCCGCGGCGTACGCCTGGGCCACGGTGGCCCCCGCGTTGTGGCCGAGCAGGGCGAAGCGGGCCAGGCCCAGGTGGGCGCGGAGCGCCTCGACGTCCTCGGCCAGGTGCGGGAAGGCGTACCGGCTCGGGTCGGTGGCGGCCGGGGAGGCGCCGGTGCCGCGGCTGTCCGGGACGATCAGCTGCCGCCCGCCGGCCAGACCGCCCAGGTCCCCCAGGTAGGCGGCGTCCCGGCCGG
This sequence comes from Streptomyces sp. NPDC093097, assembly GCF_044754325.1. Taxonomy (NCBI): domain Bacteria; kingdom Bacillati; phylum Actinomycetota; class Actinomycetes; order Kitasatosporales; family Streptomycetaceae; genus Streptomyces; species Streptomyces sp. NPDC093097. The sequence goes on from NZ_JBIVOW010000025.1 coordinate 97,271, forward strand.
GGCCGCCGGCCAGGCACAGCAGGGGCGGCAGCGCGGAGCCGGCGGGCCCGAGCACGCGGTAGTGCAGCTCGGCGTCGTCGGCGGTGCGGAAGTACGGCATACGGACAGCTTGCCGGACGGTCCGGGGCGGCGCGGCGGTCCGGGCGGCGCGGCGGGAGCCGGGGCCGGCCCGCGGCGTAGGACCGACGGCCGAGGGGACCCCCGACCTTGGACAGGGGCGCAAGCCGCCGACGGCCCTTACGCTGGCCCGATGACCGCTGACCCTACGAGCCCCGCAGCCGCGGCCGCCCCCGCCACGACGGGCAGCTCCGCCGCCCCCGATGCCACAGGTCCCGGAGCCTGCGCCCCGCCGCCGGACGGTTCCGGCGGCGTCCTCGGCCGGGAGCACCGCGCCCTGACCCTCGGCATCATCTCCGTCGTCTCCCTGATCGCCTTCGAGGCCAGCGCGGTGAACACCGCGATGCCGGTGGCCGCCCGCGCCCTCGACGGCATCGGGCTGTACGCCTTCGCCTTCTCGGCGTTCTTCACGGCCAGCCTGTTCGCGATGGCGCTCTCCGGCGTGTGGAGCGACCGGCGCGGGCCGCTGGCGCCGCTGTTCAGCGGGATCGCCGCGTTCGGCGCCGGGCTGCTGATCGCCGGCGGGGCGCCGACCATGGGCGTGTTCATCGCCGGGCGGGGCGTCCAGGGGCTGGGCGGCGGCCTGGCGATCGTGGCGCTGTACGTGGTCGTCGGCCGCGGCTATCCCGAGCGGCTGCAGCCGTCGGTCATGGCGGCCTTCTCGGCGGCCTGGGTGGTGCCGGTGATCGTCGGGCCGCTGGTCGCCGGGACGATCACCGAGCAGGCCGGCTGGCGCTGGGTGTTCCTCTCCATACCGGTGCTGATACTCCTGCCGCTCGCGGTGATGCTGCCGGCGCTGCGCAAGCTGCCGCGCACCGCGCCGGAGCAGGCTGGCGGCGTCCGGCAGATCCTCGGCAGCCGCCGCTGCCTGCTGGCGCTGGCGGTCGCGGTGGGCGCGTCGCTGCTCCAGTACGCCGGTCAGCATCCGAGCTGGTTCGCGCTGCTGCCGGCCGCGGCCGGGCTGGCGCTGCTGGCCCCGGCCATCGTGCGGCTGCTGCCCCGCGGCACGTTCCGGGCCGGCCGCGGGCTGCCGTCGGTGGTGCTGATACGGGGCCTGGCGGCCGGGGCGCTGGTCGCCGCCGAGAGCTTCATCCCGCTGCTGCTGGTCACCCAGCGCGGGCTGTCCGCCACCCTGGCCGGGCTCTCGCTCACCGGCGGCGGCCTGACCTGGGCGCTCGGCTCCTACGTCCAGAGCCGGCCACGGATGGATCCGCACCGCGAGCGGCTGATGGGCCTGGGCATGGCCCTGCTGGGGACGGCGATCCTGCTGGTGCCGCTGGTGCTGATCGAGGGGGTGCCGGTCTGGGCGGTGGCCGTGGCGTGGACGATCGGCGGGTTCGGCATGGGGCTGAACATCTCCAGCGGCGGCGTACTGCTGCTGAAGCTCTCCCGCCCGGAGGAGGCGGGCAGCAACTCCTCGTCCCTCCAGATGTCCGACGCGCTGGGCAACGTGACCTTCGTCGGCATCAGCGGGGTGCTGTTCGTGGCCTTCGGCGGCGGTTCGATCGCCGCGGCCGGCGCCGCCTCGGCCGCCCCCGCGGGCGCCGGTGCGGTGAGCCACCCGGCGGCGTTCCTGGCCGTCTTCGTGGCGATGGCGGCGGTGGCGGCCGCGGGGGTGGCGGTCTCCGCCCGGCTGCGCCCGAAGGCCGCCGACCAGCCGGGCCCCGTCGGCACGCTCCCGTCTGCCGGGCGGACGACGGGAAGCTGACGGGCTGGACGGACGACGGCAGGGCGACCGCTGGGCGGACGACGGGACGGTGACCAGCTGGGCGGACGACGGGAGGGCGACCGCCGGGCGGACGACGGCACGGCGACCGCCGGGCGGACGGCGGCACGGTGGCGACCGGAGCCGGGCCCGCGCCGCTCCGTCGGACGCGCCCCGGCAACGGCGCCCGGGGCCGCGTCCGCGCGATGTGACCTCGCTCCCACCCCCGGCCGGGAGCGGGCGTTCGGCGCCGGACCGAAAGCGGGTCACCGGTAGGCTGACGCGGTTGCCGATCGCCGACCTCAGCCGACGGAGACCGTGACTACCACCAGCCCCACCAACAGCCATCACCTGTCCCCGGCCTTCCCGGGGCGGGCCCCCTGGGGTACCGCGAACAAGCTGCGTGCCTGGCAGCAGGGCGCCATGGACCGGTACATCCAGACCCAGCCCAGGGACTTCCTCGCCGTGGCCACGCCCGGCGCCGGCAAGACCACCTTCGCGCTCACCCTCGCCTCGTGGCTGCTGCACCACCACGTCGTGCAGCAGGTGACGGTGGTCGCGCCGACCGAGCACCTGAAGAAGCAGTGGGCGGAGGCCGCGGCCCGGGTCGGGATCAAGCTCGACCCGGAGTACAGCGCCGGGCCGTTGGGCCGCGAGTACCACGGCATCGCGATCACCTACGCCGGTGTCGGGGTCCGCCCGATGCTGCACCGCAACCGCATCGAGCAGCGCAAGACGCTGGTCATCCTGGACGAGATCCACCACGCCGGCGACTCCAAGTCGTGGGGCGAGGCGTGCCTGGAGGCGTTCGAGCCGGCGACCCGGCGGCTGGCGCTGACCGGCACCCCGTTCCGCTCCGACACCAACCCGATCCCGTTCGTGTCGTACGAGGAGGGCAACGACGGCATCCGCCGGTCGTCCGCCGACTACACCTACGGCTACGGGAACGCGCTGTCCGACGGCGTCGTCCGGCCGGTGATCTTCCTCTCGTACAGCGGCAACATGCGCTGGCGGACCAAGGCCGGCGACGAGATCGCGGCGCGGCTGGGCGAGCCGATGACCAAGGACGCCGTCTCCCAGGCGTGGCGCACCGCGCTGGACCCGCGCGGCGAGTGGATGCCGAACGTGCTGCGGGCCGCCGACCGGCGGCTGACCGAGGTCCGCAAGGGCATCCCCGACGCCGGCGCGCTGGTCATCGCCTCCGACCAGGAGCAGGCCCGGGCGTACGCCAAGCTGATCCGGGAGATCACCGGCCAGGGCGCGACCCTGGTGCTCTCCGACGACGCGGGCGCCTCGCAGCGCATCGACGACTTCTCGCATTCCGACGACCGCTGGATGGTCGCGGTTCGGATGGTGTCCGAGGGCGTCGACGTGCCCCGCCTCGCGGTCGGGGTGTACGCCACCACGATCTCCACCCCGCTGTTCTTCGCGCAGGCCGTGGGCCGCTTCGTGCGGTCCCGCAAGCGCGGCGAGACCGCGTCCGTCTTCCTGCCCACCGTCCCCTCGCTCCTCGGCTTCGCCAACGAGATGGAGGTCGAGCGCGACCACGTGCTCGACAAGCCGAAGAAGGACGGCGAGGAGGACCCGTACGCCGAGTCCGAGAAGGAGCTGGACGAGGCGAACAAGCAGCAGGACGAGGACACCGGCGAGCAGGAGCAGTTCTCGTTCGAGGCGCTGGAGTCGGAGGCGGTCTTCGACCGGGTGCTCTACGACGGCGCCGAGTTCGGCATGCAGGCGCACGCGGGCAGCGAGGAGGAGCAGGACTACCTCGGCATCCCCGGGCTGCTGGAGCCCGACCAGGTGCAGCTGCTGCTCCAGAAGCGGCAGGCCCGGCAGATCGCGCACAGCCGGAAGCGGCCGGACACCGAGGCGGACCTGCTCGAAATCCCCGCCGAGCGGCGGCCGGTGGTCACGCACAAGGAGCTGCTGGAGCTCCGCAAGCAGCTCAACACGCTGGTGGGCGCCTATGTCCACCAGAGCGGCAAACCGCACGGGGTGATCCACACCGAGCTGCGCCGGACGTGCGGCGGCCCGCCGAGCGCGGAGGCCACCGCCGGGCAGCTCAACGAGCGCATCAAGAAGGTGCGGGAGTGGGCGACCCGGATGCGCTGAGGGGCGTGCCCCGGGGGCGGTCGGAGGGCTGCCGCCGGCGGGCGGCCCGGTAGCCGCGGCCGAGGGCGTGCGCCCCGGTCGCGGTGGCGCATCCGAACCCCTGCCGGAGGCTCTCGCGGTGCGGAGGAAAGTGGATGTTCCGGTCGCCAGGGACCGGATTCTGGACGCGCTCTTCCGCTGACCGGAGTCGGCTCGCTACTGTCCCGGTCACGCACACGCCCCGTGGCAGCGCCGCCGCGGAGCGCAGCCGGTGCACAGGGCCGGCGGCTCTTGGGCGCTGTTCCGGGACGAGCAGCGCGCCGGGTACGGACGCCGCCAACTCACTTCAGGAGGGGGCGTCGTGACCGCGGAGACCTCCCAGACGCTCGACCGGGGACTGCGCGTCCTCAAACTGCTCGCCGACACCGACCACGGGCTGACCGTGACCGAGCTCTCGCACAAGCTCGGTGTCAACCGCACGGTGGTCTACCGCCTGCTGGCCACGCTGGAGCAGCATGCCCTGGTGCGCCGGGACGCCGGCGGCCGGGCCCGGGTCGGCCTCGGCGTGCTGCGCCTGGGCCGCCAGGTCCACCCGCTGGTCAGGGAGGCCGCGCTGCCCGCGCTGCGCTCGCTCGCCGAGGACGTCGGCGCCACCGCGCACCTCACCCTCGTCGACGGCACCGAGGCGCTGGCGGTCGCGGTCGTCGAGCCGACCTGGACCGACTACCACGTCGCCTACCGCGCCGGCTTCCGCCATCCGCTGGACCGCGGCGCCGCCGGCCGGGCCATCCTCAAGGCCCGCCAGGGCCGCCTCCACGACGCCGGACTGGCCCTGACGCACGGGGAGTTGGAGGCCGGCGCCAGCGGTGCCGCGGCGCCGCTCCTCGGGGTCAGCGGCATAGAGGGCAGCGTCGGTGTGGTGTTACTGACGGAGTCCGTCGCGGAGCGGGTCGGTCCGCGGGTGGTGGACGCGGCCCGGGAGGTCGCCGAGGCGCTGCGCTGACGGCCGCCGGCGGTCGCGGCCCGCGGGCGTTCACGTACCCGGTGTGGGGGCCCTGTGGCGCTGCCGTGTGCCTCAGGCGCCGCACGGGACGGACGGGACGGGGGTCAATTAGGCTGGCGGGGTGTCCTCACGCACCCGCGCCCTGCTGGCCTGCACCGTCCTCGTCCTTGCCCTGCTCGTGACCGCCGCCCTGGCTCCGCTGCCGTACGCCCTCGCGTATCCGGGGGTCACGGCCAACGTCCTCGGCGACGACAAGGGCAAGCCGGTGATCACCATCTCCGGGGCGCCCACCCGCGCCACCAGCGGGCAGCTGCGGATGACCTCGATCACCGCCACCGGGCCGGATGCCTCCATCCGCCTGCCGGACGTGGTCCGGGCCTGGTTCCGCACCGACGAGGCGGTGATGCCGCGCGACTCGGTCTACCCGCCGGGCAAGAACACCGAGGAGATCGCCGAGCACAACGCGGCGCAGATGAAGCAGTCGCAGGACAGTGCCACCCAGGCCGCGCTGAACCGGCTCGGGAAGTCCCCCAAGGACGTCAAGGTCGACCTGAGCCTGGCCGACGTCGGCGGGCCCAGCGCCGGCCTGCTGTTCGCGCTGGGCATCGTCGACAAGATGGTCGGCGACGGCGCCGGGCACGACCTCACCGGCGGCCGGGTCGTCTCGGGGACCGGCACCATCGAGGCCGACGGCACGGTCGGCGCGGTCGGCGGGGTGGCGCTGAAGACCCAGGCCTCGCACCGCGACGGCGCGACGGTCTTCCTCGTCCCCCGCCAGGAGTGCACCGACGCCCGCGCCGAGCTCCCCAAGGGGATGCGGCTGATCCCCGTCACCACCCTGGGCGGCGCGGTGGACGCCCTCAAGGCCCTCAACTCCGGCGGCAAGGTGCCCAGCTGCGGCGACTGAGCCGAGGGCGCGTGCCAGGCGTCGCACGGCAGGCGCCGGTTCGACGACACGCCCTAGCCGCCGCCCTCCTTGATGAAGCCCTCCCGGATCAGCCACTCCCTGGCGACGTCGTGCGGATCCCGGCCCTCGACGTCGACCTCGGCGTTGAGCTTCTGGGCGACGGCGTTGTCCAGCGCGGCGGTGACCGGGGCGAGGACGTCGGCGATCTGCGGGTGCCTGCGCAGCGCGGCGGCGTTGATCTCCGGTGCGGCGTTGTAGTTGGGGAAGAAGCGCCGGTCGTCCTTCAGGACGCTCAGCCCCATCGCCTTGATCCGGCCGTCGGTGGTGAAGACCTCGCCGAACGTGCAGGACGTCCCCTTGGCCACCTCGGTGTAGACCACGCCGCCGGTCATCCGCCGGACGTTGCCGGACGGGATGTCCATGCCGTACGCCTTCGCCATCCCGGGCAGCCCGTCGTTGCGGGTGGCGAACTCGTTCTCCACGCACAGGGTGACCGCGCCGGGCTTCCGCTGCAGCAGCGCGGCGACGTCGGAGAGGGTGCGCACCCCGTACTTCCGCTCGTTGGCGGCGTTCAGCGCCAGGGCGTAGGTGTTGTTCAGCCGGGACTTCGGCAGCCACTCGATGCCGTTGCGGCGGTCGGCGTCCCGCACCGCCTCCCACTGCTTCTGCGGGTCCGGGATCGGCGTGGTGTGCCCGAGGTGGGTGATCCAGCCGGTGCCGGTGTACTCGTACATCCCGTCCGCGGTGCCGGTGCGGACCGCCTCGCGGGCGCCGATGGTGCCCTGGATGTTGGTCTTGTCGATGACCGTGGCGCCGGACGCCTTGAAGACCAGCCCCATGATCTGGCCCAGGATGATGTTCTCGGTGAACTCCTTGGACGTGACGGTGAGCTGGGCGCCCTTGAGGGGCTGCCCCCGGCCGACCGTCCCGGGAGAGACGTCGTCGGACAGCGGGCTGCCGCTGACCAGCCCGCAGCCCCCCAGCAGCGCGGCCGCCAGCAGCGCCGCACCGGCCGCCCACCGCCCGCGGTGCCCCCGCGTGCTCATACCGCCACCTCCAGCCCGCGCGGCCGCAGCAGCAGTTCGGCCAGCGAGGCCAGCCACTCGACCAGCAGCGCCAGCGCCACGGTCAGCGCCGACCCCAGGACCAGCACCGGCATCCGCTGGGTGATGATCCCCGCCGAGATCAGATCGCCCAGTCCGCCGCCCCCGCCGAACGTGGCCAGCGTCGCGGTGCCCACGTTCAGCACCAGCGCGGTGCGCACCCCGGCCAGGATCAGCGGGACGGCCAGCGGGAGTTCGACCCGGGTCAGCACGCCCAGCGGCGACATGCCGATCCCGCGGGCCGCCTCGGTCAGCGTCGGGTCGATGCCGCGCAGCCCGGCGATGGTGTTGGCCAGCACCGGCAGCACCGCGTAGATCACCATGCCGACGATCGCCGAACCGGCCCCGATGCCCAGCCAGATGACCAGCAGCACCAGCAGGCCGAGCGCGGGGATCGCCTGCCCGAGGTTGGCCAGCGCCATGGCGAGCGGGGTGGCCCGGCGCAGCCGCGGCCGGGTCAGCGCGATGCCCAGCGGGATCGCGATCGCCAGCACGAAGACGGTGGAGACCGCGGTCAGTTGGAGGTGCTGGCGCAGCGCCAGCCACACCTTGCCGTCGTCGACGGCCTGGTGGGCGATGGAGTCCAGCGGGGCGCCGCGGAACCACAGCCAGGTCGTCAGCAGCGCCGCGGTCAGGAAGACGGGCATGAACGTCCACTTCTGCCAGCTGATCCGGCGCCCGCCGGGCGCGGCGGTACGGAAGGGCGCGGCCTCCGACGCCGTCTCCCGCCCCGCGGCATGGGCGCCGCCCGGCAGCGGCACCCCTGCGCGCCCCTCCGGCGGCCCGCTGCGGCCCCCGCCGTCCGGCGAGGCGCCCGGGGTCATATCCGGCCTCCGGCGCTGCCCTCCGGGCCGCCGTCGCGGTGCAGGCCCTCCTGGGCGAGCTGGGTCCGGTGGGCGCGCTGCGCCCGCAGTTCGTGCTGGTGCTCCAGGGCCTCCAGCCGGTCCGCCGCGAGCAGTTCGTGGACGTTGTTCATCAGCGTCTCCATGTCGACCACACCGGTGTACTCACCGCGCCGGCCGGTGACCGCCACCCGGCCCGCGCTGTCGGTCAGCACCGCCTCCAGGGCGTCGCGCAGCGTCGCGTCCCGGGTGACGGTGTCGGTGACGAGGGTGCCGGCCCGGGCCAGCGACTGCTTGGCGCGCGAGAGGTCGCCGCGGCGCAGCCACTTGTACGGGCGGCGGTCGCGGTCCAGCAGCAGCAGTTCGTTGGTGCCGCCGTCGCGCAGCAGGTCGAAGATCGACTGGAGCGGGTCGTCGACCTGCGCGGTGGGGAAGTCGACCACCTCGACGTCCCGCACCCGGGTCAGGTTCAGCCGCTTGAGCGCCGCCCCGGCGCCCACGAAGCCGGAGACGAAGTCGTCCGCCGGGTTGGTGAGGATGGCCTCGGGGGTGTCGAACTGGGCGATGTGCGAGCGCTCGCGGAGCACCGCGATCCGGTCGCCGAGCTTGATCGCCTCGTCGAAGTCGTGGGTGACGAAGACGATGGTCTTGTGCAACTCGTGCTGGAGCCGGATCAGTTCGTCCTGGAGGTGGTCCCGGGTGATCGGGTCGACGGCGCCGAACGGCTCGTCCATCAGGAGCACCGGCGGGTCGGCGGCGAGCGCCCGGGCCACCCCGACCCGCTGCTGCTGGCCGCCGGAGAGCTGGCGGGGATAGCGGTGGCGGAACTCGCCCGGGTCCAGGCCCACCAGGTCGAGCATCTCCTCGACCCGCTCCTTGGTCCGGGCGGCGGACCAGCCGGTCATCTTCGGCACCAGTGCGATGTTCTGCGCCACGGTCATGTGCGGGAAGAGCCCGGACGCCTGGATGGCATAGCCGACCTTGCGGCGCAGCCGGACCGGGTCGATGGTGGTGACGTCCTCGTCGCCGATCCGTATGCGTCCCGAGGTCGGCTCGATCAGCCGGTTGATCATCTTCAGCGTGGTGGACTTCCCGCAGCCGGACGGCCCGACGAAGACCACGATCTCGCCCGCCCTGATCTCCATGCTGACGTCGTCCACCGCCGGGGCGGGAGTGCCCGGGTAGACCTTCGTCAGGTTCTCCAGCCGGATGGCGGCACCCGTCGAGGCGGGCGGCCGCGCGGCCGCCTCCGTCGCGTCGTGATCGCTCCGGTACGGCTCAGGCACGGATCCCCCTGGATATGGTCAGGCGCCCTATCAGGACGTAGGCGGCGTCGAAGAGGAGGGCCAGGACGACGATCCCGAGCGTCCCGGAGAGCACCTGGTTGAGCGCGTTGGCGCTGCCCAGCGAGGCGATCCCGCGGAAGATCTCGTTGCCGAGGCCGGGGCCCGACGCGAAGGCGGCGATGGCCGCGATGCCCATCAGCATCTGGGTGGCGACGCGGATGCCGGTGAGGATCGGCGGCCAGGCCAGCGGGAGTTCGACCCTGAAGAGCCGGGCGGCCCGCGACATCCCGATGCCCTTGGCCGCGTCCACCAGCGCCGGGTCCACCCCGCGCAGCCCCACGATGGCGTTGCGGACCACCGGCAGCAGCCCGTACAGGGTCAGCGCCACGACGGTCGGCGCGACACCGAGGCCGACGATCGGGATCAGCAGGCCGATCAGGGCCAGGGACGGGATGGTCAGGATCGTCGCGGTGGTCGTCGTGGCGAGGGCGCCGGCCCATTCGCTGCGGTAGGTGGCGACGCCGACGGCGACGCCCAGCACCGTCGCGATCACCATGCACTGGAAGACCGCGCTGGCGTGCTGATACGTGTCCGTCAGCAGCTGGACGTGCCGGCTGCCGACGTAGTCCCAGAAGCCCATCCGTCGCCTCCTCGGTCCCTCACCGCCCGGGCCCGCCCCGACGGCGGACCGGCCGCCCGCCGCCCTACCCTCCCGCGGCCTGTTTCACCAACGGGATGATGCGCAGCGGAACCGGATTTTCCATGACGATCGCCGTAGATGCCCGCACGATGCCATCAAAGCCCACGACCCGGTCGATCACCCGCTGGAGATCGGCGTTCGAACGCGCCACGAGCCTGCAGAGCATGTCCCCGTGTCCGGTCGTTGTATGCAACTCCAGTACCTCCGGTACGCCCGCCAAGTGGGCCCGCACGTCGTTGCCTTGGCCCTGTTTGATCTCCAGGGTCGCGAACGCGGTCACCGGATACCCCAGTGCCGCCGGGTCCACGTCCGGCCCGAAGCCCCTGATCACTCCGTTCGACTGAAGCCGGTCGAGCCGCGCCTGCACCGTCCCGCGGGCCACCCCTAGCCGGCGGGACGCCTCCAGGACGCCGATCCGCGGTTCCCGGGCGAGCAGCTCCAGCAGCGCCCCGTCCAAATGATCGATCGCCATGGCTGAAACCTCCGATTTCGATGGTCATCATGTACAGATCGTCCGCCCGCTCTCGCGAAGCGCTATACACAATGCCCAGCAAATGCACGAACTATTGCGCACCTTGTGGATCGGCGGGACTCTGCGGGCATGGCAGACACCACGATGCACACCCAGCCCACCACCCCCGGCACGGCCCGGCAGGCGGACCCCTTCCCGGTCAAGGGGATGGACGCGGTCGTCTTCGCCGTCGGCAACGCCAAGCAGGCCGCGCACTACTACTCCACCGCCTTCGGCATGAAGCGCGTCGCCTACCAGGGGCCGGAGACCGGTAGCCGCGAGACGGCCTCCTACGTCCTGGAATCCGGCGGCGCCCGCTTCGTCTTCACCTCGGTGATCAAGCCGACCACCGACTGGGGCCGCTTCCTCGCCGACCACGTGGCCGCGCACGGCGACGGCGTCATCGACCTGGCCATCGAGGTGCCGGACGCCCGCGCGGCGTACGCCTACGCCGTCGAGCACGGCGCGACGGGCCTCACGGAGCCCTACGAGACCAAGGACGAGCACGGCACGATCGTCCGCGCCGCCATCGCCACCTACGGGCAGACCCGGCACACCCTGGTGGAGCGCACCGGCTACGACGGCCCCTACCTTCCGGGCTTCGTCGCCGTGGAGCCGCTCGTCGCCCCTCCGGCCAAGCGGTTCTTCCAGGCGATCGACCACTGCGTCGGCAACGTCGAACTCGGCAGGATGAACGAGTGGGTGGCCTTCTACAACAAGGTCATGGGCTTCACCAACATGAAGGAGTTCGTCGGCGACGACATCGCCACCGAGTACTCGGCGCTGATGTCCAAGGTCGTCGCGGACGGCAGCAAGAAGGTGAAGTTCCCGCTCAACGAGCCCGCCCTGGCCAAGAAGAAGTCCCAGATCGACGAGTACCTGGAGTTCTACGGCGGCCCCGGCGTCCAGCACATCGCGCTGGCCACCAACGACATCGTCGCCTCGGTCCGCCAGATGAAGGCCGCCGGCGTGGAGTTCCTCGACGTCCCCGACGCCTACTACGACACCCTCGGCGAGTGGGTCGGCGACACCCGCGTCCCGATCGAGGAGCTGCGCGAGCTGAAGATCCTCGCCGACCGGGACGAGGACGGCTATCTGCTCCAGATCTTCTCCAAGCCGGTCCAGGACCGCCCGACCGTCTTCTTCGAGATGATCGAGCGGCACGGCTCCCTCGGCTTCGGCAAGGGCAACTTCAAGGCGCTCTTCGAGGCCATCGAGCGCGAACAGGACCGCCGCGGCAACCTGTAGCCCGCCCGTCACCCGACCTCCACCCCCAGAAGACGGCGCTGCGCGCCGGCCTCGATTGACCCCCGCTCAACCCCTGCCTTTCCGTGGGCCGTACACGATCTTCCGTGTACGGCCCACGGATGCGAGGCTACGGGCATGGACCTCATCGCACGCCTGCGCGCCGGGCTCCCCGAGGAAGTGCTGCTCACCGACCCCGACGTCACCGGCTCCTACGCCCGGGACACGGCCAACTTCTGCGACGCCGGCACCCCCGCCGTGGTCGTCCTGCCCCGCACCGTCGAGCAGGTCCAGCACGTGATGCGGACGGCCACCGCACTGCGCGTCCCGGTCGTCCCGCAGGGCGCCCGCACCGGCGTCTCCGGCGCCGCCAACGCCGTCGACGGCTGCATCGTCCTCTCCCTGGTCAAGATGGACCGCATCCTGGAGATCGACCCCGTCGACCGGGTCGCGGTCGTCGAACCGGGCGTCGTCAACGCCGTCCTCTCCCGCGCGGTCAACGAGCACGGCCTCTCCTACCCTCCCGACCCCTCCAGTTGGGAGATGTGCACCATCGGCGGCAACATCGGCACCGCCGCGGGCGGCCTGTGCTGCGTGAAGTACGGCGTCACCGCGGAGTACGTGCTCGGCCTGGAGGTCGTCCTCGCCGACGGCCGGCTGATCAGGACCGGGCGGCGCACCGCCAAGGGCGTGGCCGGCTACGACCTCACCCGCCTCTTCGTCGGCTCCGAGGGCAGCCTGGGCGTGGTGGTCCGCGCCACCCTGGCCCTCAAGCCCGAGCCGCCCCAACAGCTCGCCATGGTCGCCGAGTTCGGGTCGGTGACGGCGGCCGGCGAGGCGGTCTGCCGGATCATGGCCGAGGGCCACACCCCGTCCCTGCTGGAGCTCATGGACCGCACCAGCGTCCGCGCGGTCAACGCCCTGGCGCAGATGGGCCTGCCGGAGACCACCGAGGTGCTGCTGCTGGCCGCCTTCGACACCCCGGACCCGGCCGCCGACCTCGCCGCGGTCGGCGCGCTGTGCGAGGCGGCCGGCGCCACCGAGGTCGTCCCCGCCGAGAACGCCACGGAGTCCGAACTCCTCCTCCAGGCCCGTCGGTTGGCCTTCCCGGCCCTTGAGAAGATCAAGCCCGCGATGCTCATCGACGACGTCTGCGTGCCCCGCTCGCAGCTCGCCGCGATGCTGGAGGGCGCCGCCGCCGTCGCCGAGGAGCACGGCCTGACCATCGGCGTCTGCGCGCACGCCGGCGACGGCAACACCCACCCGCTGGTCTGCTTCGACCCGGCCGACCCCGACGAGGAGCGCCGCGCCCGCGAGGCGTTCGACGCCATCATGGCCCTCGGCCTCCGCCTGGGCGGCACCATCACCGGCGAACACGGCGTCGGCGTCCTGAAGAAGGACTGGCTCGCCCGCGAACTCGGCCCCGACGGCGTGGAGTTGCACCGCGGCATCAAGCAGGTCTTCGACCCCCTGGGGATCCTCAACCCGGGGAAGCTGTTCTAGGCCCAAAGGGGGCGCCCGCCGCTGTCGTGCCCATGGCTTCGGGCCCCTAGGGGCCCGTTCCCGACTTCAAGGCTGCTGCTGAGGGCTTACGACCGCCCCGGCCCCTCGTCAGGGTTGCCGGGGCCGTCTTCGAACTCGTCGGGGTCGGTGGGTTCGTCGTCGGGTACCGGCAGGCGGGCTCCGCGGCTTTCGGCGACGCGGTAGGTGGCGACCAGGGAGTCCTTCAAGTCCACGGTCAGCAGGTGAAGTTCGCCGGGCGTCCAGGCCCGTTCGGTCAGGATGCGTTCCGCTTCCTCGATGAGGACGGCGGTGGAGCCGAGCTGTTCGGCCTCGATCCGGTCGGCGAGGCGGGAGACGCGGCCGGTGCCGTTGCCGGGAATGAGATAGCACGGCTTCCCGTCCGGGGTCGTCCAGGGCAGCAGCCGTGGCGTGCGGTCGGTGTGGTCCGTCATGCGGCGACCACCGCCCCGTGGATGCGGCGGCGGTTCGCGGTAGTTTGCGTCATGTCAGCGCTCCTTCTCGGTGTTGTCCACGCCCCAGGCCGTCCACCACGGTCGCGGGGGTCTTCGCCGCTTCCAGCGTGCCGACGAAAGGCGGCCGGAGTGTTCCCCGTTCGGGAACACTCCGGCCGTAACCGAGGCGGACGCGCGCTACATCCCGACCCACGCCGCCAGTGACGCCAGCCCCGTCGGTGCCCGGCGCTGTCGGCGTACCAGTACGGCGATCGTCTCGCGCATGAGCGGGTGATACCTGGCCTGCTGCGGCGCCACTTCGCGCGCTCGGTGCAGGGACCGTTCGGCCGCTTCGGGCTTCCCCATCTGTGCGTGGGCGCGGGCCATTTCGATATGGTAGCGGCCCACCCGCATCCGGGGGTGGGTAGCTGGGAAGCGGAGCCGGCGGGCCGCCTTCATCGCCTCGCCGAGCCGCCCCATCTCCACCGCCGTCGCCACGTCGAAGTGGGCGACATTGGTCGTGCCGAACGACGCCCAGTACACGTGCGGTACGTCCCCGCCGATCCTGCGCGCGGTCTCCCGGGCGAGCGCCATGTGGCCCTCGACGAGGGGCGCGTTCCGCGCCTGCGCCGCGGCGATGGCGCCGGCGAGGTGCAGGCTCCCGGAGACCGCCAGGGCCGGTACCGACCCCGCGTCGTCGTGCTGCTCGATCAGCTTGTGACCGCGTTCGAGCACCTTCAGCGCCAGCTGGCTGTTGCCCCTACGCAACAGGGTGCTGCTGCGCTTGCCGAGCCGGAACGCCAGCAACAAGGGGTCCTGGGCCTGCTCCGCCATCCAGCCCATGCGCTCCAGTGCGATCGAGGCGAGCTGCTGATAGCCCAGTCGGTACGCGAACTCGTAGGCGACCCAGTACGACCAGCCCAGCGAGGCCGCCGTCCGGCGGCGCTCGCCCCCGGACGGCAGCACGCCGAACGCGGTCGTCAACTCGCCCAACAGACCGGGGAGTCTGGACCCGACATCCTTGTATTCCGTGGCACAGGTACGGGCGCACAGCGCCTCCACCTCGGCCGCCACGACGTGGAGGGGGCGCGGGACGAGGTCCAGATCCGGCCCGAGATCGTACTGGTCGAGGGCATCGGACAGCGGGGCGATCATGCCGTCCAGCCGGTCCTGGCGCAGCTCGGAGAGATACGGCTGACCGTTGAGCACCGCCGGATCGACTTCGAGGACCCGGGCAATGGCGGCCACCACGCCGGGAGTTGCGGGCGTGAGCCCGGCCTCGATCTTGGCGATGGTGCCGCGGGAGAGGAAGGCGCGCTGGGCGAGACCGATCTGTGTGAGCTGACGCAGCTTGCGATAGTCCGCGATCCTGGCGCCGATGTGGTCGTCATCAGGGCGTGGCATGCCGGGCTCCGTTCCGGTTCGGACATCAGGAACCGTACCGCTGAGCGCCGTTGGTGTCCTTGGGTACGGCCCGTACGGGAAGGGAATCCGGGTCCAGGGCACACGCAAGGGGGACGGCAGGCACCCCGCCGTCCCCCTCGCTACGCCAAGGCCCCTGGGTCACCGCAGGGGGAACCTGGCGGGCTCGCCGGGGAAGTCGCCGGGCCCGCCGGGGAGTTCGTCGACGTCGCAGAGCCAGCCCACGACCTCGTCCGGAAGTGCCGCGAAGCCGGACTCCCGGCGGTTCGGGGGCTTTTCGCAGTGGACCGCCCCGCGGTTGCTCTCGATGCGGAACCTCCCGTAGATGGGGCCTTGGAGCGGGGCGCCGTGGAACGCCTCGCAGTCCTGGCCCAGGACGGAGTACGGCTCGGGGCCCCGCTCCAGTTGGAGGCACCGATAGGTGGGCTCCGGTTCCGGCTGTGCCTGCGCGGCCGTCGCGCTCGCCGGTGCCGCCCCGGCCAGTACGAGCACTGCCGCGGCGGCCGCCGCCAGCCGGCCCGCCGTCTTCCTGCCCCGTCGTGCCTTCATGCCAGTCCTCCTGGTGTGGTGGTGAGATGGGTCAACGGGACGTGCCGGGACGCTACGACGGGCTCCGGCATCGGCGCGGAGACCCGGATTCCGGGTGTGGCACGTGAGCAACTGGCCGCCACTGCACCGCCGTTGCGTTCCGGGCCGCGCCGGCTTCCGAGTCCGTGCGCGGCCGTAGACGAGTGCAGCAAGCGGGCCCACGACCCGCCAGCGGCCCTGCCCGCCGTCACCCGGTCGGCATGCGCACACCACCCGCCGCGGTGACGTCGCCGTGTGGGCCCGTCCGCGCCCCCCGATGCGCGCTCCGGCGCCCGCCGGGGACCGGCCGCCGCGCCGTCGCCGCCCTGCACCGGCGTGCGCCGCCGGCGGGACCCGCGCAGGTCAGGCGGCCTACGCTGCCGTCATGGACACCACCACTTTCACTTCGCTGGCCGTTCTCGTGCTGGCCGTCGCCGTGCTCGCCTCGTCCTTCGACCGCCGATCCAAGCCGCTGGAGCGGCGGTTGGCCCGGCTGGAGCGGAAGGTGGACCTGCTGATGGCGCAGCTGGGGGTCGAGGAGCCGGCGGACCCGCAGCTGGCCGAGGTGGACGTGCTGCTCGCCAAGGGGAAGACTGTCGCGGCGATCAAGGTCTACCGGGAGGCGACCGGTGCGGGGCTGGCGGAGGCGAAGGAGGCCGTCGAACGCCGGATGCGGTGAGGCCGCCGGGGGCCGACGATGGCGGGAGGGGTCGGGGACCCGGCCCGGCCCATCCCCACGGGCAGCAGGGAGCGAGCGCCGATGTCAGCGAACGAAGCGAGTGCAGCGACCGGAGCCGGCGGGACCGCGGGCGAGGGCCATGACGACACCTACGACGTGATCGTGCTCGGCGGCGGGCCGACCGGAGAGAACCTCGCCGACCGGGTGCATGCCGCCGGCCTGAGCGCGGTGTTGGTGGAGAACGAACTCGTCGGCGGGGAGTGCTCGTACTGGGCCTGCATGCCCAGCAAGGCGCTGCTGCGGCCGGTCACGGCCCGTTCCGAGGCGCGCGGGGTGCCGGGGCTGAAGGGCGCGGTCGGCGGGCCGCTGGACGCGCCCGAGGTCCTCGCCCACCGTGACGCGTTCGCCTCGTACTGGAAGGACGACGGGCAGGTCCGCTGGCTGGAGGGGAAGGGGATCGACCTGGTGCGCGGCCGGGGGCGGCTGGCCGGGCCGCGGAAGGTGACCGTCGACGGCGGACGGACGCTGACCGCCCGGCACGCGGTCGCGGTGTGCACCGGCAGCCGGGCGGTGCTGCCGGACGTCCCCGGGCTGGCCGCGGCGAAGCCGTGGACGAGCCGCCAGGCCACCAGCTCCGGGACGGTGCCGGGGCGGCTGGTGATCATCGGCGGCGGTGTGGTCGGCGTCGAGATGGCCACCGCCTGGCGGGCGCTGGGGGCCGCGGTGACGCTGCTGGTGCGCGGGGGCGGGGTGCTGCCCCGTATGGAGCCCTTCGTGGGGCAGCTGGTGGCGGAGTCGCTGGCCGAGGCGGGGGTGGCGCTGCGGATGGGCACGGCGGCGCGCGAGGTGCGCCGGGAGGCGCCCGGCGGGCCGGTCACCGTGGTCCTGGACGGGGGCGGGGGCGGCGAGATCGTCGCCGACGAGCTGCTGATCGCCACGGGGCGCGCGCCGCACACCGACGACCTGGGGATGGAGACCGTCGGCCTGGCGCCGGGCAGCTGGCTGGAGGTGGACGACACCCTGCGGGTGACGGGCGTGCCGGGCGGCTGGCTCTACGGCGCCGGCGACGTCAACCACCGCGCCCTCCTGACCCACCAGGGCAAGTACCAGGCCCGGATCGCCGGCGCCGCGATCGCCGCCCGGGCCCGCGGGGTGCCGCTCCTGGAGACCGACCGCTGGGGCGCGCACAGCGCCACCGCGGACCGGCACGCCGTCCCGCAGGTCGTCTTCACCGACCCCGAGGCCGCGGCGGTGGGCCTGAGCGCCGCGGAGGCCGAACGCGCCGGCCACCGGATCCGCGTCGTCGACCAGGACCTGGGCGCGGTGGCCGGCGCGGCGCTGTACGCCGACGGCTACCGCGGCCGCGCCCGGATGGTCGTCGACCTGGACCGGGAGGTGCTGCTGGGCGCCACCTTCGTCGGGCACGGCGTCGGCGAGCTGCTGCACGCGGCGACCGTCGCGGTCGCCGGGGAGGTGCCCGTGGAACGCCTCTGGCACGCGGTCCCCGCCTACCCGACGATCAGCGAGGTGTGGCTGCGGCTGCTGGAGGCGTACCGCGGCGACTGAGGCGGCCGGACGGGAGCCGGTCCGCGGCCCGGCGCGGCGGTGCGGCCCCGGTGCCGGGCGCCGGCCCCCGCCGCGGCGGGCGGGCGGGGGTAAGGAAGAGGAGGCCACCGCTCACGCCCCCGGTTCGGGCGAATCGTCCAGCGGCCAGGGGCCGTTGGGGCCGGCGTCGTCCCGGGAGGCCAGGGCGAGCAGCGCGTTCAGCCCCGCGTCGATGCCCAGGTGGCCGCTCTCCGAGCCCGGCGGCACGAGCCGCAGGGTCCGCTCCAGCCAGGCCGACACCGCGGCGGCCGGCGCCTCCAGCAGGGCCTCCCCGTCCGGCGAGGCCAGCGCCATGCAGACCAGGCTGCGGCCGTCCCACTTCATCGGCCAGACCCGTACATCGCCCTCGCCGGACGGCCGGAACACGCCCTCGACGAGGAGTTCCCGGGCGAACGTCCAGTGGACGGGGGAGTCCGACCCGACATGGAAGGCGACGTGGACCGCGTAGGGGTCGTCGGTCCGGTAGGTGAGCCGCGCCGGCACCGGAACGCATCGCTCCGGCGACACGACCAGGCCCAGTTCCAACTCTCGTTCCACCACTGTGTGCATCGTTCTCCGCCTCTCTCCGGGCTCTTGCACGGGTCCGTGTGCGGGCCCGCGCAAGGAGAGAGCGGCCGGCGGCCGGACTCTTACACGACTTCGGAGAAATTTTTTCCCGTGTTCCCGGCGGGTGGCGGGGCAGGGGAAGAACACGGTTACGACGCGGGGTCTGATGGAAGTGGACACCGCGGTGCGGCAGACTGCACCCCGACATCCACCAGGCCCAGAACAGATACGGGACTTCGGACATGAGCGCCCCTACCGCAGGATCCGCCGGCGGCAGCCCCACGCCGGGCTTCTACCCGGACCCGTCCATCCCCGGCTACATCCGGTACTGGAACGGTGCCTCATGGGTGCCGGGCACCAGCCGGCCGGCTCCTGCCGAGGGCGAACCGATGCCCGCGCCGCCGCCCGGTGTGGCCCCGGCGCCCGCCGCCGTCGAGGAGACCGGTCCGGTCTTCCTGGACGAGACGGGCGCGGTCGTCCGCCCGCCCGGTGAGATCGAGGCGCTCGACGCGGCCCGCGCGGAAGGGGCGGCGTGGCACGCCGACGCCTCCCGGCAGGGCGGCTTCGGCGAGGACGGCCGGATCTCCTGGGGCGCGTCCGGCCAGGCCCCCGCCGGCGGTACGCCGCAGGGCGGGCTCCCGCCGCAGCGCGCCGCGGAGTCCGCCGAGGCCGCCGCGGGCGATGCCGGCGGCGCCGCGACGCCCGCCGTCCCGGCCGACGGGACGGTCGCGTTCCGCGCCGTCAACCCCGGGGCCGGCCGCGGCCCCGGCGATCAGGGGACCACCGCGTTCCGCGCGGTACGGCCCGGGCCCGGCCCGGCGGCGGGCGCGGACCAGGGCACCACCGCCTTCCGCGCCGTCCGGCCGGACGCCGGCGAGGGCGGCGGCCGCCCCGCCGTCAAGAACGAGACGATGGCCTTCCGCCTCCCGGCCGGCAACCAGCCCGGATCCGGCGCGGCCGGCGGCGCGCCGCAGGCCCTGCCGGCCACCGGGGCGCCGGCCCAACAGGGCTTCCCCGGCTCGGAGTTGCCGACCGTGCCGCGGTCCCTGAGCGCCCCCGGGTCCGAGGTGCCGACCGTGCCGCAGCCGCTGCCCGCCCCCGGGTCCGAGGTCCCGACCGTGCCGCAGCCGCTCAACGCCCATCAACCCCCGGCCGCCGCGGCGCCCGCGCCGGGCCTCCCGCCGCAGGGCGGCCCCTCCGGCGACGACGGCGTCATCCCCTGGAAGCCGCCGACCGCCGATGTCTTCTTCGCCGCCGCGCAGGCCGCGCAGGGCCATCCGGCCTCGCTCGGCCGCCGGTTGGCGGCCCGGCTGATCGACACCGTGGTGCTGGCCGCGGCCACCGCCGCGGCGGCGCTGCCGCTGTGGTCCACGGTCACCGACCACCTCGACGCCAAGGTCGAGGCGGCCAAGCAGTCCGGCCGCCAGATGACGGTCTATCTGGTCGACGGCACCACCGCCCCCGTGTTCCTCACACTCCTGGCCGTCGTCCTGATCGGCGGCGGCCTCTACGAGGCGCTGCCGACCCTCAAGTGGGGCCGCACGCTGGGCAAGAAGCTCTGCGGCGTGCGGGTGCTGGACATCGAGAGCCACGGCACCCCGGAGCCGGCGCAGGCCATCAAGCGCTGGCTGGTCTACGGCGTGCTCGGGGTCCTGGCGGTGGGCGTGGTCAACGCCCTGTGGTGCCTGTTCGACAAGCCGTGGCGGCAGTGCTGGCACGACAAGGCGGCCCGCACCTTCGTCGCCGCCGACCGGTCGTCGGACTGACCGTCACCCGGTCGTTCCCCGGGCCGTCACCCGCCCTGGCGGCCCGGGTACCCCGATCGGACGCCGCCGGATGCGGCGCCCGTCCGCAAGCGGTCGACTCGGGCCATGAGCACCGACCAGCCCCGGCCCGGCCCCGGTGAACCGCCGGAGCACGACCCGTTCCTGAAGCAGCCGCCCGAGCCCGGAGCGGGCGGCGCTCCGCAGGACGGCGCACCGCGCAACGGCTCCCCGTACGGCGGCCAGGGCGGGGGCGCCGGCACCCCGCCCATGGGCGGCGCCCCGCCTCCCGGTGGCGCCCCACCCCCTGGGGGCGCCCCACCCCCTGGGGGCGCCCCACCCCCACCGCCCCCGGGAGCCGGCCCCCCACCGTCCTACGGCGGCGGTCCCTACGGCGGTGGCCCCTATGGCGGGCCGTCGGCGGGCGGTCCGTACGGCGGCGGGGAGTTCGGCGCCGACCCCCTGGCCGGGATGCCGCCGCTGGCCAACCGCGGCAAGCGCCTGCTGGCCCGGATCATCGACGCGATCATCATCGGCGTCCCGGTCACCCTGATCATGAACGCGATCGTCGGCTGGGTGGACTACTTCAGCACCAGCAACGTGGAGACCAGCAAGCAGGCCACGGTGTCCGGCGTGACGATGCTGGTGTACCTGATCTACGAGGGGCTGATGCTGACCGCCCGCGGTCAGACGGTCGGCAAGATGGCGATGCGGATCCGGGTGGCGATGCTCGCCGACGGCTCCATCCCGACCACGCAGGCCGGTTGGACCCGGGCCGCGGTCTACACCCTCCCGGAGATCGTCCCCTGTTGCGGTTTCATCTTCTGGCTGGTCAACGTCCTGTGGTGCACCTGGGACAAGCCGTACCAGCAGTGCCTGCACGACAAGGCGGCCCGGACCGTGGTGGTCGCCACCGACTGAGCGGCCGACGGCACCGGTCGGGAGCGGTCGGTCAGCGGGTGCGTTCGCCGATCCCGGCGCCGCCGTGCGGGCGCGGCCGGGGCGCTGCCGCGGTCGGCACGGCCCGCGGCGCGGCGGGGCCGCCGGCCGGGACGCTGCCGCCCCGGCGCACCACCCGCGACGTCCCCGGCATCGGCACCGTCATCGCGACCAGCAGCCCGAGCCCGAGGCCGGCCAGCGCGATGACCGCGACCCCGATCCCGGTCTGCGTCTGCGAGAGCAGCAGCATCGCGAGGGTGGAGAGGAAGACCGTGGCCGAACCGTAGACGAGCTGGGTGGCGGTCGGACGAGGCATGGCGGATTCCGTCCTCGAAAGGGTCGGGGGCGTGGGCGTTCGGCGGCGCGCCACCGGGCGAGCCTACGGTCCCTTGTGCCCGAGCGGCACACCAGGTAAGCGGGGCCTGACCCGCCGGTCCGGAGCACGGGGGCGCACGGGACGGTCGCGGGTCCGTACGGCGCCACGCTCCCGCGCCGCGTCCGGCCTGCTGACGACGGGGGCGCATGCCCGCCCGGCATATCCCCCGAGCCTGTCGCCCCGCCCCGCTCCGCCGCCCCGCGAGCTATCCGGAAGCTGTGAATCCGCTGTCCGATACCTGTGTGACGGAAGCCGAATAACGTACTGGTGCCTTCACGTACACGTCAAGATCTGTCTTTTCTCTCTCGCGTCGGGTCAAATGCCCTCCTGGATTGACCAGTTGATGGGGAGGACAGGACCACGTGAGACGCCATCGAAGACTGCGCGGAACGGCCGCCCTGGCCACGGCGATCGCCGCGACCGGGGCGGCCGTTCTCTCGACCGGGGTGGCCGCGGCCGACACCGCACCGGCCGCCGCGGCCGCGGTCCGCAAGGACCCGGCCCCCGAGCGCGCGACCGACCACGACCTCAAGGGACCCTTCAGCGAGCGCCAGTCGGCGCAGCGCACCGAGGCGCTCCGGCAGGTCATATCGGGCCAGGCCAAGCCGAGCGAGCGCGGCGGTTCCAAGGTCGTCAAGCTCGGCAAGGGCAAGTACGTCGAGCTGGCCCGGGAGAAGACCGACAAGATCTTCACCATCCTCGTGGACTTCGGCGACAAGGTCGACGACACCACGATGTACGACCCGGACGGCGACGGTCCGCTGCCCCCGGTGAAGAAGTACGGCGGCACCCCCGGCCCGGCGCACAACACGATCGCCAAGCCGGACCGCGCCAAGGACAACAGCACCGCCTGGCAGCCGGACTTCAACCGGCAGCACTTCCAGGACCTCTACTTCTCGCACGACAAGAAGAAGGAGTCGCTGGCCAAGTACTACGAGCGGCAGTCCTCGGGCCGCTACTCGGTGAACGGGCAGGTCTCCGACTGGGTCCGGGTCCCGTGGAACGAGGCCCGCTACGGTTCCAACTACTGCGGCTCCACCAACTGCTCCAACGCCTGGGACCTGATCCGCGACGCGGTCAACCAGTGGGTGGCCGACCAGAAGGCGCAGGGCCGCACCGACGCCCAGATCAAGGCCGATCTGGCGCAGTACGACCAGTGGGACCGCAACGACTACAACGGCAACGGCAACTTCAACGAGCCCGACGGCTACATCGACCACTTCCAGATCGTGCACGCCGGTGAGGACGAGTCGGCCGGCGGCGGCGCGCAGGGGACGGACGCGATCTGGGCGCACCGCTGGTACGCCTACGGCACCGACGCCGGCAAGACGGGCCCGGCGGACAACAAGGCCGGCGGCACCCAGATCGGCAACACCGGCATCTGGGTCGGCGACTACACCATGCAGCCGGAGAACGGCGGGCTCGGTGTCTTCGCCCACGAGTACGGCCACGACCTGGGCCTGCCGGACGAGTACGACACCACCGGCAAGGGCGAATCCTCGGTGGACTTCTGGTCGTTGATGTCGGCCGGCTCCTGGCTCGGCACCGGCAAGAACGCCATCGGCGACCTGCCCGGCGACCTCGGCGCCTGGGACAAGCTCCAGCTCGGCTGGCTCAACTACGCCACCGCCAAGGCCGCGACGCCCTCCCGGCACACCCTGGGCGTCGCCGAGTACAACACCAAGAACAAGCAGGCGCTGGTGGTCGAACTGCCCCCGAAGGCGGTCACCACCGAGATCGTCAAGCCCGCCCAGGGCGCCGCGCAGTGGTGGAGCGGGATGGGCGACGACCTGTCCAACACCCTGACCAGGACGGTCGATCTGACGGGCAAGTCCTCCGCCGCGCTCACCCTCAAGGGCTGGTGGGACATCGAGAAGGACTACGACTTCCTCTACACCGAGGTCTCCACCGACGGCGGCGCCGGCTGGACGCCGTTGGACGGCACCGCGAACGGCGCCCCGCTGCCCCGTGACGCCTCCGACAAGCCCGCGCTGACCGGCACCGTCACCGCCCACCAAGACCTGGCCTTCCCGCTGGACGCCTACGCCGGCAAGAAGATCGACCTCCGCTTCCGCTACCAGACCGACGGCGGCGTCGCCCAGAAGGGCTTCACCGCCGACGCCCTCACCGTCACCGCGGACGGCGCCCCGCTGTTCGCCGACGACGCGGAGAACGGCGACAACGGCTGGACCAGCAAGGGCTTCTCCCGGATCGGCGCGTCCTTCACCAAGGACTACCCGCAGTACTACCTCGCCGAGAACCGGCAGTACGTCTCCTACGACAAGACCCTCAAGTCCGGCCCGTACAACTTCGGTTGGAAGAGCACCCGCCCGAGCTGGGTCGAGCACTTCCCGTACCAGAACGGCGTGCTGGTCTGGCTGTGGGACACCTCGCAGCGGGACAACAACGTCGGCGTGCACCCCGGCGTCGGGAAGATCCTCCCGGTCGACGCGCACCCGCGGGCCGAGCGCTGGGCCGACGGCTCGCTGATGCGCAACCGCTTCCAGGCCTACGACTCGACCTTCACCGGTGCCCGCACCGACGCGCTGACCCTCCACAAGGACGGCGCCACGGTGAAGATCGCCTCGAAGCCCGGCGTGCGGGTCTTCGACGACCGCAACGGCGTCTACGTCGACCCGGCCAACCCGACCGGCGGGGTGAACGTCCCTGACACCAACACCAAGATCACCATCACCAAGGAGGCCAAGGACGGCTCCGCGGTGAACCTCACGGTGGGCCCCGCGACCAAGTAGTCCATAGACGTCGCAGGTCACAGCGTTGTCGGCCGCCGCCCCCTAGCGGGCGGCGGCCGATAGGCGTTTAGATGCGACGTACGGATCCTTGTTGACATCGAGTCTCGCGGGGGAGCGTATGACGATGACCAGAGGCGGCTTCACCAGGCTTCCCGGCGGGAGCGTGGTGGTGGCCCTCTCCCTGCCCAGGCCGGGCCACGGACCGCTGTGCGGGCCGTACGACGGCGGCTGCCGCATCCGCGTCCTGGTGCACGCGGTGAACCGCTCGCGCGCCCTGACCAGGCTGCGCAACCTCGGCCTGCGCGCCGTCTACCTGCGCGGCAACACCGAGCCGCCGACCCCCGACGAGATCACCGCGGTGCTCCACCACCCCGACGGCCTGGTCTGGCGCGAGGCCCCCGACGACGACACCGAGTCCTGGCACCCGATACGCGCCCTGCTGCGGGCGCAGCGGCCCGCCCCGGCGGGCACCGGCGGGGCGGCGGCCGGACCGGCGCCTGTGGGCCCGTCCGGCGGGTGAGGAGGGGCCGGGCCGCGGGCCGCGGCGGCCGAGGCGCGCACGCGGCGCTCAGCCGCCGGCGATCACCGGCTTGCCGGTCAGCTCCGCGCCCGCCGCCCGCAGCTCCTCAAGGGCCCGCTCGCTGGTCTCCGCGGCCACCCCGGCCGTCAGGTCCAGCAGGACCCGGGTGCGCAGCCCCTCGGCGAGCGCGTCCAGTGCGGTGGCGCGGACGCAGTGGTCCAGGGCGAGCCCGACCACGTCGACCTCGCCGACGCCCCGCTCCCGCAGCCACGCCGCCAGCGGGACGCCGTTCTCGTCCGAGCCCTCGAAACCGCTGTAGGCGGCCGAGTGGGCCCCCTTGGAGAACACCGCGTCGACCGCGCCGGAGGCCAGGGCCGGCGCGAAGTTCGGATGGAAGCCGCTGCCCTCGGTGCCCGCCACGCAGTGCGCGGGCCAGGACGCCCGGTAGTCGGGGTGGTCGGAGAAGTGGTCGCCCGGGTCGATGTGGTGGTCGCGGGTGGCCACGACATGGCGGTAGCCGCCGCCGGCCGCGGCGCCGATCAGGTCGGTGATGCCGGCCGCGACGTCCGCGCCGCCGGCCACCGCGAGGCTGCCGCCCTCGCAGAAGTCGTTCTGGACGTCGACGACGATCAGTGCCCGGTGCATGGTGCGCGCCTTCCGGCTGGGGTTCGAGGGGGTGCGGGATGCCGTGTAACCGAGGGTAGCCACTGTGGGCGCGCCAGGGGAGCGGGCGGGCGGACGCGGTGTCAGCGCACCCGCCCGCCCGCTCCTCAGACGAACTCGGTGGGCAGCACCGGCTCGCCGCGGGAGAGCTGCGTCGCCGACAGCGGCAGCCCGGCGCGGGCCGCGATGTGCCGGTCGCGTGCCGCGTCCAGCGGCTCCCGGGCCACCACCTTGCCGCCGGTGACCAGCGGCACCTGGAGCAGCCGGTCGGTCAGCTCGGCCGGCACCGGGCCGGTGCCGACCACCTCGGCCTCCGCCACCCCGTGCTCGTCCGGCCGCCGCGCCGCCCACTTGCGGCCGCCGACCGAGGACTTGGCCCCCATCGACTTCTTCGCCACCGGCCGCAGCGGCGCGCCCGGCTCGTCGCTGTCCGCCCGCGCGACCAGCTTGTAGACCATCGAGCACGTCGGGTGCCCGCTGCCGGTCACCAGCTGGGTGCCGACCCCGTACGCGTCCACCGGCGCCGCGGCCAGCGAGGCGATGGCGTACTCGTCCAGGTCGCTGGTGACCACGATCTTGGTCTTGGTCGCGCCCAGCTCGTCCAGCTGCTGGCGCACCCGGTGCGCGATCAGCAGCAGGTCGCCGGAGTCGATCCGCACCGAGCCGAGCCCGGGGCCCGCCACCTCCACGGCGGTCCGCACCGCCTCGGTGACGTCGAAGGTGTCCACCAGCAGCGTGGTCCCGCTGCCGAGGGTGTCGACCTGGGCGGTGAAGGCGTCCCGCTCGGTGTCGTGCAGCAGCGTGAAGGCGTGCGCGCTGGTGCCGACGGTGGGGATGTTGTAGCGGAAGCCGGCCGCCAGGTCGGAGGTGACGTGGAAGCCGCCGACGTACGCGGCGCGGGCCGCGGCCACCGCCGAGAGCTCATGGGTGCGCCGGGCGCCCATCTCCATCAGCGGCCGGTCGCCGGCCGCCACCGCCATCCGGGACGCGGCCGCGGCCACCGCCGAGTCGTGGTTGAGGATCGAGAGGATCACCGTCTCCAGCACCACCGCCTCGGCGAAGGTGCCCTCCACGCGCATGACCGGCGAGCCCGGGAAGTAGACCTCGCCCTCCGGGTAGCCCCAGATGTCGCCGCGGAAGCGGTAGTCGGCGAGCCAGTCCAGCGTCGGCCCGTCGAGGATGCCGCGCTCCCGCAGGAAGCCCAGGATGGTCTCGTCGAAGCGGAAGTTCTCCACCGCGTCCAGTACCCGCCCGGTGCCCGCCAGCACGCCGTAGCGCCGTCCCTCGGGGAGCCGCCGGGTGTAGACCTCGAAGACCGACCGCCGGTCGGCGGTCCCGGAGCGCAACGCGGCCTGAAGCATGGTGAGTTCGTACTGGTCGGTGAAGAGCGCCGTCGACGGCACGGCCACCGGCAGCCCCAGGTCTGCTGTGTTCATAGGAGAGATGCTACCCCGCGTACTCGTCACTTTGACGATAGTGGATGTGGGGCCTGCCACGTCCCCGGAGCGACGCGATGGCGCGGCCGGGCCGGGGCCGTTTGTGCGTCGCCCGCCCCCGGGTGGCAGCATGGGCCCTGTGAGCGCCCACCCGTCACCCATGAGCACCCTGCGGCCACACCGTGGCAGCCTCAGCGTTCCGGTCGAGATCGAGCGTCCGGAGACCAGCGAGGCCCCGTTCGAGGTGCCCCAGCCCGACGTCCCGTGGGTCACGGTCGTTCACAACGATCCCGTGAACCTCATGAGCTATGTCTCCTACGTCTTCCAGACGTACTTCGGCTACACCAAGGACAAGGCGCACCGGCTGATGCTCGACGTCCACCACAAAGGCCGCGCGGTCGTCTCCAGCGGCTCCCGCGAGGAAATGGAACGCGACGTGCAGGCGATGCACGGCTACGGCCTCTGGGCGACTCTCCAGCAGGACCGCGCATGACCGGCCAGTTCGCCCCGCTGCCCGGGGGCGGCGCCGCCGCCCCGCTCGACGAGGTCGAGATCTCCATCCTGCGCAGTCTCGCCGTCCAGCTGCTGGAGTTGATCGGCCCGGGCACCGAGCCCGAGGCCGACGGCGAGCAGGACATGCTGGCCGCGCTCTTCGCCGAGGGCCCCAGCCGGCCGCCGTCCGACCCGGTGCTGGCCCGCCTCTTCCCCGACGCCTACGGCGGCCCCGACCGCGTACCGGACGACGATGTCCGCGCCGCCTCCGCCGAGTTCCGCCGCTACACCGAGAACGACCTGCGGGCCCGTAAGCGCGAGGACGTGCTGGCGCTGATCCGCGCGCTGGACGCGCTGGGAGCCGAGAGCGGCGGCGCGGTGCTGCGACTCAAGCCCGACGAGTGCCGGCAGTGGCTCGGCGCGCTCAACGACCTCCGGCTGGCCATCGGCACCCGCCTGGAGGTCAGCGACGAGGACGACGGCGGGGAGCTGCTGCGGCTGCCGGACAGCGATCCGCGCAAGCCCATGGTGCTCGCCTACTTCTGGCTCGGCGGGCTCCAGGAGACGCTCGTCGAGGCGCTCACCGGCTGACCGCGGGGCCGTCCGGCGGCGCCGGCGCGGAGCGGGGCGCACCGGCCCGCGGCGCCTACACCGCGTTCGCTCAGCAGAGGCTCAAATCCGGATAACGATCGCGTTACCACCCCTGGGTGCTGTGCAGTAGATTTCGCTCTTTGTCCTGATTTCCCTGTGGAGTGCCTCACGCAATCTCTGGTCGTTCTCCGGCAGCTCGTGATAAAAGTTCTCGACCTGCCGTCTGCGACGCCACCCCTGTCGCTGCGGGAGCGCTTAGCCGACCGACCGTCGGCGTGCAGGAACTCCATCCGGAGGGATCGGGACCCGATCCGGACGTCAACCGGGTCGGAATGGAGAAAGGCGCACCACTCATGACCTCTGTGCAGGTCGACAAAAACAGCGACGGCAACGAGGCCGCTGACAAAGCTCCCGAAGAGGGCTACCAGCGGGGTCTGGGCAATCGCCAGATCCAGATGATCGCCATCGGTGGCGCCATCGGTACCGGTCTGTTCCTCGGAGCAGGCAAGGCCATTTCCAAGGCCGGACCGAGCATCATCCTGACGTACGCCATCGTCGGTCTGGTCATCTTCCTCATCATGCGGGCCCTGGGCGAACTGCTCATGTACCGGCCCGTCTCCGGCTCGTTCTCCGAATACGGCCGGGAATTCCTCGGTCCGTTCATCGGCTTCGTCACGGGCTGGACGTACTGGCTCTTCTGGGTCGTCACCGGCATCACGGAAGTGACCGCCGCGGCCACCTATATCCAGTACTGGAACAAGGGCATTCCGCAATGGGTTTCCGCTTTGGTTTTCACCGTTGCACTGTTCGGCATCAACCTGATCTCGGTGAAGATCTTCGGTGAACTGGAATTCTGGTTCTCGATGGTCAAGGTCACCGCGATCATCGGCATGATCCTGATCGGTCTCGGCGTCATCACCCTCGGCTTCTCCAAGGCCGGTGACACCGCCTCGTTCACCCTGCTCTGGTCGCACGGCGGGTTCTTCCCCAAGGGCATCGGCGGCACGCTGATGACGCTCCAGATCGTGATGTTCGCCTTCCTCGCCGTCGAACTCGTCGGCGTCACCGCGGGCGAGGCGAGGGACCCGAAGAAGGTCCTCCCCAAGGCCATCAACACCGTGCCGTGGCGGATCGGCCTCTTCTACGTCGGCGCGCTCATCATCATCCTGTCCGTCGTCAGCTGGACGGCCTTCAAGCCGGGCGTCAGCCCGTTCGTCGCCGCCTTCCAGCAGATCGGCCTGCCGGCCGGCGCGGGCATCGTCAACTTCGTCGTGCTGACCGCGGCGCTGTCCTCGGCCAACTCCGGGATGTACTCCACCGGCCGGATGCTGCGCGACCTCGCGCTCAACGGCCAGGGCCCGAAGTTCTTCACCAAGCTCAGCAAGAACGGCCTGCCCACGCGGGGTACCGGCATCTCCGTCGCGCTGATGCTGTTCGGCGTCTACATCAACTACCAGTGGCCCGGCGAGGCGTTCAACTACGTCGTCTCCTTCGCCACCATCTCCGGCATGTGGGCCTGGATCGTCATCCTGATGTCGCATCTGCGCTACCGGGCCAAGGCCAACCGCGGCGAGCTGCCGCAGTCCGACTTCAAGGCCCCGGGCGCCCCGTACACCTCGATCTTCGCGCTGGCCTTCATCGGCATGGTGATCGTGATGATGGGCGTCGACCCGGACACCCGGATCTCGCTCTACGCGGCCCCGGTCTGGGCGATCGTCCTGGCCGTCGGCTACCTCGCGCTCAAGCGCCGGGGCGCCGCACTGCCCGGCCGGACGCCCGCGGAGCCGGTCACCAAGGACTGACGACCGGGAAAACCGGCCGGAGAACGACCGGCTGTCCAGCATGCGGGCCCGCGCGTACCACTCCTCGGTACGCGCGGGCCCGCTGTCTATTCTGGGCCGCATGCTGACCCTCACCAAGGCCCTCCACGACCAGATCGTCGCGCACGCCCGCGAGGACCACCCCGACGAGGCCTGCGGCGTGGTCGCGGGCCCGGCCGGCAGCGGCCGCCCCGAGCGGTTCATCCCGATGCTCAACGCCGCCCGCTCGCCCACGTTCTACGAGTTCGACTCCGCCGATCTCCTCAAGCTCTACCGCGAGATGGACGACCGGGACGAGGAGCCGGTGATCATCTACCACTCGCACACCGCGACCGAGGCCCACCCCTCGCGCACCGACGTCTCCTACGCCAACGAGCCCGGCGCGCACTACGTCCTGGTCTCCACCGCCGACGCCGACGACGCCGGCCCCTTCCAGTTCCGCTCGTTCCGCATCGTGGACGGCGCGATCAACGAGGAAGAGGTCCGGATCGTCGAGAGCTACGCCTGACGCATGGCCGACCTCATGCCGGATTCGACGAACGGCCGTGACCTGGGGGTTCGCCCCCGGTCGCGGCGCGTACCGGAAAGCGGGGCCGATCCGCGTCCCACCTGGTGTACGGCGGACGTCCGCATCATGGGACGAGGTTCCAGAACCCGGACCGGGAATCGATACGATGACCGCATGGTTGACCGTGGTGTGTGCGGAGCGAGCGAGCAGAGGACGGGTGTGCTGACGCACGCCCCGCTCGCCGTGCGCCGCTCCGCATCCGGTCTGCTGGGCGCCTTCGGCTGCGGCGTCGCCCGGCTGCACATCGACCTGTGCCGCCTCTCCAGCGCCATCTGTCCGCGCTGCGCCGGGTAACTGCCCGCCGCCCCGGCGCCGCGCCCGCCCCGCACGGGCCCGCGCAGTCCGGTTCGCCCCCTCGTCCGCACCGCCGCGGTGCCCCCGCACGGCGCCGCGGGCACCCCGCACCCGCACCCGCATCGTCGAACTCCGACAGGAGCACTCCCATGGCCATCGAGGTCCGCATCCCGACCATCCTGCGCAGCTACACCGACGGCCAGAAGGCCGTCGAGGGCAGCGGAGCCACGCTCGACGCTCTCTTCAAGGACCTGGACGGCCGGCACGCCGGCATCCGCGAGCGCCTGGTCGACGAGAGCGGGCAACTGCGCCGCTTCGTCAACGTCTACCTCAACGACGAGGACGTGCGCTTCGTCAGCGGCATCGGCACCGAGCTCGCCGACGGCGACAGCGTGACGATCCTGCCGGCCGTGGCCGGTGGAAGGGTCTGACGGAGGTGCGGTACGACTCCCCGCTGGCGGCGGTCGGGAACACCCCTCTCGTCCGCCTCCCGCGCCTCTCGCCCTCCGAGGACGTCCGCATCTGGGCGAAGCTGGAGGACCGCAACCCCACGGGCTCCGTCAAGGACCGGCCGGCGCTGCACATGATCGAGCAGGCCGAGAAGGACGGCCGGCTCACCCCCGGCTGCACGATCCTGGAGCCCACCAGCGGCAACACCGGTATCTCGCTGGCCATGGCGGCCAAGCTCAAGGGCTACCGCATCGTCTGCGTGATGCCGGAGAACACCTCCGCCGAGCGGCGCGAGCTGCTCGCCATGTGGGGCGCCGAGATCATCTCCTCGCCCGCGGCGGGCGGTTCCAACACCGCGGTCAGGGTCGCCAAGGAGCTCGCCGCCGAGCACCCGGACTGGGTGATGCTCTACCAGTACGGGAACCCGGACAACGCCGGCGCCCACTACGCCACCACCGGCCCCGAGATCCTCGCCGACCTGCCCTCGGTCACCCACTTCGTGGCGGGCCTGGGCACCACCGGCACCCTCATGGGCGTCGGCCGCTATCTGCGCGAGCACGTCCCCGGCGTGCAGATCGTCGCCGCCGAGCCGCGCTACGACGACGTCGTCTACGGCCTGCGCAACCTCGACGAGGGCTTCATCCCCGAGCTCTACGACGAGTCGGTCCTCACCACCCGCTTCTCCGTCGGCTCCGAGGACGCGGTCCGCCGCACCCGTGAACTCCTCGCGGAGGAAGGCATCTTCGCCGGCATCTCCACGGGCGCGGCGCTGCACGCCGCCCTCGGCGTGGCCCGGAAGGCGATCCGGGCGGGCGAGAGCGCCGACATCGTCTTCGTCGTCGCCGACGGCGGCTGGAAGTACCTCTCCACCGGCGTCTACACCGCCGAGTCCACCGAGGCGGCCATCGCGACGCTGCACGGGCAGCTCTGGGCGTAGTCCCGCACGACCCCTGGGGGTGGTTCCGGCATCTGCCGGGGCCACCCCTTCGTGGCTTCGGCCCGCGGTCGCCGGCCGCGTCCGCGGGGGCGGGTGTCCGCCGGAAATTCCGCCCACCGGAAGCGCGTTGCACGGTCCGCGGCCCCGTCCCACCCGGACTGGTGATTCCGCCCACAGCTCGCCCCACCAACGACGCCGCGCGCCCCTTCGCGCCGTACTCTCGTGGGCACCGCACCGACCGCCAAGGCCCCGGCAGCAGCCCGGCACGGCACCGCCGGACACCACCCGCCGGGGGCCGCCGGCCGCCACGCTCCCCCAGCTACCGCTGGGAGGTGCCCCCAGCCCATGGAGGTTCACGCCCGCATGAAGCTCACCGTCGTCGGATGCTCGGGGTCGTTCCCCTCCATGGAATCGGCCTGCTCGAGCTACCTCCTGGAGGCCGACGGCTTCAGGCTGCTCCTCGACATGGGCAACGGCGCCCTGGGCGAGCTGCAGCGCCACTGCGGTCTCTACGACCTGGACGCCGTGCTGCTGTCGCACCTGCACGTCGACCACTGCATCGACCTGTGCGGCTACTTCGTCGTCCGCTACTACCGCCCGGACGGCGGCCGTTGCGCGCCGCTGCCGGTCCACGGACCGTCCGGTACCGAGCGCCGGCTGGTCGCCGCGCACGGCGACCTGCCGTACGAGGCGGCGATGCGCGAGGTCTTCGACTTCCGCACGCTGACGCCGGGCACCGCGACCATCGGCCCGTTCACCGTGCGCACGGAACGGGTCAGCCACCCCGTCGAGGCGTACGGCTTCCGCATCGAGCACGGCGGCCGCACCGTGGCGTACTCCGGCGACACCGGCCCCTGCAAGGCGCTGGAGGAGCTCGCCGAGGGCGCCGACCTCTTCCTGTGCGAGGCGTCCTTCACCCACGGCAAGGAGGAGATCCCGGACCTCCACCTCAACGGCCGGGAGGCCGGCGAGCACGCCCGGCGGGCCGGTGCGGCCCGTCTGGTGCTGACCCACATCCCGCCGTGGACCGACCCGGACTCAAGCGTCCGCGACGCCCAGAAGGTCTACGACGGGCCGGTCGAGGTCGCCAAGGCCGGCGCGGTCTACGAGCTCTGAAGGGCCCGGCCGGATACGGGAAGGGCCCCGGAACCGCGTGGTGCGGTTCCGGGGCCCTTCGGCTGCGCCCGGGGCGTTACGCCTTCGTCAGGTCCTCGACCTCTTCCTCGGGCTCGCGGCCCGGGGTGGGGAGGTTGAACTTGGTGATGGCGAAGCGGAACAGCAGGTAGTAGACGGCCGCGAAGGCCAGGCCGATCGGGATGATCATCCAGGGGTTGGTGGCCAGCTTCCAGTTCAGCAGGTAGTCGATGACACCGGCGGAGAAGGTGAAGCCGTCGTGCACACCGAGCGCCCAGGTGAGCGCCATCGACACCGCGGTCAGCAGCGCGTGGATCACGTACAGCACCGGCGCGATGAACATGAACGAGAACTCGATCGGCTCGGTGATGCCGCAGACGAACGAGGTCAGGCCGAGCGAGATCATCATGCCCAGGACGGCCTTGCGGCGCTCGGGGCGGGCGGCGTGCGCGATGGCCAGCGCGGCGGCCGGCAGACCGAACATCATGATCGGGAAGAAGCCGGTCATGAACTGGCCGGCGGTCGGGTCGCCGGCGAAGAAGCGGCCGATGTCGCCGTGCGCGACCTTGCCGGCGGCGTCGGTGTAGTCACCGAGCTGGAACCACGAGACGGTGTTGACGAACTGGTGCATGCCGATCGGCAGCAGCCCGCGGTTGATCAGGCCGAAGAGGCCGGCGCCGGCCGCGCCCAGACCCGTCATCCACTCGCCGAAGGCGGATATCGCGTCGCCGACCGGCTCCCAGATCAGCAGGAAGAGGACGCCGACCGCGGTGCCGACGAAGGCCATGATGATCGGGACCAGCCGGCGGCCGTTGAAGAAGCCCAGCCAGTCCACCAGCTTCTTGCGGTGGTAGCGCTGCCACAGCACCGCGGCGAGCAGGCCCATGACGATGCCGCCGAGGACGCCGGGGTTGTTGACGACGGGCTCGACCCACTTGCCGTCCTCGATGTGCCCCTCGGTGACGGGGAACGCCTTGAGGACGTTGCTGTAGACCAGGAAGCCGACCAGGGCGGCGAGCGCCGTGGAGCCGTCGGCCTTCTTCGCGAAGCCGATGGCCACGCCGATGCAGAACAGCAGCGGCAGGTTGTCGAAGACGGCGCCGCCGGCCGCGGCGAAGACCTTGCTGACGGCGGTCCAGTGCAGGCCCTTGTCGCCGAAGACGTCCGGCTGGCCGAGGCGGTTGAGGATGCCGGCTGCGGGCAGCACGGCGATCGGCAGCTGGAGGCTGCGGCCGATCTTCTGCAGGCCCTGGAACAGGCCGGATCCCCGCTTCTTTGCGGGGGCCGCCTTCGTGGCGGTGGCCGAACTCATCGGATTCCTCCTGGAGGAGCGGGCCCCGGAGAAAAAGGAGACGGCCCGCCGTAGGTCTACGCCTGGTCTAAACCACCTGGTGGTTTAGACCATTCTTAGCACGTGGTAGTGGGACAAAGGAATCCATTCTTCCAAGTGGTATGGACCACATGGCCGCCGGCCCCGGGGCGGGGACCCGGGGCCGGTGAAGGCGGGACGAAAGGCCGGAGCGATGGGGGGACGAAAGGCCGGACGGCACTTGCGGGGCCGGCGGCCGGCCGCTATTCGACGTTCTCCCGTTCCATGGCGTCGCCGACCTCGGCCGGCTCCCGCCCCGGTGTCGCCAGATCGAAATGCGTGATCACGAAACGGAAGAGGAGGTAGTAGACGGCCGCGAAACACAGGCCGATCGGAATGATCAGCCACGGTTTCGTCGCCAGCCCCCAGTTGATGACGTAGTCGATCAGTCCCGCCGAGAAGCTGAAGCTGGCGTGCACCCCCAGCGCCCAGGTGACCGCCATCGACACCCCCGTCAGCAGCGCGTGGATCCCGTACAGCACCGGCGCGATGAACAGGAAGGTGTACTCCACCGGCTCGGTCACCCCGGTCACGAACGAGGTCAGGCCGACCGACAGCATCATCCCGGCGACCTCCCTGCGGCGGTGCGGACGGGCGCAGTGCGCGATCGCCAGCGCCGCGGCCGGCAGCGCGAACATCATGATCGGGAAGAAGCCGCTGGTGAACTGGCCCGCCGTCGGATCGCCGGCCAGGAAGCGGTTGATGTCGCCGTGCACCTCCGTCCCGTCCGGCTTGGTGAACGTGCCGAACTGGAACCAGACGAAGGTGTTCAGGAACTGGTGCATCCCCACCACCAGCAGCGCGCGGTTCGCCACCCCGAAGATCCCCGCACCCCCCGAGCCCAGGTCCGTCAGCCAGTGGCTGAAACGCGTCAGCCCGGCCCCCACCGGCGGCCACACCCACAGGCAGAGCACCGCGAACACCAGCCCCGCGAAGGCCATCACGATCGGCACCAGCCGCCGCCCGTTGAAGAAGCCCAGCCAGTCCACCAGCTTCACCCGGTGCAGCCGCTGCCAGCACCACGCCGACAGGAACCCCATGACGATGCCGCCGAAGACCCCCGGATTCTGGAACGCCGCCGGCGTCGCCTTCCCCGCCGCATCGACGCACACCCCGCTCCACAACCCCGCCTGTGCGTAGCTCTGCCCCGCCGGGCAGGGCACCGGGAACTGGTGGAGCACCGCGTAATAGACGAGGAATCCGGCCACCGCCGCCAGCGCCGTCGACCCGTCCGACTTCTTCGCCATGCCGATCGCCACGCCGATGCTGAACAGCAGCGGCAGCCCCAGCCCGGAATCCAGCAGCGCCCCGCCCGCCCCCGCGAACACCTTGGCGACGTCGGTCCAGCCGAGCCCCTGGTCGCCGAAGACGTCCGGCTGGCCGAGCCGGTTGAGGATGCCCGCCGCCGGCAGCACCGCGATCGGCAACTGGAGGCTGCGGCCCATCTTCTGGAGCCCCTGGAAGAGGGCCGCCGCCCGGCTCCGGCCCGGCTTCCCCGCCCCCTTCCCCGGTGCCGCGCCCGCTGCGTCCGCACTCATCCGCGCCTCCGCGTGCTCCCGGCGCCGCCCCCTCCGCCGCTTGCCGCATACTGTGGTGTAGACCATTAGTCGGAGCGCGTTCCGGACGCCTCCTTCGATGATCGCCATCCTTCGCCAGGCAGCGGACAAACGCCCACGGAGCTGGGCTGAACGTGCGTTACCGTGTGAAAACCGCGCGGCGGAAGCGCCGACGGCCAAGACAAGCAGGAGTGGACATGGCCACCAAGGCTGAGAAGATCGTCGCCGGGCTCGGCGGACTCGACAACATCGAAGAGGTCGAGGGCTGCATCACTCGCCTCCGCACCGAAGTCAGCGACGCCTCTCTGGTCGACGAGGCCGCCCTCAAGGCCGCCGGCGCCCACGGCGTCGTGAAGATGGGCACCGCGATCCAGGTCGTCATCGGCACCGACGCGGACCCCATCGCCGCCGAGATCGAAGACATGATGTGAGCCACCGCTCACCCTCCGCGCCATGACCCGGTCGTGCCGCGCGGCTGACCCAAGGGCCCCGTTCCCGCCGTTCCCGGCGCCGGAACGGGGCCCTCTGCGCAGCCGATAGGCTCGGGGCCATGTCTCGTATCGACGGCCGCACCCCCGAACAGCTCCGCCCCGTCACCATTGAACGCGGCTGGAGCAAGCACGCCGAAGGCTCTGTCCTGGTCTCCTTCGGCGACACCAAGGTCTTCTGCACCGCCTCGGTCACCGAGGGGGTGCCGCGCTGGCGCAAGGGCACCGGCGAGGGCTGGGTCACCGCCGAGTACGCCATGCTGCCCCGCTCCACCAACACCCGCGGCGACCGGGAGTCCGTCCGCGGCAAGATCGGCGGCCGCACCCACGAGATCTCCCGCCTCATCGGCCGCTCGCTGCGCGCCGTCATCGACTTCAAGGCGCTCGGCGAGAACACCATCGTCCTGGACTGCGACGTCCTCCAGGCTGACGGCGGCACCCGCACCGCCGCCATCACCGGCGCCTACGTCGCCCTCGCCGACGCGGTCGGCTGGGCCCAGGGCAAGAAGCTCATCAAGCACGGCCGCCGCCCGCTCACCGGCACCGTCGGCGCGGTCAGCGTCGGCATCGTCGACGGCGTCCCGCTCCTGGACCTCTGCTACGAGGAGGACGTCCGCGCCGAGACCGACATGAACGTCGTCTGCACCGGCGACGGCCGCTTCGTCGAGGTCCAGGGCACCGCCGAGGCCGCGCCGTTCGACCGCGACGAGCTCAACTCCCTGCTGGACCTGGCCGTTTCGGGCTGCGCCGCCCTCGACGCCGCCCAGCAGGAGGCACTGGCCCGCACCCTCTGACCGGGCATCCGCCGGGTGCGGGAAGCGGAGCCTGGCGCTCCGTCCCGCACCCCGCTGTCCGATCTTCGCCCCCGCCCCCGCAGGCGGGGCAACTCCCGTTCCCCGCACGGCGTTTCCTCCCTTGCCGAGCCCGCGGTACGCCCCCGGCGTATCCGGCTCGGGTACGCACCCCCCGTACGCCCCAAGGGAAGGAACGCCCCATGGCCCGCCCCCACCGCCGCCTCCGCCCGCGCCGCCCCGCCGCCTCCGTACTCGCCGTGGCAGCCGCCGCGGTCCTCGCGATACCGGCCCTGGCCGCGTGCAGCACGGTCCAGAAGGTCATGGATTGCGCCAAAACCGCCACCGCCGTCGTGGGCGGCGTCGACAAGCTCAACAAGGCCGCCGACCACATCCTGGACGCCCCCGAGGAAGCCAACAAGGCCCTGGACGCCCTCGACGCCGACCTGGCGAAGCTCGGAAAGTCCGCCCACGACCCCGAGCTCGCCAAGGCCATCGAGAAGATGAACGACGGCATCAAGGACGCCCGCAAGGAGATCGCCGCCGACAAGGCCCCCGACCTCGCCCCCATCGGCGAGGCGGCGAGCCGGATCACCGCCGTCTG
This sequence comes from Streptomyces sp. NPDC093097, assembly GCF_044754325.1. Taxonomy (NCBI): domain Bacteria; kingdom Bacillati; phylum Actinomycetota; class Actinomycetes; order Kitasatosporales; family Streptomycetaceae; genus Streptomyces; species Streptomyces sp. NPDC093097. The sequence continues at coordinate 135,099 of NZ_JBIVOW010000025.1, forward strand.
CACCCCGGGCGACAAGGAATAATCACCTCCCATGGAGTCACGCCCCGCCCCCCGCCGCCTCGTTCTGGCCACCCGCAACACCGGCAAGATCGCCGAACTCCGCGCCATTCTCGACGCGGCCGACCTGGACGTCGAACTCGTCGGCGCCGACGCCTACCCCGACGTCCCCGACGTCAAGGAGACCGGCGTCACCTTCGCCGAGAACGCGCTCCTCAAGGCGCACGCGCTCGCCCAGGCCACCGGTCTGCCGGCCGTCGCCGACGACTCCGGCCTCTGCGTGGACGTCCTCGGCGGCGCCCCCGGCATCTTCTCCGCCCGCTGGGCCGGCCGGCACGGCGAGGACCAGGCCAACCTCGACCTGCTCCTCGCCCAGCTCGCCGACATCGCCGACGAACACCGCGCCGCCCACTTCGCCTGCGCCGCGGCCCTCGCCCTGCCCGACGGCACCGAGCGCGTCGTCGAGGGCGCCCTGGAGGGCACCCTCCGCCGCACCCCCGCCGGCACCGGCGGCTTCGGCTACGACCCGATCCTCCAGCCGCTCGGCGAGACGCGGACCTGCGCCGAACTGACCCCCGCCGAGAAGAACGCCATCAGCCACCGCGGCAAGGCGTTCCGCGCGCTGGCACCGGTGGTGCGGGAACTGCTGGGCTGAGCCGGAACGCACAACGGCCTGCGCATCGAAACCTTCGATTCGCAGGCTGTTTGTGTGCGGCGGAAGGGATTCGAACCCTCAAGCCCGATCAAGGGCCACAGATCCTAAGTCTGCTGCGTCGCCTGTTGCGCCACCGCCGCTAGGTGCCTGTCATCGTACCGGGAGTCGTCTGCCGCGCGCCGCCGCCCCGGCACCAGGTGCTGGTGATCGCATGGCAGTTGGGGCACAACAGCCGCAGGTTCTCCCGCCGGTTGTCGGTCCAGTCCCCGTTGACGTGGTCGATCTCCAGCGTCATGGGCTTGCCCAGCCACTGGGGGAGGACCCCGCACGTGGCGCAGCGCTCGGGCACACCGACCTCGCGCAACGCACGGCGCAGGCGCTTGGCCGCGATCCGGTGGGTGCCGCTGTGGCGTACCAGCACGTCCTTGGGTCGTTTGGCGTTCCGGCCCGGCTTGCCCCGCTGATGGGCCTGGCCGAGGAAGTGCGCGGTCGTCAGGCGGTCGTCGGCGATCCACCTGCGGAACTTGGCGCGCTGCGCGGCGTTGTCCGTCCGGCCCAGGCGGCGCAGCGCCTCGGCGACGGACACCGACGCGGCGACCGCTGCGCGCAACTCCCCGGGCGTGGGTCGGGCGGAGCTTGCGCGCGGGCGGAAATGGGAGGTGTCGATGGCGAAGTGGTCGAAGCGCCGGTGGAGGTGGCGGCGGAGGGTGCCGTACGGACGCGTACCGAGGAACGCGATGACCTCGTCGATGTCGGAACACCGCGCGGCGGCCTCGGCCAGCCGCTCGCGGGTGTAGCGCGAGCCGCCGCTCATGCGGCGTCCCCCCGGGTGCGGCCCGCTCCGCGGCCCCGGTAACTGTCGGTCGTCGCATGGCAGTTGGGGCAGAGGAAGCGAAGGTTCCCGATCCGGTTGTCGCGCCAGTTGCCGTCGACGTGGTCGACCTCCAGCGGGAGCGGCTCCCCGCGCCAGACCGGCTCGATGCCGCACAAGGCACAGCGCTCCGCAATCCCCACCTCGCGCATCGCCCTTCTGAGCCGGGCGGTCGACGTGCGCGCGGCGTGCGCCGAGGTGGCCTTGACGAGGATCTCGTCGGCCGTCCGGCGGCGCCGGTTGTCCCTCATGCGCTCGCTTCGGACCGCCGGCGCGAAGTGCGACGTGTCGATCTCATACGCCTTGATCCGGCGGCTGATGTGCGTGTGGTGTCCGCCCACGACCTCAAGTCCGAGACGGCGCAGCACCTCGCACATGTTCGTCGAGGACGACACCGCGCTCTGGAGCGCCTCCCTCGTCCACTTCACCCCCTCCCGCTCGAAGTGCGAGGTGTCCACCCCGAGCTTCCTCATCCGGCTCCGGAGGTAGTTCCGCTTCGCGCCCCGCGGATCCACCCCCAGTTTCTCCAGTGCCTCCGTCAGCGTCCTGGCGGCCGCCGCGGCAGCCTCCAGTCGCTCCCGGGTGTACGGACTCACCGGCATGCCGCCCCCTCGACGCCGGCGCACCGGGCCCACCCCGTGCGCCCTCTCGGTTCTCGAACTGGGAAACGAGCGGACGCCGGGACGGTCACGGCAGACGGGCGGTCAGAAGCGGGGTTCGGAGGTGCGCGCGGCGATGATGGCGCGGGCCTCCTCCTCGGTGGAGACCGACGGCGGGGAGCCGTCGAGCGGCTGCCGGGCGGTCTCCTTCATGGTGGCGACGGCGATGACGCCGACGAGGGCGGCGCCCATCGTGTAGTACGCGGGCACCATCACGTTGTTGCCGAAGGCGTCCATCAGGGCGGTGATGACCAGGGGGGTGGTGCCGCCGAAGAGGGAGACCGCGAGGTTGTAGCCGATGGACAGGGAGCCGTAGCGGACGCTGGTGGGGAAGAGCGCCGGCAGCGCGGCCGACATGGTGCCCAGCAGGCACAGGAGGGAGAGGCCCAGGAGGGCCATCCCGCACGAGACCGTCACCAGCGAGCCCTGCTTGACGAGCAGGAAGGCCGGTATGGCCAGGACCAGGAAGCCGAGCATGCCGGCCATCAGCAGGGGCCTGCGGCCGTAGCGGTCGTTGAGCCTGCCGACGGTGGGCAGCAGGCAGATCAGGATGACCATGGTGGCCAGCAGGATCAGCAGGCCGTGCGTCTCGTTGTACTTGAGGGTGTCCGTGAGGTAGGTCGGCATGTACGAGAGCAGCATGTAGTCGGTGATGTTGTAGGCGCCGACCAGGGCGATGCAGAGGATGAGCGCGGGCCAGTGCTGCGTGAGGATCTCGCCCAGCTTCGTCCCGGGGCGGTGGGCGGAGAGGTGGGACTCCTCGTCGGCCCGGTCGGCGGACGCGGACGCGGCCGGGGCGTGGGCCTGGGCGGCCTCGAACTTCTGGAAGGCCGGGGTCTCGTCGAGCCGCAGGCGGAGGTAGAGGCCCACCAGGCCGAGCGGCCCGGCGATGAGGAAGGGCAGGCGCCAGCCCCAGGCGAGCATGGCGTCCGGGCCCAGCGTGGTGTTGAGCACCAGGACGATGCCGGCGGCGCCGGTGTAGCCGACCAGGGTGCCCATTTCCAGGAAGCTGCCGAAGTAGCCGCGCTTCTTGTCGGGGGAGTACTCGGCGATGAACGTCGAGGCGCCGCCGTACTCGCCGCCGGTGGAGAAGCCCTGGACGAGCCGGAAGAGGATCAGCAGGGCGGGGGACCACAGGCCGATGGCCGCGTAGGACGGGATGAGGCCGATGCAGAGGGTGCCCAGCGCCATCATGATCATGGTGAGGGCGAGCACCTTCTTGCGGCCGATGCGGTCGCCGAGCGGCCCGAAGTAGGCGCCGCCCAGGGGGCGTACGAGGAAGGCCACGGCGAATGTGGCGAAGGAGGACAGCAGGCTGGTGGTGGCGCTGCCGCTGGGGAAGAAGACCTTGCCGAGGGTGAGGGCCAGGTAGCTGTAGATGCCGAAGTCGAACCATTCCATGGCGTTGCCGAGGGCGGCCGCCTTGACGGCGCGGCGGACGGTCGGCTCATCGGTGATGGTGATGTCGGTGCGGCGGAGCGGGGGGTTGCGGCGCCGGTCGATGGCGCGGAAGAGCGCCCAGTGGCGTCGGCGGGCCTCCAGGTCGTGGTCGGGCGCGGAATGGCTGTCCTCGGTACTGCGGTGCGGCACGCGGCGGTCCTCCCGTTGGGTCGGCGCGGTCTCGGCTGCGCATCGGGGCGTGGGAACTACGACGGGTGCGCCTGCACGCTGGAGGGCAGGTCAAAACACTGTGGCGGTGAACGCGAGGTACGTCACGTGGAACCGGTCCGTATGGCGCACGTCAGAGGGGGAACGGGTTGCCGTGCCGGGGCGGCTTGTTACAGGACTGGTACACAGCCGAGCGGTCACCGCGGCATTCGGGCAATCAGCCTGTGTTCGGGGAAGAGGAGAGTGGCGGTGGCGAAACCGCGCCTTTCCGTCGCAGGCCCGTCGAAGGGTGCCCTTTCGCGCAGCAGGTGGCAGCCGGTGCGTGCTGCCGTAGGTGCGGTGGTCGGGCTCCGGGGTCGGTGCGCGGCTGCCGCGGCGGCCGTGTTTGCTGGTGGGGTGACGGGGCGACGGCGCCCCGGGAGGAGTGTGCGATGACCGACCGCGAAGGGGCCCGCTTCAGGCGCGGGCGCACCGCCCTGGTGGCCTTTCTCGTGGTGACCGCGCTGGCGGCCGGCGGGGTGTGGTTCAGCCAGGCGCCCGATCGCGCCTCGGCGGTGGACGCCGCGCCGCGGACCTCGGCCGTCCAGGGCGTGAAGTCGGACGGCCGGCCGACCGGCGGGCTGCCGGGGGTGCGGGACTGCGGGATCGGGGAGCCGGAGATCCGGCCCCGGGTGATCACGCTGACCTGCGCGGACGCCGGGACGGTGGCGACCGGCATCAGCTGGGACCGCTATGACGCCCAGGAGGCCGAGGGCCGGGGCGTGGTGCAGGTGGAGAAGACCGCCGCGGGCGTGGGCACGGACGTCGGGTACCGGGCGACGTTCCGGCTCTACGGCGCGAAGGAGATCGACGGGGAGCGGGCCTTCACGGTCCTGGAAGTGACCTACGAGGGCTCCACGCCGCTCGGCGACACGACGGAGATGTACAACCTCGCGTGATGGGCATTCGAGGCCGGATCGCCCTGGCCATTTCGGGTATGACAGCGCTTGCGGTGGTGGTGCTCGGGTTCGCCGTGCACCACATCGCCGACGCCGAGCGGGAGCGGTCGGCCCGGGCGTATCAGGACGTCCGGCTGAGTTCGGCGCTGGAGATCTACGAGCGGGACGGCGGGCTGGCGCTGGGCGCCCAGCTCGACGACGCGACGCTGCCGGCGCCCCTGCGCGAGGCGGTGTTCCACAACCGCTCCGGGACGTATCTCAGCGGCGGCGACGATCCGCGGGTGTGGGCGGCGACCGGGGTCGGCGGCGAGGGCGACCGGCCGACCCGTTCGCTGTCGGTGTCGGCGGCGTACCCGGACGACGATCCGGCGCAGCTGGCGCTGGACCGGGCGCTGCTGGTCGCCGGGTGCGGCACGGTCGTGCTGATGGCGGTGGTGTCGTGGTTCGTCTCGCAGCGGCTCTCGCGCCGGCTGCGGCTGAGCGCGGCGGCGGCCCGGCGGATCGCGGCGGGCGAGCCGCCGGACGCGGACGCGCTGGCCAGCAACGGCCGGGACGAGGTGGCCGAACTGGGCCGCAGCGTCCACCACATGGCGACGTCGCTGGCGGCGCGGGTGGAGGCCGAGCGGGAGTTCACCGCGGACGTGGCGCACGAGCTGCGGACGCCGGTGGCCGGGCTGGTGGCGGCGGCGGAGCTGCTGCCCCAGCCGCGCGCGGTGGAGCTGGTGCGGGACCGGGCGCAGGCGATGCGGCGGCTGGTGGAGGACCTGCTGGAGGTCTCCCGGCTGGACGCCGGCGTGGAGCGCGCGGACCTGGACGCCTGCGAGCTGCCGTCGCTGGTGCGCGGCATCGTCAAGCGGGCGGCGCGGCAGCGCGGGGTGGACGACCTGGCGGTGTCGGTGACGGTCGAGGGCGAGCCGCGGATCGTGGAGACCGACCGGCGGCGGGTGGAGCGGGTGCTGGTGAACCTGCTCGCGAACGCGGCCAAGCACGGCGAGCCGCCGATCGAGGTGGTGGTGGCCGGTTCGCGGATCGTGGTGCGCGACCACGGGCCGGGGTATCCGGCGGAGTTGCGTGCCGAGGGGCCGCGGCGGTTCCGTACGGCGGCGCCGGAGCGCGGTACCGGGCACGGGCTGGGGCTGACGATCGCCGCGGGCCAGGCGGAGGTGCTGGGGGCGCGGCTGGACTTCGGCGCCGCCGCGGACGGCGGCGCCGAGGCCGTGCTGGAGCTGCCGGACCGGGCCGGGGCGGCGGCCCCGGACGCGCCGGAGGCCCCCAAGGCGGCGACGGCGCCGTAGCGGCACCGCCGTCCGCCCGCCGCGGACCGGTTCCGGCGGGCGGGCCGTTACAGCCCCAGATCCTTGATGATCTTGGCGACGTGGCCGGTGGCCTTGACGTTGTAGAGCGCCCGCTCGACCTTGCCGTCCTCGTCGACGACGACGGTGGAGCGGATCACCCCGGTGACCGTCTTGCCGTAGAGCTTCTTCTCGCCGAAGGCCCCGTAGGCGGTGAGGGTCTCCTTGTCCGGGTCGCCGAGCAGGGTGACCTTCAGGTCCTCCTTCTCGCGGAACTTCGCGAGCTTCTCCGGCTTGTCGGGGGAGATGCCGATGACGTCGTAGCCGTGGCCGGCGAGGAAGTCGAGGTTGTCGGTGAAGTCGCAGGCCTGCTTGGTGCAGCCGGGGGTCAGCGCGGCCGGGTAGAAGTAGACGATGACCTTGCGTCCCTTGTGGTCGGCGAGCGAGACCTGCTTGCCGTCGGCGTCGGGGAGCGTGAAGGCGGGCGCGGTGTCGCCGGGCTGGAGTCGCTCGCTCATGGTGGGTCTCCGTCTCCTTGCGGGCTGGCTGATCGGGTCGGTGGTACGCCCCCGACACTAGGCCAGTGGGGCGCCCCGGGCCGCGCCGGTCGCCGGCGGGGCCGCGAAACGGGGGTGCTGTGGGGCGCGCTCGGGCGCGAGCTGACAGACTGTCCTCTAAGAATCGGCACATGATCGAGGTGGCCGGTTCCGTACAGGGGCAGATGAGGAACGTGTCCGGCCCTCGTACACATCGGCACGAGATGACGGAGGCGGCGCGGTGTCGGAAGCCAGGACCCCTGCGCAGATCGAGGCGGATATCGTCCGCAGGCGGCAGGATCTCGCCGTGACGCTCGACGAGATCGGCGTTCGGCTGCACCCGAAGACGATGGTGGACGACGCCAGGGCGAAGGCCTCCGCGGCGGTGGACCGCACCGCGGGCCGGGCCTACGTCGCCGTCAACCGCCTGGTCTCGGACGTGCGCGCCCAGTTGGTGTCCGAGGACGGTGCGCCCCGGCTGGAGCGGATCGTTCCGGTGGCCATGATCGGCGCGGCCGTGGTCGGTCTGGTCGTGCTGGGTTCCAGGAAGCGGCACAAGTAGCCGCCCCGCCGCGGCCGTCCGGCCCACCGGAGGCGGCCCGCGGTGCGGGAGCGCCACCGCTGTGCAGGTACGGTCATGCCGTGAGCCCGAATAACACCAAGGACACCCACGACAAGCTGCCGATCCGGATGCTGCACGACCGCGTGCTGGTCCGGACGGACATCCCCGAGGGCGAGCGCCGCTCGTCCGGGGGCATCGTCATTCCCGCGACCGCGGCGGTCGGCCGTCGCCTGGCCTGGGCCGAGGTGGTCGCGGTGGGGCAGAACGTACGGACCGTCGAGGTGGGCGACCGGGTGCTGTACGACCCGGAGGACCGGGCCGAGGTCGAGGTGCGCGGGGTGGCGTACGTGCTGATGCGCGAGCGCGATCTGCACGCGGTGGCCGCGGAGCGCCTGGAGGGCGCGGAGGACGCGACCGGCCTGTACCTGTAGCGCACACCGGCTCCCCCGCAGGTGGTGATCGACGTCACCACCTGCGGGGGAGCCTTTTGCTAGCCTCAGGAGCACCCCGACGAGACGCGCCGTACCGGGTCAGGACAAGACGACGCACCCCTGTTGAAGCTCTTTCACGGAGGTGCCGTCATGGCATGGGTCCTGCTTGTCGTCGCCGGCCTGCTGGAGGTCGGCTGGTCGGTCGGGATGAAGTTCACCGACGGGTTCACGCGGCTGTGGCCGAGCGTCGCCACCGGCGCGGGCATCGTCGTCAGCATGCTGCTGCTCTCCTACGCGGCCCGGAGCCTGCCGATCGGGACCGCCTACGGCGTCTGGGTCGGCATCGGCGCGGCCGGCGCGGCGGTGGTCGGCATGCTGGTCCTCGGTGAGCCGATGACCGCCGCGCGGATCTTCTTCATCTGCCTGCTGCTGGTGGCCGTGGTGGGCCTGAAGGCGACGTCGGGGCACTGAGTCCGGACGCGCGGCACGGGCGTCAGCCGTAGGCCCAGGGCGGTTCCCACTCCTCGGGGTAGGCCGGGCCCGCGGTCTCCATCTGCTCGGTGGGCTCGGCGGTCGCCGGCTGCCCGGGCGGGAGCGGCGGGAGGGTCGGTTCACCGGTCGGCCCGGCGGGGGCGCCGGCCCCGGTCGGCTCGGTGGCGGTCGGGGCGGCGCTGTCGGACGGGCCGGTGCTCGGCGAGCCCGCCTCGCTCGGCGACGCCGAGTCGCTGGTGGACGGCGAGGCGGAGGCGCCGGCCTCGGCACCGGCCTGGAGCCGGAGGTCGAAGTCGTGGACGGGCCGGCCGCGCAGCGCCGCGGCGGTGTAGTCGGCCCAGATCTGGGCGGGGAAGTCGGCGCCGTTGACGCGGGCCGTCCCGGCCGCGCCGTAGAGCGGTTCCTGGGCGGCGGTCTTCGGGTGCTGGCCCAGGACGGCGACGACGGTGGCCAGGTCCGGGGTGTAGCCGGCGAACCAGGCGGCCTTGTCGTCCTCCGCGGTGCCGGTCTTGCCGGCGGCCGGGCGGCCGGCGCCCTGCGCGGCGGTGCCGGTGCCGCCGTCGACGACGCTGCGCAGGACCTGCGTGGTGGTGTCGGCGGCGGCCCGTCCGACGGCGGCGGTCTCCTCGCGCTCCGGCAGCTCGACGCCGTCCTCGGCCTTGGTGATCTTGTCGACCAGCGTGTACGGGAGGTGCCGGCCGTGGTGCGCGAGGGTCGCGTAGACCTGCGCCATGTCCAGCACGCTGGGGGTCGCGGTGCCCAGTGAGATGGCGCCCTGGGAGGCGGCGAGGCTGGGGGTCCCGGCGGGGATGCCGAGGGCGACCGCGGTCCGGCGGACGGTGTCCGGGCCGACGTCGATGCCCATCTGGGCGTAGACCGCGTTGACGGACTTGTCGGTGGCCTCGGTGACGGTGATCGGGCCGTAGGAGCGGCCGTCCTCGTTGCCGGGGGCGAAGCCGGTGGGGCGGCCGTGGTTGACCGTCATCCGCTTGTCGGTGCCGTCGTAGACGGTGTTGGGCGTGATCGGCGAGCCGTCCTGGGTGACGGAGCTGTTGTGGACGGCGGCGGCTAGGACGATCGGCTTGAAGGTGGAGCCGACCTGGTAGTCGTGGCGGGTGGCGCCGTTGACGTACTGCTTGGCGTAGTCGACGCCGCCGTAGAGGGCGACCACGCGGCCGGTCGTCGGGTCGATGGAGGCGCCGCCTGCCCGGACGTAGTCGTCGACCCGGCGGCGGTCGCTGAGCCGGTCCATCAGCCGGGTGCGGACGGCCTTGACGAAGGCGTTCTGACGCCTGCGGTCGATGGTGGTGGTGATGCGGTAGCCCCCGGAGCGCAGGGTGTTCTCGTCGAGGACGTTGTGGTCGGTGAGGTAGTCCCGGACCGCCTCGACGAGATAGCCGCGCTGGCCGGAGAGGCCGGCGGAGGTGCGGGCCTTGGTGAAGGTGGGGAAGACCGCCCCGGTGCGCTCGGCGTGGGCGAGCCACTTCTGCTTGACCATGCCGTCCAGCACGTAGTTCCACCGCGCCACCACCCGCGGCCGGTTCTCGGGGTGGGTGGTGATGTCGTAGGCGCTGGGGGCGTTGAGGAGCGCGGCGAGGTAGGCGCCCTCGGCGGTGGTCAGCGCGTCGACGTTCTTGCCGTAGTACGCCTGGGCGGCGGCCTGGATGCCGTAGGCGTTGCGGCCGTAGTAGCTGGTGTTGAGGTAGCCCTCCAAGATGGCGTCCTTGCTCGCCTCGCGGTCCAGCTTGAGGGCGATGAAGAACTCCTTGGCCTTGCGGGTGAGGGTCTGCTCCTGGCCGAGGTAGTAGTTCTTGACGTACTGCTGGGTGATGGTGGAGCCGGACTGCCGGCCCTTGCCGGTGAGGGTGTTCCAGGCGGCCCGCACCATCGCGGCCGGGTCGACCGCGGACTCGGTGTAGAAGTCCCGGTCCTCGGCGGCCAGTACGGCCCGCTGGACGGTCTTGGGGACGTGGCCGAGCGGCACGTTCTCGCGGTTGACGTCGCCGTCGCGGGCCAGTTCCGTGCCGTCGGAGTAGAGGTAGACGTTGCTCTGCGCCTTCGCGGCGCTGTTGGCGGGCGGGATGCCGACGAGGAGGTAGCCGGCGATCAGCCCGCCCACGACCACCAGCAGGAAGAGCAGGACCGACCCCACCACCATCCGCCAGGTGGGCAGCAGCCGGCGCCAGCCGGTGCGCCGGGGGCGGGTGGCGGCCGCCTCGTCGATGCCGCCGTCGGGGTCGTCGTGCCGCGCATCGTCGCTCATGTCTGTGTGACTCCTCGGCCGCCGCCGGAGGCCGTGCCGTGGCGAAGCGGTCTCGTGTCAGGACCGGTGTCGTACCGGAGGATGCGGATCGTGCGGAGTGGTATGCGGTGGTTCACGAGCCATTCCGGGAAAGGCAACTGACACCCGGTAGGCAACTTTCGCATCATCTATCCCGGTCACCGCAGGTGGAACGCACCTGTGCCCGCCCGGTGACCAACTGAATGGCGCCCCTGCCTCACTCGAACGAGGGATAAAACGATGGTGCCCCGCTCAGGCACGCCCTAGGCTCCGGTGGCCCGTCCGCGAGTTCCCCGGACGGGACCGACCAGGGACGGGGAGGGCGCGGCGTGTTGTACGCAGCCGTGGCGGCCGGCAGCTTCCGGCGGTACGCCACCTACCGCGCGGCCACCGCGGCGGGCCTCGTCACCAACACCGTCTTCGGCTTCATCATCGCCTACACCTACCTCGCCCTGTGGGACCAGCGGCCGCACCTGGGCGGCTACGGTCCGGCCCAGGCACTGACCTTCGCCTGGGCCGGGCAGGCCCTGCTGACCGTCGCGCTGATCGCCACCGGCGGCCTGGACGAGCTCCAGGAGCGGATCCGCAGCGGCGACGTCGCGGTGGACCTCTACCGGCCGGCCGACCTCCAACTGTGGTGGCTCGCCGCGGACCTGGGCCGGGCCGGGTTCCAACTGATCGGCCGCGGGGTGGTGCCGGTGGCGGTGGGCGCCCTGGCGTTCCCGCTGGCACTCCCCGGCAGCCCGCTGACCTGGGGCCTGTTCGTGCTGTCGGCGCTGCTCGGGGTGGTCGTCAGCTTCGCGCTGCGCTACCTCGTCGCGCTGTCGGCGTTCTGGCTGCTGGACAGCTCCGGAGTGGCCATGGTCAGCGGGCTGTCGTGCATGTTCTTCTCCGGGATGGTGCTGCCGCTGCGGGTCTTCCCCGGCCACCTCGCCGACCTCGCCCAACTCCTGCCGTGGGCGGCGCTGCTCCAGGTGCCGGCCGACATCCTGATCGGCGCCCGGACCGGCGGGGCGCTGCTGCGCGGGCTGGCGTTCCAGGCGGTCTGGGCGGTGGCACTGCTGGCGCTGGGGTGCCTGGTGCAGTCGGCCGCCACCCACAAGGTGGTGGTCCAGGGTGGCTAGGCCCCCTTCCCTCCCGGGCCTCGGCGCGCCCGAGAGCCGGCTGAGCGCCCTCGGGCACGGGCTGCGCGTATACGGGCTGATCGCCTGGATGTGGGTGCGCTCCACGCTCGCCTACCGGACCTCGTTCGTCCTGATGACGTTCGGCAACTTCGCTGCCAGCGGGCTGGACTTCGTCACGATCCGGCTGATGTTCTCCCGCGTCCACGCGCTCGGCGGCTTCACCCTCCCCGAGGTCGCCTTCCTCTACGGCACCTGCAGCCTGGCGCTGGGCCTGGCGGACCTGCTGGTCGGCACCCTCGGCCGGCTCGGCGCCCGGATCCGCGACGGCACCCTCGACACCCTGCTGCTGCGCCCCGCCCCGGTCTACGCCCAGATCACCGCCGACCGCTTCGCGCTGCGCCGCCTGGGCCGCACCGGCCAGGGGCTGCTGGTGCTGCTGTGGTCGACCGCCCAGCTCGACGTGGTGTGGACCCCCGGCCGGATCCTGATGGTGCCGCTGATGACGGTGTGCGGCACGGCGATCTTCGGCGCGGTCTACACCGCCGGCGCGGCCTTCCAGTTCTGGGCGCAGGACGCCGCCGAGCTCCAGAACTCCCTCACCTACGGCGGCAACACCCTGCTCCAGTACCCGCCGACGGTGTTCGCCCGGGACCTGGTCCGCGGGGTCACCTTCATCGTCCCGCTGGCCTTCGTGAACTGGCTGCCCGCACTGTGGCTGCTGGGCCGCCCCTACCCCCTCGGACTGCCGGGCTGGACCGCCTTCCTGGGGCCCGCGGTGGCCGCGCTGATGGTCGCCGGCGCCGCGCTGGCCTGGCGGCACGGCGTCCGCGCCTACCGCAGCACCGGCAGCTGACCCACCCCAACCGGCGTGATACGACAGGGAGTTGCGTGATATGGGCACGGTGGAGACGGGCGCGGACCCGCTGATCGAGCTGGTGGACGTCGAGAAGGTCTTCACCGTCCGCCGCCGGGCGGGCCGGCTGCGCCGGACCCGGCACGAGGTGCGGGCCGTCGACGGCCTCACCTTCCAGGTGCCGCGCGGCGAGATGGTCGGCTACATCGGCCCCAACGGCGCCGGGAAGTCCACCACCATCAAGATGCTGACCGGCATCCTGGTGCCCAGCGGCGGCCGGCTGCGGGTCGCCGGCATCGACCCTTCCAAAGAGCGCACCCGCCTCGCCCGCCGCATCGGCGTGGTCTTCGGCCAGCGCACCACCCTGTGGTGGGACCTGCCCCTGAAGGACTCCTACGAACTGGTGCGCCGGATGTACCGGGTCCCCTCCGCCGTCTTCCGCACCAATCTGGCGCGCTGCGTCGAACTCCTCGACCTGGCCCCGCTGCTGGACGTCCCGGTCCGCCAACTCTCGCTGGGCCAGCGGATGCGCGGCGACATCGCGGCGGCGCTGCTGCACGACCCCGAGGTCCTCTACCTCGACGAGCCCACCATCGGCCTGGACGTCGTCAGCAAGGCCAGGGTCCGCGCGTTCCTGCGCGAGGTCAACGCCGAACGCGGCACCACCGTCCTGCTGACCACCCACGACCTCACCGACATCGAGCAACTGTGCCGCCGGGTCATGGTCATCGACCACGGCCACCTGGTCTTCGACGGGGACCTGGACGGGCTGCGCGCGGCCGCCGACGGCGAACGCACGCTGGTGGTGCACCTGGAACGGGAACTCCCGCCCATCGACGGCGTCCCCGGGGCCCGCACGGTGCGGGTGGAGGGCCCCCGGCAGTGGCTGGTCTTCCCCGCGACGCGGAGCGCGGCACCGCTGGTCACGGAGATCGCCGCGCGCTACCCGCTGGTGGACCTCTCGGTCCGCGAACCGGACATCGAGTCCCTGATCGCCGAGCTGTACGCGGGCGGCGGCACCGTCGCCCGCCACGAGCCAGGCGACGAGGTCCCGGCCGCACCCTAGGGGGCCGTGGGCCAAGTCCCGTCCTACGGGCGGAGACGGAACCCTGAGGGTGCGCCCTAGTCTGTCCGTATGAATGACGAACGGCTCCCTCAGCTGCGGGCCTCCGACGCCGACCGTGAGCGGGTCGCCGAGATCCTGCGCGACGCCCTCGCCGAGGGGCGGCTGGACATGGCCGAGTTCGACGAGCGGCTGGATGCCACCTACCAGGCGCGCACCTACGGGGAGTTGGAGCGGGTCACCGTCGACCTGCCGGTCGCGGCGCAGGCCCCCGCGTCCGCCCCGGCCCCGCTGTCGCTCCGCAAGGAGCCCGCGCCCGCCGGTGAGGTCGCCTCCTGGGCCGAGCGGATCCGCCCGGACGCCACCGGTGCCACCTCCGGCATCGCGATCCTGGGCGGCTTCGAGCGCAAGGGCCGGTGGACGATCGGCCGCCGGTTCAACGCGTTCTGCCTCATGGGCGGCGCCGAAATCGACCTGCGCGAGGCCGAGTTCGCCGCGCCGGAGGTCGAGATCAGCGTCTGGACGCTGATGGGCGGCGTCAACGTCATCGTGCCGCCGGGCGTCGAGGTCGAGTCCCGGGGCATGGGCATCATGGGCGGCTTCGACACCCGTGAGGACGGCACGCCGGGCGACCCCGGCGCGCCCCGGGTGATCGTCAGCGGCGTGGCCCTGATGGGCGGGGTCGGCGTGGAGCGCAAGCTCCCCAAGGCGGAGCGGCTGCGCCTGAAGGCCGAGCGCAAGGAGGAGCGGCGGCGGCTGCGCGCGGAGCGCCGGGAGCGGCGGGAGCTGGACTGAACCGGCGCCCGCCGCCCTCAGAGCGCGGCGGGCGCGGCCTGCCGCAGATGGTCGACGTTCACCGCGTCGGCCATCGCGCGGTAGCCGGCGTCGCTGGGGTGCAGATGGTCGCCGGAGTCGTACGCCGGCAGCAGCCGCTGCGGATGCGCCGGATCGCGCAGCGCCTGGTCGAAGTCGACGACCTCGTCGTAGACGGTGCCGGAGCGGATCATGCGGTTGACCTGTTCGCGTACCTCGTTGAGCCGGCGGGAGTAGCCGCGGTGCCCGCCGAACGGCATGACGGTGCTGCCGGTGACCCGCAGCCCGCGGGTGTGCGCCCGCTCCACCACGTCCCGCATGCCCGCCACGATCTTCTGCGCGTCCATCTGGCGCGGGGACTTGAGCAGGTCGTTCACGCCGATCTCGACCACCACCGCTTTCACCCCCGCACGGGACAGCGCATCGCGGTCCAGGCGGGAGAGCATGCTGGGCCCGTTGGTGGGGAAGAGCGGGTTGCTGTCGGTCAGCAGGCGGTTGCCGCTGATGCCGGCGTTCAGCACCCCGTAGCGGGGCGCGCCCTCCTCGTCGCGCAGCCGGGCGGCGAGGAAGTCGGTCCAGCGGTGGTTGGCGCCCGGGGTCGAGGTGATCCCGTCGGTGATCGAGTCGCCGATCGCCACCACCGCGCCGTGCACCTGTGTGCTCCACACGTCCACCCCGGTCAGATAGCGCCAGTACGGGCTCTGCTCGGTGTAGGCGGTGCCGGTGGCGTCCTCGGTGCGGTCGCCGCGCGCCAGATAGGAGGTCTGGCGGGCGTAGGGGTGGTAGGTGGTCGGGCCCGAGGGGGTCGGGGAGTACGTCGTGACCAGCAGGTCGGCGTTGCCGGGGACGGTCAGGCGGACCGGGTCGCTGAGGATCTCGCCGCCCGCCGGGATCGTCACCGAGGGCTTGCCGCCGAAGGTGACCCGGCGCATGGAGCCGGCCATGGCGATCGGGCTGCCGCTGCCCGCCGACAGCGCCAGCGAGGCGTGGCTGAGCGCCAGCGGGCGGGTGCCGTAGAGGTTGGAGAGCCGGATGCGGGCGCTGGAGCCGCCGATGCTGGAGTGCACGACGTTACGGATCGACATGCCCGCGTAGCCGTCCTGGGTGCCGGGCTCGGCGGAGGCCACGGCCGCCGACCAGGTGCCGACCCACTGGCCGGAGGCGGCCGGCGCGGCCGAGGGGCGCGGTTCGTGGAGCGCGTTGCCCAGGGGGCCGCGGGAACCGCCGAAGCCGACGAATATCGCGGCCGAGATCAGCACCACCACTGCCGCCAGGCCGGCGAGCAGGGCGTATCCCACACGTCTGGTCATGCCGGGGGCGTCTCCCGAGGGCTCGGCGGAGCTGCGCGCTCCGGGCGGAATCAGGGGCGGCGGTACGCGGACGCCCGGGCCGCCGCGGTCCGGGCGCGGACACCCGATGAGCAGCGGCGCCGTCCGCGGTCCGGCCGGGACCCATGATCCCACGGACCACCCGGGGGCCGCCCGCCGCCCCGGACGCCGGGAACTCGTTGCCCGTTCCAGGAGTAGGGCACTGTGGGACACATACGGGCGTATGGCCGGTAAGGACGGATCCCGGCAACCACGGGACGGCCCGTCCGGTCCGTACTGCACGGGCCGGTAAGGACGGCCCGCGCGGTACGGACCGGACGGCGTACGGAAGGCGGGGGACACGGTGGGAGTGGTGGAGCGGATGGAAGACACCAAGGCGGAGGGGACACCGGCCGCGGCGCCGGTGCCCGCCGGCGGCGCCCCGGGCGGCCGGACGGCGCGCGGCGGCTTCGGCGACAGCGCCGCCGACGCGGAGAAGCGGCGCGGCGTCCGCCGGATGAAGGCGCTGGCGACCGGCCTGCTGCTGGCCGTCGCCGTGGTCTACGTGCTGGCGAAGTGGGCCGGCTCGGCCGGCGCCGGCGGCTGGACCGGCTTCGTCGCGGCGGCCGCCGAGGCAGGCATGGTCGGTGCGCTGGCCGACTGGTTCGCGGTCACCGCCCTGTTCAAACGCCCCCTGGGCCTGCCGATCCCGCACACCGCGATCATTCCCTCCAAGAAGGACCAGCTCGGGCAGAGCCTGGGCGACTTCGTGGGGGAGAACTTCCTCTCCGGCGAGGTGGTCCGCCGCCGGCTGCGCTCGGTCGGCGTCGGCGCCCGGCTCGGCGGCTGGCTCGCCGAGCCGCACAACGCCGACCGGGTCACCGCCGAGCTGTCCACCGCGCTGCGCGGTGCGCTGACCGTGCTGCGCGACTCCGACGTCCAGGCGGTGGTCGGTGAGGCCGTCACCCGCCGCGCCGACGCGGTGGAGATCGCGCCCGGCCTCGGCGCCCTGCTGGAGAAGATCGTCGCCGAGGGCGGCCACACCCGGGTGGTGGACCTGGTCTGCGCCCGCGCCCACGACTGGCTGGTCGACCACGGCGACTCCGTCATGGCCGCGGTCTCCGGCGGCGCCCCCGGATGGACCCCGCGGTTCGTCGACCGCAAGGTGGGCGACCGGGTCTACAAGGAGCTGCTGCGGTTCGTCAGCGAGATGCGGGACATGCCCGAGCACCCGGCGCGCGGCGCGGTGAACCGCTTCCTGACCGACTTCGCCGACGACCTCCGGTCCGACCCGGCCACCCGCGAGAAGGTCGAGCGGCTCAAGTCCGAGGTGCTGGGCCGCGGCGAGGTGCAGGACCTGATCGCCTCCACCTGGGGCGCGGTCCGCGCGATGATCGTGGCCGCCGCCGAGGACGAGCGCAGCGAACTGCGGCTGCGGGTCCGGTCGGCGCTGCTGTCCCTGGGCGGGCGGCTGGCCACCGACGCGCGGATGCGCGGCAAGGTCGACGGCTGGCTGGAGGGCGCCGCGGTCTACGTGGTCACGACGTACCAGAGCGAGATCACCGCCCTGATCACCGACACCGTCGCCGGCTGGGACGCCGAGCACACCTCCCGCAAGATCGAGGCCCACATCGGCCGCGACCTCCAGTTCATCCGCATCAACGGCACGGTCGTGGGTGCCTTGGCCGGCCTATGCATTTATTCCGTTTCGCACGTTTTTGGCTGATCCGTCGTGGGGGCTGCTGCCTTTCGCGCCTGCCGTCTGGTTTTGCTTCCCACGTTGTTGGCTTCCCCGCCGTAGGGGTTGCTGTCTTTGCGCCTGCGGCGCTTGGGCGTTGTCCGCTGCGCGGGGCTGTTGGGTGCGGTGGCGGGGCTGCGGGGCTGGGGGTGTCCGGACTGCTGCGCTTTACGTCCGGACACCCCCAGCCCCGCAGCCCCGCCCCCG
>NZ_JBIVOW010000026.1:0-93933 GCF_044754325.1 Streptomyces sp. NPDC093097
CAATCCACACCGAACCCGGAAGGCCCTCACCCGTTCAAGATCCCACGGCCGAGACCTGGCTCACTGTCCACAACCTCCCCGGACAGAACACCTAGCCGCCACCCGGAAGCCCGTCGGGCTCCGCCCCGTCGCCGCTCTCCCGCCGCCGTCCGCCTTCCCCGTTCGTGTCCCGGGCGAACAACTGGGTCAGCGCACTGATCGTGTAGACGTCGGTGGCCTCTTCGTCCACCAGGTGCATTTCCGCGAGCCGTTCGAGCCCGTCCTGGGTCCGCTCCTGGTCGTATCCGGCGAGCGCCGCGGCCGCCGAGGCGTTGAGGTGTCCGTCGGGGCTGGTCGCCAGCGCCCGGAGCAGTCGGGCGTCGTCGGCGGACAGCCGGGCGACCGACATCCGCAGCGCCGCCGCGATCCCGGTGTCCTCCGCCGACAGCAGCGCCAGCCGTCGCCGCTCGTCGCGCAGTGCCGAGGCCAGCCTGGCCAGCCGCCAGCGCGGCCGGGCGGTCAGCTGCGCGGCCGCGGCCCGCAGCGCCAGCGGCAACCCGTCGCAGAGATCGACCAGTTCCCGCGTCGCCGCCGGATCCTCCGCGACCCGGTCCGGCCCGAGCATGGCGCCGAGCAGCGCCCCGCCCTCCTCGTGCCCCATGGCCTGGAGGCCCACCGGCCGGGCGCAGTCCGTGGCGACCAGCCCGTCGAGCCGGCTGCGGCTGGTGACGATCGTGGCGCAGTGCAGACCACCGGGCAGCAGCGGCCGCACCTGCGCCGAACTCCGCGCATTGTCCAGGACGACCAGCAGCCGGCGTTCGGCGACCAGCGAGCGGAACAGTGCCGAGGCGGCCTGTGCGGAGCTGGGCACCCGCTCCGGAGGAGTACCGAGCGCCTGGAGGAAGTCGCGCAGGACCTCGGCCGGTGCGGCCTCGTCACCCTCCCCGAAACCGCGCAGATCGGCGAAGAGCTGCCCGTCGGGGAAGGCCTCGGCGTGCAGATGCGCCCACTGCACCGCGCATGCGGTCTTGCCGACCCCGGCCGGGCCCACGACCACCGCCAGCGGACTCTCCCCGGTCGTACGGTCCGTCAACGCCCCGGTCAGAGAACCCAGTTGGGCATCCCGTCCCAGGAAGCGGGCCGGCGGCCTGGGCAACAGCCGGGGCGCCGCACCGGCCCTGCTCCGGCCGGCCTCCGCGCCCGCCGTCGGACCGGCGCCGCCGCCCGAGCCCGTCTCCCCCTTGCCGGGGGCCGGCCTGTCGCCGCCGTGTTTCACGTGAAACGTGCGCGGGTCGGCCGGGGCGCCCGCGGGCGCGGCGGCCTGCCGGGCCCCGCCCGTGGCCTCGGCCCGCAGGATCTCCTCGTACGCCGCGCGCAGCCGCTCGCCCGGATCGACCCCCAGCTCCTCGGTGAGCAGTCGCCGGGTGCGGTGGTACCACTCCAGCGCGTCGGACTGCCGCCCCGTGCGGAACAGCGCCCGCATCAGCGCGGCGATCAGCCCCTCCCGCAGGGGATGGCTGACGGCAGCGGAGTAGAGGACGGCCGCGGCCTGTTCGTGCTCGCCGAGCGCGCCGTGCGCCCGGGCCAGCGCCTCCACGGCGGTCAGCCTGCGCTCCTCCAGGGCGTGCGCGGCGGCCGCGAACGGCGGGCTGGTGACCGTGCCGGTCAGCGCGGGCCCGCGCCACAGCCCCAGCGCCTCGCGCAGCAGCGGGACCGCATCGGACGGTGCGGCCTCCGGGCGGGCCAGTGCGACCAGTTCACCGAACCGGTGGGCGTCGATCAGCTCCTCCGGCAGCCGCAGCAGATAGGCCGAGCCGTGGGTGGCCAGCTCGATGCCGTACACCTCGGCACCGCCCGCGGCGAGCGTGGCGCGCAGCCGCGAGACGTGTCCCTGTACGACCGTGCGGGCGTGCTCGGGCGGTTCGTCCTCCCACAGGGAGTCGATCAACTGCTCCAGTGGGACGGTGGTGTTGGGCTGCAGAAGCAGCAGCGCCAGTACACTGCGCCGTTTGGCGGGCCCGAGCGGCAGCTCCTCGGAGCCGCACAACACGGAGATCGGGCCGAGCAGTGAGAATTCCAACTCAGCTCTCCAGGAAGGCCGTGAGGGCGTTCGCCAGCAGGTAGGGGTCCTGGGCTCCGCACAGTTCGCGGGCCGAGTGCATCGACAGGATCGCCACGCCGATGTCGACGGTCTGAATGCCGTGCCGGGCGGCGGTGATCGGGCCGATCGTGGTGCCGCACGGCATGGCGTTGTGGGAGACGAAAGTCTGCCAGGGAACGCCGGCCCGTTCACAGGCCGCGGAGAACACCGCCCGCCCGGTGCCGTCGGTCGCGTACCGCTGGTTGACGTTGACCTTCAGGATCGGACCGCCGTTGGGCATCGGGTGGTGCCCCGGCTCGTGCCGGTCGCTGTAGTTGGGGTGGACCGCGTGTCCGGTGTCCGACGACAGGCAGATGGTGCCGGCGAAGGCCCGTGCCCGGTCCTCGTAGGTGCCGCCGCGGGCGAAGACCGAACGCTCCAGCACCGTGCCGAGCAGCGGGCCGTCCGCGCCGGTGTCCGACTGGCTGCCGTTCTCCTCGTGGTCGAAGGCGGCCAGCACCGGGATGCTGGTCGGCTCGCCGCCGGCCGTGGCCACGGCGGCGAGCGCGGCCGTACCGGCGTGCACGGACAGCAGGTTGTCCATCCGCGGCCCGGCGACCAGTTCGCGGTCGCGCCCGAGGTAGGCGGGCGCCTCCACGCTGTGCACCATCAGGTCCCAGCCCTTGATGTCGCCGGCCGGAACCCCGATCTCCTCCGCCACGAACGCGATCAGATCGCCCTCGGCGACCTCGCCCAGGCCCCAGAGGGGCGTCATGTGGCGCTGCTTGTCGAGCTTGAGGCCCTCGGAGTTCACCGAGCGGTCCAGGTGCACGGCCAGTTGGGGCACCCGCAGCAGCGGCCGGTCCACGGTGACCAGCCGGTTGCTGCCGTCGGCCAGCGTCACCCGGCCGCTGAGGCCCAGGTCGCGGTCGAGCCAGGTGTTGAGCAGCGTCCCGCCGTAGATCTCGACGGCGATCTGCCGCCAGCCGTGGGCGCCGGTGTCCGGAATCGGCTTGACGCGGAGGTTGGGGGAGTCGGTGTGCGCCCCGACGATGCGGTACGGGGTCGCGGCGGTGGCCCCCTCGGGGACGTACCAGGCGATGATGGCGCCGCCCCGCAGCACGTACCGGCCGCCGCTTCGGCCGTCCCACTCGTCGGTCTCCGCCACCTGCCGGAAGCCGGCCTTCTCCAGCCGCTCCGCCGCGTTCGCCACCGCGTGGTACGGCGAGGGGCTGGCGGCGAGGAAGGACATCAGGTCGTCGGTGTGGCCGCGGTCGAAGCGGGCGGAGTTGGTCATGGATTCAGCATAAGGAGCCAACTCCGCACTTCCGCGTGGTCCTAGGGTGCGACTCCATTGCCTTCCGGCCACGATTTCCGCATTCCAGAGCAGATCCGGTGCCGGAGGGGGCGGTTCCGCTCCGTCCGGTCGCAGGTGTACCGGTGGGCTCGTCCGCATCATTCGCCCCGGCATGCTGATGCCCGCCTCCCCGGGGGAGTAAGGAGGCGGGCGGTGTCAGTGTGTGCAGCGATTCTGAGAAGGGTCTGAGAACGCGGTGACGGTCCGGGAACAGGCGCCCCGGACCGTCACGACTCGGCTCAGTCTCAGAAGGCGGCCTCGTCCAGCTCCATCAGGGACTGGTCGACGGACTCGGCCAGCGTGCGCTGGACCGCGACGCCCGGCAGGACGTTGTGCGCGAAGAACTTCGCCGCGGCGATCTTGCCCGTGTAGAACGCCTTGTCCTTCGACGAGGCGCCGGCCAGCTTCTCGGCGGCCACCGCCGCGCCCTTGAGGAGCAGGTAACCGACGACGACGTCACCGGAGGCCATCAGCAGGCGGGTGGTGTTCAGGCCGACCTTGTAGATGGACTTGACGTCCTTCTCCGTGGCGGCGAGGTCGGTCAGCATGATGCCGACGATCGCCTCCAGGCCCTCGGCGGCCTTGGCCAGTTCGCCACGGGCCTGCTCCAGCTCGGCGCCGCCCTCGGCGTCGGCCAGGAACGTCTTGATGGCCTCCGCCACCTGGGTCAGGGCGGCGCCCTGGTTGCGGACGATCTTCCGGAAGAAGAAGTCCTGGCCCTGGATGGCGGTGGTGCCCTCGTAGAGGGTGTCGATCTTGGAGTCCCGGATGTACTGCTCGATCGGGTACTCCTGGAGGTAGCCGGAGCCACCGAAGGTCTGGAGCGACTGCGCCAGCTGCTCGTAGGACCTCTCCGAGCCGTAGCCCTTGACGATCGGCAGCAGCAGGTCGTTCAGGGCGTGCACGGCGGAGGCGTCCTCGCCGGCGGCCTCCTTGACCAGGATCTCGTCCTGGACGGTGGCGGTGTAGAGCACCAGGGCGCGCATGCCCTCCGCGTACGCCTTCTGCGTCATCAGCGAGCGGCGCACGTCCGGGTGGTGGGTGATCGTCACGCGCGGGGCGGCCTTGTCGGTGAACGCCGCCAGGTCCGCGCCCTGCACGCGCTCCTTGGCGTACTCAAGGGCGTTGAGGTAGCCGGTGGAGAGGGTGGCTATCGCCTTGGTGCCGACCATCATCCGCGCGAACTCGATGATCCGGAACATCTGGCGGATGCCGTCGTGCTTCTCGCCGATCAGCCAGCCCTTGGCGGGGTGGCGGTCGCCGAAGGTCATCTCGCAGGTGTTGGACGCCTTCAGGCCCATCTTGTGCTCGACGTTGGTGGCGTAGACGCCGTTGCGCTCGCCCAGCTCGCCGGTCTCGAAGTCGAACTCGTACTTCGGCACGAGGAAGAGCGACAGGCCCTTGGTGCCGGGGCCGTGGCCCTCGGGGCGGGCGAGGACGTAGTGGAGGATGTTCTCCGCCATGTCGTGCTCACCGGACGTGATGAAGCGCTTGACGCCCTCGATGTGCCAGGAGCCGTCCTCCTGCTGGACCGCCTTGGTGCGGCCGGCGCCGACGTCCGAGCCGGCGTCGGGCTCGGTGAGCACCATGGTGGAGCCCCAGCCCTTCTCCACCGCGACCTTGGCGATGTGCTTCTGCTGCTCGGTGCCCTCCTCGAAGAGCACGCCGGCGAAGGCCGGGCCGGAGGCGTACATCCACACGGCCGGGTTCGCGCCCAGGATGGTCTCGGCGAACGCCCACAGGAGCGAGCGCGGCGAGGTGGTGCCGCCGATCTCCTCCGGGATGCCCAGGCGCCACCACTCGGCGTCCATGTACGCCTGGTAGCTCTTCTTGAAGGTGTCCGGCACCGGCGCGGTGTTGGTGTCCGGGTCGAAGACCGGAGGGTTCCGGTCGGCGTCGGCGTACGAATCGGCCAGCTCGTTCTCCGACAGCCGGGCGATCTCGGACAGCACGCTCTTGGCGGTGTCGACGTCCATCTCCGCGAACGGTCCGGTGCCGTACACGCTGTCGCGGCCGAACACCTCGAAGAGGTTGAACTCGATGTCGCGGAGATTCGACTTGTAGTGCCCCATGGGTACGGCTCCGTAAGGGTTCGGGAGGGCCTCGTGCGAGGAATGCCTCGATCCGAGGAAGGGACCTCGATACGCAATACCAGCAAGTAGCTCCGATGATGCTACCCGTGGGTAATAAGAAGCAACCCCCCCGCGGCCTATCTGTGACGAGCGTCCCCCGCGTCCGGCCCGCAGCGAGGGTCCCCCGCGCCCGCTCCGAATCAGTACGCTGTGCCGCATGTACGGCTACGACCAGAACGCGGGCGCCGGGCAGCAGTACGGCGCGCCGCCGCAGCAACCGGCCCCCGGGGGCTACGGCGAGCAGCCGCTGTATCCCGAGCCGTCCCCGCCCTCCCTCGCCGACGCGGTGCGCGCCTTCACCACCGGCTCAATGTCGGCCGAGGACTTCCAGGGCATCTTCTCGACGTCCAAGGTCTACTGCCCGCGCGGCGACAACCCCGGGTTCCTGGCGCTGCACAACACCCAGCAGCCGGTCATCCCGATGTTCACCTCGCTCAAGGAGCTGCGCCGGTACGCGGGCAAGGAGTCCAAGTACTTCGTGATCACCGGCGCCGAGGTGCTGGACCTGCTGCCGACCGGTTACGGATTCGTCCTCGACATGGAGGGCGACCACCGGATGGTCTTCGACGCCAAGGCCGTGGAGCAGATGGTCGACTTCGCGATGCGCCGGATGTACGGCTGACGACTCCCCCGGGGCGGCCTGCGGTCGCCCCTCTTCCTCTCCTCCTTTCTTCTCCCCTCTCCCCTCCTCGCTGACCTGCGGAGACGCCCGAGGGGCGCGGTCGGGAATCCGCACGCCTTGCTAGTTGTTCAGCATTCAACTAACTTGGATGCGAGCGACCGAGGAGGCCGTCATGCCCGCTGTGACCGTAGAGAACCCGCTGACCCTGCCGAAGGTGACCGCGCCTGCCGGGGCGCGCAACCGGCCCGCACTGGCCGTCACCACCGCTCCCAGCGGCTTCGAGGGCGAGGGCTTCCCGGTGCGCCGTGCCTTCGCCGGTATCGCCTACAAGCACCTCGACCCGTTCATCATGATGGATCAGATGGGCGAGGTGGAGTACGCGCCCGGAGAGCCCAAGGGCACCCCGTGGCACCCGCACCGCGGCTTCGAGACCGTGACGTACCTGCTCGACGGCACCTTCGTGCACCGCGACTCGCACGGTGGCGGCGGGGTCATCAACGGCGGCGACACCCAGTGGATGACGGCGGGTTCCGGTCTGCTGCACATCGAGGCGCCGCCGGAGTCGCTGGTCATGTCGGGCGGTCTCTTCCACGGCCTCCAGCTCTGGGTGAACCTCCCGAAGAGCGACAAGATGATGGCGCCGCGCTACCAGGACATCGGTGGCGGCCAGGTCAGGCTGCTGACCTCGGCCGACGGCGGTGCGCTGCTGCGGCTGATCGCCGGTGACATCGACGGCCACCAGGGGCCCGGCGTCACCCACACCCCGATCACGATGATGCATGTGACCGTGAGCCCGGGTGCCCAGGTGACGCTGCCCTGGCGTGCGGACTTCAACGGCCTCGCCTACGCCCTGGCCGGAAGCGGTACGGCGGGCACGGAGGGGCGCCCGTTCCACATGGGGCAGTCGGTCGTGTTCGGGGAGGGGGACGCGCTGACGATCCGGGCCGACGAGAGCCAGGAGTCGCGCAGCCCGAACTTCGAGGTGGTGCTGCTGGGCGGGCAGCCGATCCGCGAGCCGATGATGCACTACGGCCCGTTCGTGATGAACACTCACGCCGAACTGGCCCAGGCCTTCGAGGACTTCCAAGCCGGCCGCCTGGGAACGATTCCCGCTGACGCGCTCTGAGCGGCCGCCGAAGGCGGGATCGCGGGGGCGGTGTTTCACGTGAAACACCGCCCCCGCACTCGTGTTTCACGTGAATCACGGCGCTGCCGGTCGGGCTGTGTGCGGCGAGCACACCCGTCAATACCGCTCAACGGCCGTTCTGCCGTGGTGGACTGTCGGTGTGCGAAACGACTCGGATCACGACCGGAGCGGTGCCGAGCCCGGCCCGCCGCCGCACGCCCAGCCGCTGCTTCCGATCGAGGCTCGCCGGGCCGGGGCCTGGTGCGCGGTCGGACTGCTGGTCGCCGCGGTGCTGGCCGTCGGCGTCTGGCTCTGCGTCGAGTTGAGCGCCGCGGTCACACCCGTCCTGCTGGCCCTGCTCGGCAGTGGGCTGCTCGGTCCGCTGTACCGGAAGCTGGTGGCGATGCGGTTCAACCGCTCGCTGGCGGCGGGGCTGACCTGCGCCGTTCTGATGGTCGTGGTCGGCGGGGCCGGATACGTCGTGGTCACCGTGCTGGTCGACACCGGTGACCAGATCATCGCGTCCCTCAAGAGCGCGGCGGCGGACCTCTCCCAGCACTTCGGGACGGCCGGCAATTCGCTCAGCGATCTCGCCACCAACGCCAAGACGCTGGCCTCCAGGTTCGGCAGCACCGCGGCCTCCGGGCTGCTCGCCGGGGTGAGCATCGTGGGACAGTTCATCGCCGCGGCGGTGCTGGCCCTGCTGCTCACGTTCTTCTTCCTGCGTGACTCGGACAAGGCCGTCGGCGCCCTGCACGACTGGGCCCCGGGCGGCTCGGCACCGCGCCTGGAACGGATGGCCCGCCGCGGTTTCGAGTCCATCGAGGGCTTTATGCGCGGCACCACCTTCATCGCGCTGATCGACGCCCTCTGCATCACCGTCGGCCTGCTGATCCTGGACGTTCCGGGGGCGCTCGGCCTGGGCGCGCTGGTCTTCGTCGGGGCCTACATCCCGTACTTGGGCGCGTTCATCTCCGGTGCGGTGGCGATCCTGGTGGCGTTCGCGGACCGCGGCGTCGTCATCGCGCTCTGGGCGCTCGGGGTGGTCGTCGCCGTCCAGGTGCTGGAGGGCCATGTGCTCCAGCCGATGATCCAGAGCCGCACCGTGCAGATGCACCCGGCCGTCGTCATGCTGGCGATCACGGCGGGTGCGAGCGTCGCCGGCATCCTCGGCATGCTGCTCTCCGTACCGCTGACCGCGGCCGCCTCCGGCGTCCTCCACGAGCTGCGCAACCACTACGCGGCGGGCTCGGGTACGGGCTCCTCGGGGCCCGGCGACACCGGACCGGACGACTCCCCCGCCGCCCCGGCGTCCTCGTAGAGCTCGAACCACGTCGACTTGCCGTCCCCGCGCGGGTCCACGCCCCACGCCCCGGCCAGCAGTTCCAACAGCACCAGGCCGCGCCCCGAGGACGCCAGCTCGCCGGGCCTGCGGAGGTGCGGCAACTCGTCGCTGGCGTCGGCCACCTCGACCCGGAGACGCCGGGAACCGCGCTCGCCGGAGACCTCCGCCACCAGCAGCGCATCCCCGTCGGTGTGCATCAGCACATTGGTGACGATCTCGGAGACCAGCAGTACGGCGGAGTCGACCTGGTCCGGATCGCTCCAGTCGTGCAGCACATCGCGTATCTGGCGGCGCGCCGCGGCGATCCGTTCCGGCTCGGCCTGCGCGACGGAGAACACGGTGCGCCGCCCGGGCCGCCGGGCGAGCCGGTCGCCGGCTCCCACGCCGCAGCTGGCGCTCTCACGGGAGAGCAGCAACAGGGCGATGTCGTCCGCGCGGCGGTCCACCAGCGGACCGGTGGTGCGCTGCGACGAGGGGCCGTGCACGGCCTGGACCAGGGCGTCGGCCAGCCGTTCCAGACTCTCCGCACCGCCTTCGTCCGCCGTGGCGTCGTGGGCCTTGAAGGTGTCGCGCAGCCGCCCCCAGCCGGTCTCCAGGTCGTGCCCGCCGCTCTCGATCAGCCCGTCGGTGCACACCAGCATGGTCTCGCCGGGCTCCAGGACGATCCGGGTGGTGGGGTAGTCGGTGTCGGGGTCGATGCCCAGCGGCAGCCCGCCCGCGGTCGGCCGGACCAGGACCGCGCCGTCGGCCATCCTGATCGCCGGGTCGGGGTGGCCGGCCCGCGCCACGTCCAGTAGCCCGGTCGCCGGATCCACCTCGATGTACAGGCAGGTCGCGAAGCGCTGGTCCTCACCGTGGCCGCGAAACCCGGTCTCGTTGATCCCGGCCAGGAAGCGGGAGGCACGGGAGAGCACCGCGTCGGGGTGATGGCCCTCGGAGGCGTAGGCGCGCAGTGCGATCCGCAGCTGTCCCATCAGGCCCGCGGCCCGCACGTCATGGCCCTGGACGTCCCCGATGACCAGCGCGATCCGGCCGGACGGCAGCGGGATCATGTCGTACCAGTCGCCGCCGACCTCCAGCCCGCCACCGGTCGGCACATAGCGGGCCGCGACCGCCATCCCGGGGACGTCCGGCTGCACCGTGGGCATCATGCTCCGCTGGAGTCCCACGGCCAGTTCGTGCTGCGACTCCTGCACCCCCGCTCTGGCCAGCGCCTGGGCCAGCATCCGGGCCACGGTGGTCAGCACCGAGCGCTCGTCCGGGGTGAAGGCGACCGGCTGGGCGAACCCGGTCATCCAGGCGCCGATCGTCCGACCGGCGTTGACCAGCGGCAGGAACGCCCAGGACGCGCGGCCGAAGCGGGCGGCCAGGGGCCAGACGGCGGGATAGCGGCGCTGGTAGTCCTCCGGCGTGGGGAGGTAGACGGCCCGGCCGCTCCGGACCACCTCGGCGGCCGGGTAGTCGGTGTCCAGCGTCATCGGGGAGAAGGGCTGCTCGTCGCCGGGGCGGTGCCCGTGGTGGCCGAGGACCGCGAGCCGATCGCCCTGGATGCCGAAGACCGCCAGGCCGTCCGGCATGAAGCCGGGCATGGCCAGCCCCGCCGCGACCCGCAGCACCTCGGCCGTGGACCGCGCCTCGGACAGCGCCCGGCCCGCGTCCAGCAGGAACGCCTCGCGCGAGCGGCGCCAGTCGCCGGTGACCGGGGCGGTGGCCGCCGATGTGCCGGGCTGCTGCCCGGGCACCTCCTGAAGGGAGCCGACCAACTCGAAGGCACCGTTGACGATCCGCGGGCGGGAACGGGAGCGGACGACGCGCTGCACCCGCCCCCGCTCGTCCACGATGCGCAGCCGGGCCTCGGCGACCGTGCCCTCGGAGATCGCGAGCCGGACCCCGCCGTTGATCTCGGTGAAGTCGACGGGGTGGAAACGGGATCGCACGGCGGCCTCGGTCAGTTCGGCCGGTTCGGCGGGAAGTCCCAGCAGCCTGGCCGCCTCCGCGTCGAGGGCCACTCGGCCGGATGCGTTGTCCCAGCGCCACAGGCCGGTCGAGAGGGCGGCCAAGAGGTCCTTAGTGCGCATTGCATCACTTTAGGCGGATTTGAAGTGGCCCGACCGACGTGCCGGACCCGACCATCGTCGCAGCCCGGGTGCCCGGTCTCTCGCCGGGGTGACGCTGAGGGGTATATGTCAACCAGCTCGTCGGGGCCGGGCGGTAACCTGGAGCGGTTATGCCATTCCTGGGGTGGTCTTTCGGGTGATCCACAAGGCGGTCGATCGGGCGAGTGAGCCTGGTATCCCCCTTCCCGCCCGTCAGCTCCCCACCTCGACTCGCGACGACTTGGATGAGCGATGCATCGGTACCGGTCCCACAACTGCGGCGAGCTCCGAGCCGCGGACGTCGACACCGACGTCCGCCTCAGCGGCTGGCTGCACAATCGACGTGACCTGGGCGGCATCCTCTTCATCGATCTGCGGGACCACCACGGTCTGGTGCAGCTCGTCGCCCGCCCCGGCACCCCGGCCAACGAGGCCCTCGGCTCGCTGACCAAGGAGACCGTCGTCCGCGTCGACGGCAAGGTCAGCGCCCGCGGCGCCGACAACGTCAACCCCGACCTGCCGACCGGCGAGATCGAGATCGAGGTCACCGAGGTCGAGGTGCTCGGCGCCGCCGAGCAGATCCCCTTCACGATCAACGCCGAGGACGGCGTCAACGAGGAGAAGCGCCTCGAATACCGCTTCCTCGACCTGCGCCGCGAGCGCATGCACCGCAACATCATGCTGCGCACCGCCGTGATCTCCGCGATTCGGCACAAGATGGTGGCCCTCGGCTTCAACGAGATGGCGACCCCGATCCTGTCCGCGACCTCCCCCGAGGGCGCTCGCGACTTCCTGGTCCCGTCCCGTCTGCACGCCGGCAAGTTCTACGCGCTGCCGCAGGCCCCGCAGCAGTTCAAGCAGCTGCTGATGATCGCCGGCTTCGACCGCTACTTCCAGATCGCGCCTTGCTTCCGCGACGAGGACGCCCGTGCGGACCGCTCGCCGGGCGAGTTCTACCAGCTCGACGTCGAGATGAGCTTCGTCGAGCAGGAGGACGTCTTCCGGCCGATCGAGCAGCTGATGACCGAGCTCTTCACCGAGTTCGGCAACGGCCGCACGGTCACCTCGCCCTTCCCGCGCATCCCGTTCCGCGAGGCGATGCTCAAGTACGGCTCCGACAAGCCGGACCTGCGCGCCGAGCTGGAGCTGGTGGACGTCTCCGACGTCTTCGCGAACTCCGGTTTCAAGGCGTTCGCCGGCAAGCACGTCCGCGCCCTGGCCGTGCCGGACACCGCCGACCAGCCGCGGAAGTTCTTCGACCAGCTGGGCGACTTCGCCGTCGCGCAGGGCGCCAAGGGCCTGGCCTGGGTCCGCGTCGGTGACGAGAACGCGCTCGCCGGTCCGATCGCCAAGTTCCTCACCGAGGACGACGTCAAGGCGCTGGTCGCCGCCCTCGACCTCAAGCCCGGCCACGCCGTCTTCTTCGGCGCCGGTGAGTTCGACGAGGTCTCCAAGATCATGGGCGCGGTGCGCGTCGAGGCCGCCAAGCGCGCCGGCCACTTCGTCGAGGACGAGTTCCGCTTCTGCTGGATCGTCGACTTCCCGATGTTCGAGCGCAACGCGGACACCGGCGCGGTCGAGTTCTCCCACAACCCGTTCTCCATGCCGCAGGGCGGCCTGGAGGCGCTGGAGACCAAGGACCCGCTGGACATCCTCGCCTGGCAGTACGACATCGTCTGCAACGGCACCGAGCTCTCCTCCGGCGCGATCCGGAACCACGAGCCGGACGTCATGTACAAGGCGTTCGCGATCGCCGGTTACGACAAGGAGACCGTGGAGGCCGAGTTCGGCGGCATGCTCCGCGCCTTCAAGTTCGGCGCCCCGCCGCACGGTGGCATCGCCCCCGGCGTCGACCGGATCGTGATGCTGCTGGCCGACGAGCCCAACATCCGCGAGACCATCGCCTTCCCGCTCAACGGCAACGCGCAGGACCTCCTGATGGGCGCCCCGTCCGAGGTCGACGAGTCCCGCCTCAAGGAGCTGCACCTGAGCATCCGTACCGGCCCGGCGAAGCCGACGCCGTACAAGCCGACCAAGTAAGGCGGAGCAGGGGCCCGGGACCGCGACGGTGGTCCCGGGCCCCTGCACATCCGGCAGCGGCCGTCCCGCCGCCCCGCACCACGCACGAGGACGCCCCCGGACCGGACCGGTCCAGGGGCGTCCTCGTGCGTCATGCGCTCCGTGCGCCGGGCGTCAGCCCTCTTCGCCGCCGAAGCGCTCCCGGTACGCCGCCAGGTCGTCCTCGGTGATCTTCGCGAAGAGCACCGGCGGCACCGTGAACGACGTCCCGGCGGGCACGAAGGCCAGCGCCTTCGCCTCCTCCTGCGACACCCAGCTGGCCGTGTCGCCCGCCAGCGCGAACGCGCCGCGCATGGCCTTCGCCGACGCCGGGATGAACGGTTCGGAGACCACCGAGTAGAGGTGGATCAGGTTCATCGCGGTCCGCAGCGTCAGCGCCGCGGCGTCCTTGTCGGTCTTGATCTCCAGCCAGGGGGCCTTCTCCTCCAGGTAGGAGTTGCCCGCGCTCCACAGGGCGCGCAGCGCGGCCGCCGCCTTGCGGAACTGGAGCGCCTCCATGTGGCCCTCGTACTCCGCGAGCAGCCCGGCGATCTCCTCGCCCAGCCTCTGCTCGGCGGCACCCGCCTCGGCACCGGCCGGCACCTCGTCGCCGAACCGCTTCCGCGAGAAGGAGAGCACGCGGTTGACGAAGTTGCCGAGGGTGTCGGCCAGGTCCTTGTTGACCGAGGAGGAGAACAGCTCCCAGGTGAAGGACGTGTCGTCGGACTCCGGGGCGTGCGCCATCAGGAAGTAGCGCCAGTAGTCGGCCGGCAGCAGCTCCAGCGCCGCGTCGGTGAAGATGCCGCGCTGCTGCGAGGTCGAGAACTTCCCGCCGTAGTAGTTGAGCCAGTTGAAGGCCTTGAGGAAGTCCACCCGCTTCCACGGCTCGCGGGTGCCCAGCTGCGTCGCCGGGAACATCACGCTGTGGAACGGCACGTTGTCCTTGGCCATGAACTCCGTGTAGCGGACGTCGTCGGCCTCGTACCACCACGACTTCCAGTCGCGCTCCTCCGGCGCCTGGTCCGCCCACTCCTTCGTCGAGCCGATGTACTCGATCGGGGCGTCGAACCAGACGTAGAAGACCTTGCCCTCGGCGGCCAGCTCCGGCCACACATCGGCCGGCACCGGGACGCCCCAGTCCAGGTCGCGGGTGATCGCCCGGTCCTGGAGGCCCTCGGTCAGCCACTTGTGGGCGATGGACGACGCCAGGGTCGGC
This sequence comes from Streptomyces sp. NPDC093097, assembly GCF_044754325.1. NCBI lineage: Bacteria > Bacillati > Actinomycetota > Actinomycetes > Kitasatosporales > Streptomycetaceae > Streptomyces > Streptomyces sp. NPDC093097. Next base: position 14,012 of record NZ_JBIVOW010000026.1, read on the forward strand.
CAGTCCTTGCTGCCGTTGCCGGCCAGCCAACCCTCGACCTCGACCTGGAGCTCGGACTGGAGCAGGAAGAGGTGCGTGGTCTCGCGCACCTCCAGGTCACCGCTGCCGCTGATCGCCGAACGGGCGTCGATCAGGTCCGTCGGGTCCAGGACGCGGGTGCAGTTCTCGCACTGGTCGCCGCGCGCCTTGTCGTAGCCGCAGTGCGGGCAGGTGCCGACGATGTAGCGGTCCGGCAGGAAGCGGCCGTCGGCGTTGGAGTAGACCTGGCGGATGGTCCGCTCTTCGATGAAGCCGTTCTCGTGCAGCTTGCGCGCGAAGTGCTGGGTCAGCTCGACGTTCTCCCGCGAGGAGCTCCGGCCGAAGTGGTCGAACTCCAAGCCGAAGCCGTCGTAGATCGCCTTCTGCTTGTCGTGCTGCTCCGCGCAGAACTCCGCGACGGACTGCCCCGCGTCCTTCGCCGCCAGCTCGGCGGGCGTGCCGTGCTCGTCGGTCGCGCAGATGTAGAGGACGTCGTGGTCGCGCTGCCGCAGGTACCGGGCGTACACATCGGCCGGGAGCATGGACCCCACCATGTTGCCCAGGTGCTTGATCCCGTTGATGTACGGAAGGGCGCTGGTGATGAGGTGTCGAGCCATTGCCGGCTGCTCCCAAGTCGCTACGGTGAGTGATGATTTGCTTTACGCAACGTCAATATCGTACTGGACGGGGTGGAGGGTTCCGCTCGGGTATTTTCCGGTCCGGAGCGGGCGGAGAGGGGCGACCCGCCCGCGTGTTTCACGTGAAACACGCCCGTCCTCCCCCGTCCATCATCACGCATGCGGCCGGACCCCCTGGGGCCCGGCCGCATGCGTGCTTCTGCTGGTGCGGTGGTTCAGCTGTCCTTGAGGACCTTGGCGGCGCGGGCCTCGGCGAGCCACTCGGGGAACTCGACCATCAACTGCTGGTAGAGCTCCTCGTGGGAGAGGTCGCGGGGGGCGCGGCCGGCGTGGAAGAAGCCGGCGTTGTCCACCACGCGCTTCTCCGGGATGGTCAGGTCGTCGAGCTTGCGGAGGAAGTCGAAGCCCTTGGCCTCGGGGTCGCCGAAGCCGATGAACTGCCAGAAGATGGGCAGCTTGGCGGCCTCGCACAGGGCCCGCTCGGCGGCGGGCTTGGAGGTCGGTGCGCCGTCGGTCTGGAAGATGACGAAGGCGGGGGCGGTGGAGCCCGACTTCTTGTAGTGCTCGACGACGGCCTCGATGGCCCAGTGGTAGTTGGTCCGGCCCATGTGGCCGAGGCCGGCGTGCAGTTCCTCGATGCGGCCCTCGTAGGTGGTGAGGTCCAGGTCGGCGGTGCCGTCCACGTCGGTGGAGAAGAACATGACCGGGACGGTGGCCTTCTCGTCGAGGTGTGCGGAGAGGCCGAGGGCCTGCTCGGCGAGGTGCTGGACCGTGCCGTCCTTGTAGTAGTTGCGCATCGACCCGGAGCGGTCGAGGACCAGGTAGACGGTGGCGCGCTGGGTGGTGAGCTGGTGCTTCTCCAGCGTGGTGCGCGCCGCCTCGTACAGGGGGAGGAGCGCGGGGGCCGCGGCCGCGACGGGGTGGGCGGAGGCGGGGGCCGGGGCCTGCTCGACGGGCTCCTGCTCCTGCTCGGCGGCCTCCTGCGCGACGGGCTTCTGCGCGACGGGCTCGGCGGCCGGGGCGGTCGGTGCTGCTTCGGGGGCGGAGGCGTCGGTTGCCTTGTCGGGGGAGGTCGCGTCGGCTGCCTTGTCGGCTGCCTCAGGGGTGGCTGCCGGGGCCGCTTCCTCCGCCTTCTTCGGCTCCTCCGTCTTCTCCGTCTGCTCCGGCGTCACGGCCGCTGCTGTCGCCGCTGCTTCCGCCGTTGCTGCTTCCTTCTGCGGCTGGGCCGCCGGCTTCGGCTCGGAGTCGTCCTCCGCGGGTGCCGCCGCGGCGGGTGCCGGGTTGTCGAATGCCTGGCTGACCAGGTCGGCGGCGGAGTCGGAGACGGCGGGGGCGGGCGCCTCGGTCTCGGCGCCCGGCTGGGGCCCGCTGGCCTCCGCGGCCGCCGGCTCGTCGAGGTCCTTGGAGAGGGCCGCTTCCTCGGGCGCGCGCTCGTGCGTTGCCGCGCCCTTGACGGTCTCCGTGCCATGGTCCGCGCCCTGGTCCGTGTCCTTGGGGGCGTCCGCGTTGTCGTCGGTGTCCGCGTTCTTGGGGGCGGACGTGTCGGCCGTCGGCTTCGGTACCTCGGCGGCGATCGGCTGCTGGTCCGGCGCATCGGTCGTGACCGCGGCTTCGGTCGGCGGTTCGGCGCCTACGGGAGCCTCGTCCGCCGTGGCGGACGCCGTCTTCGCCGCGGGCTCCGGCGCACGGTCAACTGGGCTGCTCTGGGCGGGGAGTGAGGCCGCTGCCGGGGTCGACGCGGGCGTCGGGTCGGCGGGCGCCGTACGGGCGGCCGGGACCTCGGCTTCCGGAGCCGCGGCCGGCGCCGGGGTGGATTCCTCACGGGCCTCCGGGATCGTGGCCGATTCCGGCTTGTCGGCGTTCTTCCGAGCCGTGCGGGATTCGTCGCGGGCCGCCTTTGAGCGACCGAAAGCGTTGCGCAGCAGACTCCGAATGCCCATTGGCTGACCTCTCGTGCGTGTGGTGGGTGCGGCGAATGTCCGTGAAGCGCGGACATGTCCCTGACCAGGACAGTTACGTAAGGGTAGCGGCCTACACCCGCTTGATCGCGGGAACCCGCGCCCCGGATGGTGCGCCATACGGGGGTGTTGAGCGCGGATGTGGTTTCGGCCAGCGCGTCGTCGGCCCGGAAAGAGAGTGCCCGGTGTCGGAAAGCGCATGCTCGATCTTTGAGGGAAAGTCCGATTGCTCGTTTGTGCAGCACTACTTGACCGTTTACCCGCAGGTCTCGGCCTCATCCGTGGTGCAGAAGTGGCCTATGGCGCGCCCAATATGAGGGATGACGAATTTGTCGGGGATGTCGTGTGCGGTGAGAGGGAGCCTGTGCGGCGAAGGCGTCAACTGGTGCGTCAAAGTGGCCAGTTCACGTCGAGGGGGCCGGGAGGCCGTTCGGCCCCGGGGGTGTTTCGGAGGGGAAGAGGGCGCCTTGCCGCCGGGGGTTCACCGATTCTTCGTTTCACGTGAAACATGTGCTCAGTCCCGTCAGGTGATACGGGTCTCCCGGCACCGCCCGCGCACATCACGTGGGGGAAACGACCAGGCAAGAGGTCGGTAAGAAGTAGGTCGCTCAGGTATCCGATGTGCGGATGCGCTCGTCTTCTCCGGTGACCATTGTCCTGAGCCGCCCGTTGTGCCTCGGGGGCGGCTGGTGAGAAGGCAAGAACCCTTTCGAGGGTGACGGGAGATGTGGGCGCATGGGGCTGACCAGTCAGTCGCTCGAAATCACGGTGATCGTGCTGGCGGTGGCCTGTGTCGCCGCGACGGTGTGGCTCTGGCCCCGGCTGTCGCGCAACGGCTGGCGCCATGTGCTGGGGAGGCTGGGGGCCATCGTGGTCACCCAGCTGTCGATCGTGTGCGCGCTCGCCCTCGCCGTGAACACGAACTTCGAGTTCTACGGCAACTGGGACGAGTTGCTGGGCAACAACGAGCAGGCCCCGGCCGCGGTGAGCCAGGGGGGCGGGCAGTACGCCACGGTCGGCGACATCAAGGGCGGGCTGATCCAGCCCGCCGGCCCCCAGGGGCTCGACCGGGTGACCGGGCTGCCGAAGGGGCCCGCCAGCAAGGTGGGCAAGGTCGAGTCCGTGCGGATCATCGGCCGTCGCACCCGGGCCATCAACCCGGGCTTCGTGTACCTGCCGCCGCAGTACTTCCAGCAGCAGTTCCACCGGCAGCGGTTCCCCGTCATGGTCGTCATCAGCGGCTACCCGGGCGGGATCATGAACCTCGCGCAGCACCTCCAGATCCCGCAGAACGCGGGCCGGTTGATCGCGCAGGGCAAGATGCAGCCGACCGTGCTGGTGATGGTGCGGCCGACCATCGCACCGCCGCGCGACACCGAGTGCGTCGACGTGCCGGGTGGCCCGCAGGCCGAGACGTTCTTCACCAAGGACCTGCCGGACGCCATGAAGTCGGCCTACCGCGTGGGGCACGACCCCAGCGCCTGGGGCGCGTTCGGATACTCCTCCGGTGGCACCTGCTCGCTCCAGCTGGCGATGCGCAACCCGAAGGCGTACACCTCGGCGGTCTCGCTCTCCGGCGACTACGCGATCAAGGACGACCTCACCACCGGCAGCCTCTTCGGTCCCGGCCCGGAAGGTGCCCAGCGCCAGCGCGAGCACGACCTGCTGTGGCGGCTGAAGAACCTGCCCGCACCGCAGGTCTCCGCGCTGGTGGCCAGCAGCCGCCAGGGCGAGTCGGACTACGGCGCCACCATGGACTTCATCCACGCGGTGAAGTCGCCGATGCGGGTCGACTCGATCATCCTGCCCCGCGGCAGCCACCAGTTCGGGACCTGGCGGCAGGAGGTCGTACCGGCCCTGGAGTGGCAGAGCCAGCAGCTGACCTTCCCGCAGGACACCGAGCCGAACAAGCCGCAGAAGCCGGCGCCGGGCCAGGCGAGGGGCGTGTCCAAGGCACAGGTTCCGGCCGACGACCGGTCCCACAACCGGGTGGAGGCCGAGCACCCCTAGGGGTGAGGTGACCGCTGCCGAGGACGGCAGCGCGCGGAAGGGGCGCCGGGATGATCCGGCGCCCCTTCTTTTTCGTGCGGCTGCGCCCTCTGCGCGAGGACGCCGTTCCGGTCCCGGCCGCGCGGCCCGCCCCAACGGGTCGCCGACCCGCTTCCGCGGGCCCGGCTCACGGCCGGTAGACCATCCCCGGTTCCGGCTTCGCGGGCGCGATCAGCTGGGACACGGTGACGACCGTGTAGCCGCGCTTCTTGAGCTCCTTGAGGATGCCGGGGACGGCCGGGACGGTGCCCTTGTAGATGTCGTGCAGCAGGATGATGCCGTCGCGCTTGGTCTGGTCGAGCACCCGCTTGGTGATCAGGGCCGAGTCGGTGGTCTGGTAGTCCTTCGCGGTCACGCTCCACAGGACCTGCGCCACCCCGAGCTCCTTGCTGATCCTGGAGACCTCTTCGTCGGTCCTGCCCTGCGGCGGACGCATCAGCACGGGCGTCTTGCCGGTGATCTTGCGGACCTCGTCCTGCACGCGGGAGATCTCGCGCTTGGCCTCGTCCGGCTTGATCTCGGTGAGGATCTGGTGGGACCAGGTGTGGTTGGCCAGTTCGTGGCCCTCGGCGTCGATCCGCTTCACCTCGGCGGGGCGCTCGGCGATGTGGTTCTTGCCGAGCATGAAGAACGTGGCGTGGGCCTTGTTCTCCTTGAGGATGTCCAGCAGCCGGTTGGTGTTCTCGCTCGGGCCCGCGTCGAAGGTCAGGGCCACGCACTTGGCCTTGTCGCAGTCGACGGCGTCGCCGCTGCCGGCGTTCTCGGCCTTGGGGTCGCCGGCCTTGACGTCGGCCGACGAGGCGTTGGCCCGTGCGTCGGCCGGCGCGGTGACGTCGTACGAGGCGCAGCCGCTGAGGGTCAGTGCCAGGGAGGCGGCCGTCAGCAGCCCGGCTATGGGCGAGCGGCGGGCCGCGGATATCTGCTTCGGCATGCGAGGTCTTCCTGGAGTCGTTCGCTGGGGTTGGTGGCTGCTGTGGAGTTCTCGGCGGTCCTGCGCGAAACCCTGTGCTCGCCCGTGGTGTCCGGGGCGTCCGCGACCCGGTTTCCGGGCACGGTGAAGCGGACGCGGACGGAGCTGAGGCTCCGCCGCGCCGACCGTCTGTCGAACGGACTCCCGGGACTATACAGACCAGGTACACACCATGTGTATAGATGGTGTGAAAGCGTGGTGTGATGCCGACGACAGCCCGATCGGGCGCGCCCCGCGCGACACCCCGCCGCGCCCGCGGTGGACTGCTGCTGTGACCGCCCCGCCGGACGACTGCCTGGCCCGCAACGACTGGATCTGCGGCGACTACCTGAGCACCCGCCGTCAGGTCCTGCTCGACGCGGTCGGCCAGCACGTGCAGTTGACGGTGGTTTCGGTGGGGCTCGGGCTGGCGGTCGCGCTCCCGCTGGCGCTGCTGGCCCGCCGCCGGCGCTGGACGGTCGGGCCGGTGCTCGGCATCACCACCGTGCTCTACACGATCCCGTCGCTGGCGATGTTCTCGCTGCTGCTGCCGGTCTACGGACTCTCCGCCACCCTCGTCGTGGTCGGCCTCGCCCTCTACTCCCTCACCCTGCTCGTCCGGAACATCCTGGCGGGGCTGAACGGCGTCCCCGCCGAGGCCAGGGAGGCCGCCCGTGGCATGGGGTACGGGCCGCTGCGGCAACTGCTGACGGTGGAGCTGCCGCTGGCGGTGCCCGCCGCGATGGCCGGACTGCGGATCGCCACGGTCTCCGCGGTCGCCCTGACCACGGTCGGCGCGATCGTCGGGTACGGCGGGCTGGGCAACCTCATCTACGCCGGTATGAACACCTACTTCAAGGCACAGGTGCTGACCGCCTCCGTCCTCTGCGTGCTCATCGCGGTCGTCCTGGACCTGCTGCTGCTCGGTGCCGAACGGCTGCTCACGCCCTGGCGCCGGGCGGGCCGGAGCCCGCGGCCGGCGTCGGGGCGCGAGCCGGCCACCGCCTCCGGGCGGCAGGCATGAGCACCCTCGCCGCCGTGTGGGCCTGGCTGACCACCGCCGCCAACTGGTCGGGCGAGAACGGCATTTGGCACCGGCTGGCCCAGCACGTCGTCCTCACCTTCGCCTGCCTCGCCCTCAGCGCCCTGATCGCGCTGCCGGTCGCGCTGACGCTGGGCCACCTCGGCCGCGGCGGTGCGCTCGCGATCAACCTGGCCAACGCCGGCCGCGCGGTGCCGACCTTCGCGGTCCTCGTCCTGCTCCTGCTGACGCCGCTGGGGCGGCACGGGCAGTGGCCGACGATCATCGCGCTGGTGCTGTTCGCCGTTCCGCCGCTGCTGACCAACGCCTACGTCGGGATGCGCGAGGTGGACCAGGACGTGGTCCGGGCCGCCCGGGGCATGGGGATGACCGGGCCGCAGCTGGTGTGGCGGGTGGAGGCGCCGCTCGCCCTGCCGCTGGTGCTGACCGGTGTGCGGATCGCCGCCGTGCAGCTGGTCGCCACCGCCACACTGGCCGCGCTGGTGGGCGGCGGCGGGCTCGGCCGCATCATCACCGCCGGCTTCAATCTCGCCAGCACCCCGCAGGTGGTGGCCGGCGCGGTGGTGGTGGCGGTGTTCGCGCTGCTGATGGAGGCCGTGTTCGAGCTGGTGCAGCGGTATGCGCCGGTGCGGGCGCGCGGGCGGACGCCATGAGGAGGGTCCGTCCGACGCCGGTCCCGCGCCGCCCGATCCGCGGCGCGTCGACCGCGTTGACGGTCCTGGCCGCGCTGGCCGGCCTGGCCTGCTGCTCCAGCGGGCCGTCGCTGGAGCACCGCGGGGCGATCACCGCCGCACCCGGCGACAGCCGCGAACTGTCCATCGGCTCGGCCGGCTTCACCGAGAGCGAGCTGCTCGCCCAGATGTACGCGGCGCTGCTCCGCCAGGCCGGCTACCACGCCCATCTGCTCACCGTCGGCAATCGCGAGCTGTACGAACCGGCACTGGAGGCCGGCCAGATCGATGTCGTCCCCGAATACGCCGCCACCTTCGCGGACTGGCTCAACGCCAAGAAACACGGCCCCAAGGCGGCCCCGGTCGCCTCCCCCGACCTGGCCGCCACCATGGCCGCGCTGCGCCGGCTCGCCGCCCCCCGCGGCCTGACCGTGCTCCCCGCGGGCCGCGCCGTCGACCAGAACGCCTTCGCGGTACGCGCCGACTACGCCGCCGAGCACCACCTCCGCACCCTCAGCGACCTGGGCCGGGCCGGACTGCCGGTGCGGCTGGCGGCGGGGGACGAGTGCGTCCAGCGGCCGTTCTGCGCCCCTGGGCTGCGGAAGACCTACGGCATCAACCTCATCGCCGTGGACCCGAAGGGCGTCGGTACCACGCCGGCGAAGCAGGCCGTACAGAACGGCCAGGACCAGATGGTGCTGACCACCAGCACGGACGCCACCCTCGGCCAGTTCGGACTCGTCGTCCTCGCCGACGACCGGAAGCTCCAGAACGCCGACTACCTCGTCCCCGTCGTCAACCGCGCCCGGGCCGGCGGCGCGCGCCCGGCCGCCGCGCTGAACCGCCTCAACACGGTGCTGACCACCGAGGACCTGGCCCAGCTCAACGAACAGGTCGACAGCTGGCGCCGGCTGCCCGCCGATGTGGCACACAACTACCTCATGCGGAAAGGGCTGTTGAGGAAGCGCTGATGTCATACGAGGCGATGTTTCACGTGAAACGGCATGCCCAGCACGGTGTTTCACGTGAAACACCGCCGCTGCCCGGTCGCTTCACCTCACCCCGGCGGGACCGAATCCACCTCCGGCCGTCCCTGCGACACGTCCCGCTCTTCCGGGGCGATGGTGCGGCGCAGCGCCTCGTGCAGGGTCGTCGGGGTCAGGACGCCCACCAGCCGTGGGCCGTCCAGGACCGCGATCCATCCGGCGTCGTGCTTGAGCATCTCGCTGAACGCCTCCTTGAGCGTCCCGGCCACCGGGACCCACGCCTCCATCCGGCGGGCGTGGTCCGCGACGGTTCCGCTCGCGCCCGCCAGACGCTCGGTGCCCACCCAGCCGTGCAGTGTCCCGTCGGCGTCCAGCACCACGGCCCAGCAGGCGCCTTCGGCCCGTAGCCGGGCCACCGCCTCCGCGGCCGGCTCGGCGAGCCGGGCGAACGGCGGGCGTTCGAGGTCGGCACGGTCGATCGAGGTCACCGAAAGCTGCTTCAACGCCCGGTCGGCTCCCACGAATTCGGCGACATACGAGGTGGCGGGCGCACCCAGCACCTGCGCCGGGGTGTCGAACTGCTCGATGCGGCCGGCGCCGTAGACCGCGATCCGGTCGCCGAGCCGGATGGCCTCCTCGATGTCATGGGTGACCAGCAGCACCGTCTTGTGCATCTCGGCCTGGAGCCGCAGGAACTCCTTCTGGAGGCGGTCCCGGACGACCGGGTCGACGGCACCGAACGGTTCGTCCATCAGCAGCACGGGCGGATCGGCCGCCAGGGCGCGGGCCACCCCCACCCGCTGGCGCTGGCCGCCGGAGAGCTGGTCGGGATAGCGCGAGCCGTAGACGGCCGGGTCCAGCCCGACCAGGTCCAGGAGTTCGGCGGCCCGCTCCCGGGCCCTGGCCCTCTTCCAGCCGGTCAGGACCGGCACGGTCGCGGTGTTGTCGAGGACGGTCCGGTGCGGGAAGAGGCCGGTCTGCTGGATGACGTAGCCGATGCGGCGGCGGAGCCGGACCGGGTCGACACCGGAGACGTCCGCGCCGTCGACGAAGATCCGGCCCGCGGTGGGGTCGATGAGCCGGTTCACCATCATCATGGTCGTCGTCTTGCCGCACCCGGACGGCCCGACCAGCGTGACCAACTCGCCCTCGCCGACCTCGAAGGAGAGGTCGTCGACGGCGGTGGTCCCGTCCGGGTAGCGCTTGGTGACCGACTCGAACCGGATCATTGCGCCATTGAATCCCGCGCCCCGCCACCGCTCCCGTCATGCGGGCAATCGAGTGGGGAATCGGAACGGCGACGGGGGCCGTACGAGTGCTTCCCGGGCACCGCCTCCCGTCCTCCCGCGCCCGGCCTGCCCGGCGTGCTTACGATCCACTCCGGCCGCTCCTCGGAAGGGTGGAAGGGAACGCCACATGAGAGCCGTAGCAGTCAACGCCTTCGGTGAGGACCCGCAGCTGATGGAGCTGCCTCAGCCCGAGCCGGGGCCCGGTGAGGTCCTGGTGCGGTTGGCCGCCGCCGGTCTCAACCCCATCGACTGGAAGCTCGCCGACGGCATGTTCGGGCCTGCTGTGCAGGCATCCTTCCCCTTGGTCCTGGGATCGGACGGGGCGGGGGAGGTGGTCGCGGTGGGCAGCGGCGTACGGCGGTTCACCGTGGGGGACCCGGTGTTCGGCCAGTTCCAGCGGCCCGAGCGGGGCGGCGGCTCGTACGCCGAATTCGCCGCGGCCCGGGAGGGCGACATCGCGCTGGCCGCCCGCAGCGTGACCTATGCGACCTCCGCCGCCGTGCCGACGGCCGGGATGACCGCGTACAACCTCGTCGAGGAGACCCGGGTCGGCGAGGGCCGCCGGGTGCTGATCGTCGGTGCGACCGGCGGGGTCGGCACCTTCGCCACCCAGATCGCGGCCGGCCGCGGCGCCGAGGTCATCGCCACCGCCCGCCCGGCCAAGGCGGAGCTGATGCGCACGCTGGGTGCCGCGGAGACCGTCGACTACACCGCGGGCCCGGTCGCCGAGCAGGTCCTGGCGGCGCACCCGGACGGGGTGGACGTGCTGATCGACATGACCAGCGACGCCAAGGACTTCGTCGAGATGACCCGGACGGTACGGGACGGCGGGGTGGCGGTCTCGCTGATCGGTGCCGCCGACGCCGATGTGCTCACCGAGCACAATCTGCGCGGCTTCAACTTCGTCAACCGCCCCTCCCCCCAACTCCTGGAGATCCTCGCCGGGCACCTCGACGCGGGGCGGCTCACGGTCCTCGTGGGCCTCGAAGTCCCGCTGGCGGAAGCCCCGGAGGCCCTGGCGGCCAGCCGCACCGGGCGGGCACAGGGGAAGACCGTCCTGGCTATCTGAGGACGCCCTGGGAAGGAGCCTGCGGTTCCGGCGGCGCCGTGCGGCGGAGGCGGGTGGTCAGCGGGCCGGCCGTGGCGAGGACGATGACGGCGGCGGCCGTGCCGATCGCCGTCCACACACCGGTGCGCAGGGAGGCCGTCAGGGCGTCGGCGTAGGCGTCGGCGGCGGGGCGGGAGACCGCGGCGGGCAGCGCCTCCAGGAGCCGGGTGCGGAGCAGGGCCAGCGCCGCGGACAGCAGGGCGCAGGCCACCGCGCAGCCGAGCGCCGTGTAGATCAGCGCCCGGCGCCGGCGTCGGGCCAGCAGCAGACCGGTCAGCAGGCAGAGCGCGGCGGTCGGCGGCAGCAGCCGCGCACCGGCGCGCGCGTCCTGGAAGACGGCTCGGAAGCGGGGCACGTCGGGCGGCTTGAGCAGCACGATCGAGGTGCCGGTGGGGGGCACGTGGCGGACGATGTCGATGCCGAGCCCGTTGCCGGAGAGCTGGTGCCGGACGCGGGCGAGGACCGGCGCGAGGTTGAGGGTGACGGGGCCGTTGCCGGAGGAGGCCAGCGTGCCGTCCAAGGCCCGGTGGGCGATGCGGTGCACCCCGCTCCAGAGCGCGGGAAACGCGCGGTCGGTGACGACCTGCCGGACCTGCTTGTCGACGAACTCACGGATGCCGCGGGTGAACTTCCGGCGCAGCGCGGGCCGTTGGGCGGACGGGACGACCTTGAGCAGGCCGTCGAGGCGGACGTGGGGCATCACGCCGTCGGTGACGTCGTGGACGAGGGCGTCCTGGACGGCGGGGTTGCCGGCGAGCGGGGCGACCGCGGCCACATAGCGGTCGGTGTCGGTGAGTTGGGAGCGGGCCCAGACGGCGGCCAGGCTCAGCGGCAGCAGCAGCATTCCGATCACCAGCAGCGCCCCGCCGGCCAGTGAGCGGGCCCGGCGCGGCCGTCCCGGCGGGCAGCGCGCCTCCGTCACCCGGCCGTCGGCGCGTGCGGGTGCACTCGCTGACATCGCGTCGCGGTCCCTCCTGAAACGGCGGTTGCTGCCACCCCTCCAGGCAAGTCGGCGCGGTGGTCGGGCGCGAGCGGGGCCGGTGCCAATGGGTGACCTCACGGTGCGCGACCGGAGGGGGGATCGAGGGCCGCCGAGCGGGCCCGGAGCGCCGCTCAGCCGGACCGTCGGGCCTTCCTCCGCCGGACCGCGCGGACCACACCGGGGGCGAACGGCGCGCAGGCCAGGGCGGTCACCGTCCAGCCTGCGGGCCGTGCCCGGGCCGGGTCCACCCGAGTGCGGGCGGGCCCGGGGCGGCGGGATCAGTGGCGGTGCGGTCCGGGGCGGTGGACCGGTCCGTGGGAGTCGTCGCAGTGGCTGCCGGAGGGCTGGACGGGGCCGGGCCCGGGGCCCAGGGTCAGCAGCTCGTCCTCGAACTGTTCGCCGAGGTGGTCGACCTGGAGCGTGGCATGGGTGATGCCGTACTCGGTGTGCAGCAGCCCCTGGAGGTTGCGGCGGACCCTGTGGCAGTCGCCGCCCGGGGCGACCAGGATGTGCGCGGAGAGTGCGGACTGCCCGGAGGTGATCTGCCAGATGTGCAGGTCGTGCACCTCCACGACCTGGTCCGCGGCGACGAGGTGGTCGCCCAGCGCGTCCGGGTCGATGCCGGCCGGGGCGGCTTCCATGAAGATCCGGCCGGACTCCCGCACCAGCCCCGCACCGGCCTTCAGCATCAGCGCGACGACGACGAGCGAGGCGATCGCGTCGGCCCGGGCGAAGCCCGTGAGCAGCACGACCAGACCGGAGATCGCGGTGGCGACGAAGCCGAACAGGTCGGTGAGGATGTGCTGGTAGGCCCCCTCGACGTTCAGGCTGGAGCGGTTGGCCTTCGACAGGAGCCAGGTGCAGATCAGGTTCACCACGACACCGGACAATGCGGTGATCACGACCAGGCCGCCGGTGACGTCGGGCGGTGAGATCAGCCGCTGGACCGCCTCGTAGGCCAGCCAGACGGAGAGCACCAGCAAGGTGATGCCGTTGGCCTGCGCGGAGAGGATCTCGGCGCGCTTGAGGCCGTAGGTGTAGCCGCCCCGTGCGGGCTTCGCGGCCAGTCGCATGGCGACCAGTGCCAGCACGATCGAGACCGCGTCGGTGAGCATATGGGCCGCGTCCGAGATCAGCGCCAGCGACTGCGCCAGGAAACCGATCGCGACCTCGACCGCCATGTACGCGGTGAGCAGGATGAGTGCGGCCCGCAGCCAGCGCCGGTCGGCGTCCGGGGACACCGCATGGGTGTGGCCGTGTGCGTGGCTGTGCTCGTGGTGGGCGTGCTCGGTCATGCGCGCTCCTTCTTGGCTCCAACCGTGCTCCTCGCTGCGAAGCAAACCGCACTTCGGCGAAAGATCCAAAGGCTGCATCGGTGACCGTTGTCATTACCGTCGAACGGTCTATCGTGCCTGGTCAGAGCGTTGCCCCGAAGGTGCGCGAGGGGAGCGGCACGATCCGGCCTGCGAAGGGAACGGCCGCCGCGCCACGGGACGTGCCCGGTTTCACGTGAAACCGGGCACGGCTTCCCGGGAAGCGCCGCCCGGCCGGTCTCAGGCGGCCCGGGCGCGGCCCGCCGCCACCGGGTGCAGCGCCGCGTACTCCAGCGGCGCCGACGGGTCGATGGACACGTCGAGGGGCGCGGGTGCGGCGCCGGCCCGGACGAGCAGCTCGCCGACCGCCGCGATCATCGCGCCGTTGTCCGTGCACAGCCGCAGCGGCGGTACCCGCAGCGTGATGCCCGCCGCGGCGCAGCGCTCCTCGGCCAGCGCCCGCACCCGGGAGTTGGCCGCCACCCCGCCGACCACCACCAGCGTCCCCACGCCGTGCTCGGTGCACGCGGCGACCGCCTTGCGGGTCAGCACATCGGCGACCGCCTCCTGGAGCGCGGCCGCGCCGTCGGCGACCGGCAGCGACCGGCCCGCGGCGTGGTGGCTCTCCGCCCAGCGCGCCGCCGCGGTCTTCAGCCCCGAGAAGGAGAACGTGAACCGCTTCTCGGGCGGACCCGCGGTGAGCGGGCGGGGAAAGAGGACAGCGCGCGGATCCCCCTCGCGCGCTGTCCGGTCAATGGCCGGACCACCGGGGTACGGCAGCCCGAAGACCCGGGCGACCTTGTCGAAGCACTCCCCGGCGGCGTCGTCCAGGGTGTCGCCGAGATGCGCGATCGGGTCGCGGGCCAGATCGCGCACGAGCAGCAGCGAGGTGTGCCCGCCGGAGACGATCAGCACCACGCAGGGGTTGGGCAGCGGACCGTGGGCGAGGGAGTCGGCGGCGACGTGCCCGGCCAGGTGGTGGACGCCGTACAGCGGCACGTCCAGTGCGTACGCGAGCCCCTTGGCTCCGGCCAGCCCCACCTGGAGCGCACCGGAGAGTCCCGGTCCGGTGGTCACCGCCACCGCCCCGATGTCGGACGCCCGCAGCCCCGCCTCGGCCAGCGCGCCGTGCACCACGGGCGTGAGCGCGTGCAGATGCGCCCGGGCGGCGATCTCCGGCACCACCCCGCCGAACCGCGCGTGCTCGTCCATGCTCGACGCGAGGGCGTGCCCGAGCAGCCGCCCGTCGCGCACCAGGCCGGCGCCCGTCTCGTCACAGGACGACTCGATACCCAGCACCACCGGCGAGCCCATGGACCGCACTCCTTCTGCCTCTCGTTCCGCGTCCGGGACAGTAATAGCAAGTAATTGCACATCGTGTGCAAGAGGGCCGGGGTGGGCGCACGGGGACGTGCCGGGGCGCGTGGCCCTCCCCGGAATCCGGGGGCGCCCGGCCGGTCAGTAGAGTTCGGCACCCGTGCCCCCGCAGGGCTCCGCTCCGCCCTCCCGTCCCTTCGCGCCCCGAGGTACCCCGCCGTGACTCCCCCGCTTCCGCTCTTCGTCGTAGGTATCGGGGCCGATGGCTGGGAGGGGCTGTCGGCGGTCGCGCGGCGGGAGTTGGGCGCGGCCGAGGTGGTGATCGGCGGCGCGCGGCAGCTGGCGCTGCTGCCGGCGGAGTGCGCGGGCGAGCGGGTGCCGTGGCCCTCGCCGCTGCGGCCCGCGGTCCCGGGTCTGCTCGCCGCGTACGCCGGGCGGCGGGTCTGCGTGCTGGCCAGCGGGGACCCGATGTTCTACGGGATCGGGCGGACGCTGGCCGAGGTGATGGCGCAGGACGCCGCGGTGCGGCGGCCGCTGCGGGTGGTGCCGCATCCGTCGTCGGTGGCGTATGCCTGCGCGCGGCTGGGCTGGGCGGTGGAGGACACCGAGGTCGTCACCCTTGTCGGGCGGCCGGCGGAGAACCTGGTGCGGGCGCTGCACGACGGGCGGCGGGTGCTGGTGCTGTCGGCCGGGGCCGGAACGCCCGGTGAGGTCGCGGAACTGCTGCGGGCGCGGGGCTTCGGCCCGACCCGGATACGGGTGTGGGAGCAACTCGGCGGC
The DNA here is from genome assembly GCF_044754325.1 of Streptomyces sp. NPDC093097. NCBI lineage: Bacteria > Bacillati > Actinomycetota > Actinomycetes > Kitasatosporales > Streptomycetaceae > Streptomyces > Streptomyces sp. NPDC093097. The sequence goes on from NZ_JBIVOW010000026.1 coordinate 29,112, forward strand.
GTACACGAGCGGTTGGTCGAGGGCACCGCGCAGGGGTGGGACGCACCCGCCGGCGATCCGCTCAATGTGATCGCGCTGGACTGCGCGCGGGAGCCGGACGCCCCGCGGCTGCCGGTCGTGCCCGGACTCCCCGACGACGCCTACGAGCACGACGGACAACTGACCAAGCGCCATATCCGGGCGGCCACGTTGGCCGCGCTGGCCCCCGCGCCCGGCGAGCTGCTCTGGGACGTCGGCGGCGGCTCCGGCTCCATCGCCGTCGAATGGCTGCGGGCGCACCGCAGTTGCCGGGCGGTCGGCGTCGAGCGGGACGCCGCACGGGCGGCCCGGATCGGCCGCAACGCACGGGCGCTCGGCGTACCGGACCTGCACGTGGTGCACGGGGCGGCGCCCGCCGCGCTGGCCGGACTGCCGACGCCGGACGCGGTGTTCATCGGCGGCGGCCTGACCGTGCCGGGGCTGCTGGACGCCTGCTGGGCGGCGCTGCCCCCGGGCGGCCGGCTCGTCGCGAACACCGTGACGCTGGAGTCCGAGGCGCTGCTCACCGAGTGGTACCGGCGCCACGGCGGCGAACTGGTGCGGCTGGCGGTCGCCCATGCGGTGCCGGTCGGCGGTTTCACGGGATGGCGGCAGGCGATGCCGGTCACCCAGTGGTCGGTGGTGAAGCCGGCTGAGCGTGGACCGCAGGAGGCTGCCGCGCCGGCCCGTTCCCACGACCCCTCGTAACCTCCCCAGGAGACCGACAGCATGACCGTTCACTTCATCGGCGCGGGCCCCGGCGCCGCCGACCTGATCACCCTGCGCGGCGCCCGCACCCTCGCCTCCTGCGGGGTGTGCCTGTACGCGGGGAGCCTGGTGCCGCGCGAACTGCTCGCGGAATGCCCGCCCGGGGCCCGGCTGATCGACACCGCCCAGCTGGACCTGGACGCGATCACGGCGGAGATGGTCCGCGCCCACGAGGAGGGCCAGGACGTCGCCCGGCTGCACTCCGGCGACCCGTCCGTCTTCAGTGCGGTGGCCGAGCAGATGCGCCGCCTGGACGCGGCGGGAGTGCCGTACGAGGTCGTGCCCGGCGTGCCCGCGTTCGCCGCGGCGGCGGCCGCCCTCAAGCGCGAACTGACCGTGCCCACCGTCGGCCAGACCGTCATCCTCACCCGCGTCGCCCAGCGCGCCACCCCCATGCCCGACGGCGAGGACCTGGCGACCCTGGGACGCAGCGGCGCACTGCTGGTGCTGCACCTGGCGGCGATGTACGTCGACCGGATCGTGGACGAACTCCTGCCGCACTACGGCGCGGACTGCCCGGCCGCGGTCGTGGCGATGGCCTCCCGCCCCGAGGAACTCGTGCTGCGCGGCACGCTCGGCGACATCGCCGGCCAGGTGAAGGACGCCGGTGTGGTCAGGACTGCGGTGATCATGGTCGGCCGCACGCTGGGGGCCGAGCAGTTCCGCGACAGCCACCTCTACTCGTCGGAGCGGGAGCGCCCGCATGCGCCCTGCGGCACCGGGGACTGAGGGGCGGCAGAGGCGGCGAAGGGGCGCACGGAGGGGCCGGATCCCGGTCGGCGCGCGTTTCACGTGAAACGTCGCGCGCCGGCCTCGCGGACCGCTCCTAGGCTCCCGGCCCCCGCGGCTCGGCCCGGCCCACGACCAGCCCCGCCCGATCGATGCAGATGACGTCGACGGCGACCGGCGCGCCCCGCAGTACGGCCAGCGCCTCGTCCCGGGCCGAGGCCGCCACCAGATCGCCGAGCGGAACGCCGGCCGCGGTGCACAACTGGAGTGCGCCGAGGCCGGTGTTGGCCCCGGCCACCGCCTCCGCCAGCGCCTCGTCGGCACCGCCCCGCCGGGCCAGTTCGGCCAGGAAGCCCTTGTCCACCTGGGACCGCGCCGAGTGCAGGTCCAGATGCCCGACCGCGAGCTTGGAGAGCTTGGCGAAGCCGCCGCAGATCGTCAGCCGGTCGACGGGATGGCGGCGGATGTACTTGAGCACCGCCCCCGCGAAGTCCCCCATGTCCAGCAGCGCGTCCTCCGGCAGGTGGTGCAGGGCGACGGCGACCTTCTCCGACGTCGAACCGGTGCATCCGGCCACGTGCCGCCGGCCCGCTGCCCGTGCCACGTCCACCCCGCGCCGGATCGAGTCGATCCACGCCGAGCAGGAGTACGGCACGACGATCCCCGTCGTCCCCAGGATCGACAGTCCGCCGAGGATGCCCAGACGCGGATTCCAGGTGCTGCGCGCGATCTCCTCGCCGTGGTCGACGGAGACGGTGACCTCGACGTCCGCGGTCGCGCCGCTTCCCCGGTGCGCTTGTGCGACGTGTGCCAGATGCTCCCGGATCATCTGCCGCGGTACGGGATTGACGGCGGGTTCGCCGACGTCCAGCGGCAGTCCCGGGCGGGTGACCGTCCCCACGCCGGGCCCCGCCTTGAAGACCACGCCGCTCCCGGCCGACAGCGCCCGCACCGTGACCCGCACCAGCGCCCCGTGCGTCACGTCGGGATCGTCCCCGGCGTCCTTCACCACCCCGGCCATGGCGGTGGCCGGGCCCGCCCCGGCGGTCAGTTCCTCCACGGCGAGCGCGAAGGACGGCGTCTGCCCCTTCGGCAGCGTGATCGTGACCGGGTCCGGGAACTCCCCGCTCAGCAGCGCGGTGTACGCGGCGGTGCTCGCCGCGGTGGCACACGCCCCGGTGGTCCACCCGTGCCGCAGCCCGGTGTGCGCGAGCTGCGCGCTCCGCCCTCCCGTACCCTTCGGTTGCGCTTCACCCACGGAGGAACCCGCCGCTCATGCCGTCTTCACCCGTCCACGATTCCGTCCGCCATGTGCTGGTCCTCGGCGGCACCACGGAGGCCCGCCGGCTGGCCGCGGCGCTGGCGGAGGAGCCGGGGGTGCGGGTGACGAGCTCACTGGCCGGCCGGGTGGCGACGCCGCGGCTGCCCGCCGGGGAGGTGCGCATCGGCGGGTTCGGCGGCCCCGAGGGCCTGGCCCGCTGGCTGCGGGAACATGCGGTGGACGCGCTCATCGACGCCACCCATCCTTTCGCCGGCACGATCAGTTTCCACGCGGCCCGGGCCGCCGCCACCGCCCATGTTCCCCTGCTGGCGCTCCGCCGCCCCGGCTGGGTCGCGCAGCCCGGCGACGTCTGGCACCCGGTGCCCTCGCTGACCGAGGCCGCCGCCGCCCTCCCCGCCCTCGGCGGCCGGGTCTTCCTGACCACCGGCCGGATGGGCCTGGCCCACTTCGCCCACCTCACCGACCTGTGGTTCCTGGTCCGCTCGGTGGACGCGCCCGAGGCCCCGCACCCGCCCCGGATGACCACCCTCCTGGACCGCGGCCCGTTCACCCTCGACGGGGAACGGGAGCTGCTGCGCCGCCACCGCATCGACGTCCTGGTGACGAAGGACAGCGGCGCCGCGGCGACCGCCCCCAAGCTGGCGGCCGCCCGGGAGGCCGGGGTGCCGGTGGTGGTCGTCCGGCGGCCGCCCGTCCCGGAGGGCGTGCCGGTGGCCGAAGAGCCGGACGCGGCGCTGGGCTGGGTGCGGGCGCTCCTGCGCTGACGCCCCGCGGGCGGTCAGCGCTCCGGATACCGCCGCGGCGTCCAGACCACCTCGGTGCCGTCGTCGCGCCGCACCCGCCGGGTCTGGGACGAGCCGACCAGCAGGAGCGTGCGCATGTCGACCTCGGTGGGATCGAGTTCGGCGAGCGGGACGGTGCGCAGCGACTCCTCGGGGCCGCCGATGTCACGGGCGAGCATCACCGGGGTGTCCGGCGCACGGTGCTCCAGGAGGACGTCCCGGGCCTTGGCCACCTGCCAGGTGCGGCTGCGGGAGCCGGGGTTGTAGAGCGCCAGCGCCAGGTCGGCGGAGGCCGCCGCGCGCAGCCGCTCGGCGATCACCTCCCAGGGCTTGAGCCGGTCGGAGAGCGAGATCACCGCGTAGTCGTGGCCCAGGGGGGCGCCGGCGCGGGCGGCGGCGGCGTTGGCGGCCGTGACGCCGGGCAGGACCCGTACCGGGATGGCGCGGTAGGGCTCCTCCGACGCCACTTCGAGGACCGCGGTGGCCATCGCGAAGATCCCGGGGTCGCCGCCGGAGACCACCGCCACCCGGCGGCCGCGGCGGGCCAGGTCCAGGGCGAACTCGGCGCGTTCGGACTCGACCTTGTTGTCCGAGGGGTGCCGGCGCTGGCCCGGGCGCACCGGGACGCGGTCCAGATACGTGGTGTAGCCGACGAGGTCGTCGGCGGCGGCGAGGGCTCCGCGGGACTCCGGGGTGAGCCAGCGCGGCCCGGCCGGACCGGTGCCCACCACCACCACCTCACCGCGGTCCGCGGCGGCCGGCTCCGGCGCCTCGGCCGCGGTGGCGAGGCGGCTGGGGACGACCGCGACGGAGAAGTACGGGACGGTGTCGGCGTCGATGTCGGACAGCGCGCCGGTGCGCTCCCCGGCCATCGTGGCGCGCTCGACGTAGCGGGCCTCCGGCATCCGGCCGGAGCGCTCCAGGGCGCGGCGGACGGTGGGGAAGGTGCGGCCCAGCTTCATCACCACCGCGGAATCGGTGGCGCTCAGACGGGCGGTCAGCTCTTCCTCGGACAGCGTGCCGGGGAGGACGGTCAGCACCTCGTCGGCCTCGGTGAGCGGGGTGCCCAGCCGGGCCGCGGCGGCGTTGATGGAGGTGACGCCGGGCACCACCTCGGTCGGGTAGCGGTGCGCCAGCCGCTTGTGCATGTGCTGGTACGAGCCGTAGAAGAGCGGGTCGCCCTCGGATATCACCGCCACGGTGCGGCCGGCGTCGAGATGGGCCGCGAGCCGTTCCGCCGCCTCCTCGTAGAAGTCGTCCAGCGCGCCGCGGTAGCCGCCGGGATGGTCGGTCGACTCGGTGGTGACCGGGTAGACCAGGGCCTCCTCGACGTGGTCCGGGCGGATGTGCCGCGCGGCGATGGAGCGCGCGATGGAGCGTCCGTGCCGGGCGCTGTGGTACGCCACCACATCGGCCTCGGCGATCACCTCCACCGCCCGCAGGGTCATCAGGGACGGGTCGCCGGGGCCGAGGCCCACGCCGTAGAGGCGCCCGGTGGACCGCCGCGGGGACACCGCGGCCGACTGGTCCGGGGTACCGCTGCTGGCCTGCTGCTCGCTCACGCTCACTCTTCCTCGCTCGCCAGGGCGTTGAGCGCCGCCGCGGCCATGGCGCTGCCGCCGCGCCGCCCGCGCACCACGATGTGCTCCAGCTGCGACGGATGGTCGATCAGTGCGTCCTTGGACTCGGCCGCGCCGATGAAGCCGACCGGGATGCCGAGGACGGCGGCGGGGCGCGGTGCCCCTTCCTCGATCATTTCGAGGAACCGGAAGAGGGCGGTGGGGGCGTTGCCGAAGGCGACCACGGCGCCCTCCATCCGGTCCCGCCACAGTTCGAGGGCGGCGGCGCTGCGCGTGGTGCCCATCGCGGCGGCCAGCTCCGGAACGGACGGATCGCCGAGGGTGCACAGCACCTCGTTGTCCGCGGGCAGCCGCCTGCGGGTCACGCCGCTGGCCACCATGGTGGCGTCGCACAGGATCGGCGCACCGGCGCGCAGCGCGGCCCGGGCACGGGCCACGACGCCCGGCGTGAAGGCCAGATCGCGGACCAGATCGACCATGCCGCAGGCGTGGATCATCCGGACCGCCACCCGGCTGGCGTCGGCGGGCAGTCCGGACAGGTCCGCCTCGGCGCGGATGGTGGCGAAGGACTGGCGGTAGATGGCCGCCCCGTCCTTTTCGTAGTCGAACGCGGTCACTGGGGCCTCGGGGTCGTGGAGTGCGGGGTGGAAGAGGGGTGGGGCGTACCGGAGGGGGACGCGGTTTCCCGTGGCACCGGGGCCGGTTCGGCCGTGGTGCGGGACACCGGATCCCGCGGTGGTGTTTCACGTGAAACGGTGCCCGGCCGCGAGGTTTCACGTGAAACCGGCGGCGGGGCAAGGGTGTTGGGGCGTACCGCGGTGGTGCGGTACCCGTCGGACGTGGCCAGGACATCGACCCAGGCACCGTGCGGATGACCGCAACGCCGAGCGCAGCCCGACCAGTGCACGGGCAGTCCACCGGGCAGGCCGGGGCCGTCCGCCGGGACGGTCAGGCCCTCGGCGAGGGCGGCCGCGGCATCGCTCCGCACGTCCGTCAGGGACTTGGCGCAGCCGGGAAGACCGGTGCAGGCGGTGACCCCGCGCCACGGGGAGGCCGGGTCGGTGACCAGCCCGGCGGCGGCGAGGTCGGACAGCCGTCGGGCCGCCGCGGCGGCCGGCAGGCCGGGGAGGACGATGCCGCGCCAGGGCGTGAGGCGCAGCGCGCCGGAGCCGTCCGCGGCGGCGACCTCGGCCAGCAGCCGCCACTGGGCCACCGTCAGCCGGCCGAGCGGCGCCAGGACCACGAGGGCGCGGCGGCCGTCCGGACCCTCGACCGGGCCGGGCGCGGTGGGGTCCGGGTACGGCGCCGCCGGCCGCGGGCCGGGCGCCCCGGCGTACTCCGCGGAGATCCCCGCGGACCGCAGCGCACCGTGGACGTCCTGGGCGGTCAGCGGCCGTGCGGCGGGGAGTTCGCGGACCCGCCAGGCGCCGCTGCCGCTCGCCGTGGCGGCGGCCAGGAAGGTCTCGGCGGCGGTCAGCGCCGCCCGCGGGACGTCGTCCGCCGCGATCCGCAGCGCCGTCCGGTCGTCGCCGACCCGGAGCAGCGCCCCCTGCCCGGACGCCGCTCCCGGCGCGGACGCGGTGGCCGCCGCGGCCGGCCGGACCGATTCTGCGAGCAAGGTCACATCGCCGCCGAGGCCCGCCACATCGCCCCGCCCGTCGTCGAGGACGAAGAGGAAACGGCCCGAGAGCGCCGTCGCCGGCTCGCTCGCGCACAGCAGCGCGTCCAGGCTCCGGGCCCACAACCGCACGTCGGAGGGGGTGTGCCGGTCCAGCCCGGCCAGCGGCGAGGCCAGGATGTTGCGGATCCGCTCATGGCGTACGGACGGCAGCAGCCCGGCGTCGGCGAGGAGGTCGGCGAGGGGGCCGCCGCAGTCGTCGGGCAGACCGCGGAGTTCGACGTTGCCGCGGGAGGTGAGCGAGAGGTGGCCGTCGCCCAGACGCTCCGCGGCGTCCGCCAGCGCGTCGGCCTGATGAGACGTCAAGTCCCCTGCGGGCAGCCGTATTCGGGCGAGGCTGCCGTCGGCGGCGGAGTGCAGCCGCAGCGCTCCCGGGCAGGCGTCACCGCGATCCCGCACCGGCGGTCCGGCCCGGTCGGGGCGTGAAGAGGGGGAGGGCGGCATGGCGGCGAGCATACCTACGCCACCGGACCCGGAACCGGGGCGAGGGGGCGTGCGGGACGGGTTCCCGACGCCCGCTCCCGCAGCGTGCCCGCAGCCCTTACTATGCAGGTCGGCGGGTCGGCTGACCCGCCGGACGCCAGCGACGGCGCCAGGGAGGAAGCCCGGTGAGAATCCGGCGCGGTCCCGCCACTGTGAACCCGGCCACGGCCGGGTGAGCCAGGAACTCCCGCCGTCCATACGACCACCCGGGGCGTGGACACCCCGAGGAAGGGCTGCGCCGTGATCCTGCTGTTGTCGACCTCGGACACCGACCTGCTCAGCGCTCGCGCGGCCGCGGGCCCCGTGCCGTACCGGCTCGCCAACCCCGCCCGCCTCGACGTCGCCGAACTCCCCGGTCTCCTGGAGGGCGCCGACCTCGTCGTCGTCCGCCTGCTCGGCGGCCTGCGGGCCTGGCAGGACGGCCTGGACGTGCTGCTGGCCGCGGACCAGCCCCGCCCGGTCGTGGTGCTCACCGGCGAACAGGCCCCCGACGCCCAGCTCATGGAGGCCTCCACGGTCCCCGTCGGGATCGCGGCCGAGGCGCACGCCTACCTCGCGCACGGCGGCCCGGCCAACCTCTCCCAGCTGGCCTGCTTCCTCAGCGACACCGTCCTGCTCACCGGCCACGGCTTCGAGCCGCCCGCGACCGCCCCGTCCTGGGGCCCGCTGGAGCGGCCGGCGTCAAAGGCGACCGGTCCGACGGTGGCCGTGCTCTACTACCGCGCCCACCACATGAGCGGCAACACCGCCTTCGTGCACGACCTGTGCGACCAGATCGAGCGCGCCGGCGGCCGTCCGCTGCCGCTCTACGTCGCCTCGCTGCGCGCCCCCGAGCCGGAGCTGGTCGAGGAACTGCGCGCGGTCGACGCCGTCGTCACCACCGTCCTGGCCGCCGGCGGCACCAAGCCGGCCGAGGCTTCCGCGGGCGGCGACGACGAGTCCTGGGACGCCGGCGCGCTGGCCGCCCTGGACGTGCCGATCCTCCAGGCCCTGTGCCTGACCGGGTCGCGGGCCTCCTGGGAGGCGAACGACGAGGGGCTCTCCCCGCTGGACGCCGCCTCGCAGATCGCGGTGCCCGAGTTCGACGGGCGGCTGATCACCGTGCCGTTCTCCTTCAAGGAGGTCGACGAGGACGGCCTCCCGGTGTACGTCGCGGACGCCGAACGGGCCGCGCGGGTCGCCGGGATCGCGGTCCGGCACGCCCGGCTGCGGCACATCCCGGCCGCCGAGAAGCGGCTGGCGCTGGTGCTGTCGGCCTACCCCACCAAGCACTCCCGGATCGGCAACGCGGTCGGCCTGGACACCCCGGCGAGCGCCGTCGAACTGCTGCGCCGCCTGAAGGCCGAGGGCTACGACTTCGGCAGCGAGCCGGTGCCGGGCCTCGCGTCCGGCGACGGCGACGAGCTGATCTACGCCCTCATCGAGGCCGGCGGCCATGACCAGGAGTGGCTGACCGAGGAGCAGTTGGCCCGCAACCCGGTCCGCATCCCGGCCGCCGACTACCGCCGCTGGTACGCCACGCTGCCGCAGGAGCTGCGGGAGTCCGTGGAGGAGCACTGGGGCCCGCCGCCCGGCGAGATGTTCGTCGACCGCAGCACGAACCCCGAGGGCGACATCGTGCTGGCCGCCCTGCGCCGCGGCAACCTGCTGATCCTCATCCAGCCGCCGCGCGGCTTCGGCGAGAACCCGATCGCGATCTACCACGACCCCGATCTGCCGCCCTCCCACCACTACTTGGCGGCCTATCGCTGGATCGCCGCGCCCGCCGCCGACGGCGGTTTCGGCGCCGACGCCATGGTCCACCTCGGCAAGCACGGCAATCTGGAGTGGCTGCCCGGCAAGAACGCCGGCCTGTCCGCCGCCTGCGGCCCGGACGCGGCCCTGGGGGACCTGCCGCTGATCTACCCGTTCCTGGTCAACGACCCGGGCGAGGGCACCCAGGCCAAGCGCCGGGTGCACGCCACCCTCGTCGACCACCTCGTCCCGCCGATGGCCCGCGCCGACTCCTACGGCGACATCGCCCGCCTTGAGCAGCTGCTCGACGAGTACGCCGCGATCTCCTCGATGGACCCGGCCAAGCTGCCCGCCATCCGCGCGCAGATCTGGACCCTGATCCAGGCCGCCAAGCTCGACCACGACCTGGGCCTGGAGGAGCGTCCCGACGACGACGGCTTCGACGACTTCCTGCTGCACGTCGACGGCTGGCTCTGCGAGGTCAAGGACGCGCAGATCCGCGACGGCCTGCATGTGCTGGGCGCCGCCCCGGCCGGTGAGGCCCGGGTCAACCTCGTCCTGGCCATCCTGCGCGCCCGGCAGATCTGGGGCGGCACCTCCGCGCTGCCCGGTCTGCGGGAGGCGCTCGGCCTGGACGAGTCGGCCGCCACCCGCACCGCCGCCGACGAGGCCGAGGCCGTCGCCCGCGGCCTCGTCCAGGCCATGGAGGACGCCGACTGGGACCCGGCCGCGGTCTCCCGGGTCGCCGAGGGGCACCCGGAAGCGGTCGCCGCGATCCTCGACTTCGCCGCCCGGCAGGTCGTCCCGCGACTGGCCGCCACCACCGCCGAAATCGACCACGCGGTCCACGCGTTGAACGGCGGCTTCGTCCCGGCCGGCCCGTCCGGCTCGCCGCTGCGCGGTCTGGTCAACGTCCTGCCGACCGGCCGCAACTTCTACTCCGTCGACCCCAAGGCCGTCCCCTCGCGGCTCGCCTGGGAGACCGGGCAGGCGCTCGCCGACTCGCTGCTGAGCCGCTACCGCGAGGACAACGGCGACTGGCCGCAGTCGGTGGGCCTGTCCCTGTGGGGCACCAGCGCGATGCGCACCTCCGGCGACGATGTCGCAGAAGCGCTGGCGCTGCTCGGGGTCCGCCCCGTGTGGGACGACGCCTCGCGCCGGGTCAACGGCCTGGAGGCCATCGGGCTCGACGAGCTGGGCCGCCCGCGCATCGACGTCACCCTCCGCATCAGCGGCTTCTTCCGCGACGCGTTCCCGCACGTCATCGGCCTGCTCGACGATGCGGTGCGGCTCGTCGCCGGCCTCGACGAGCCCGCCGAGGGCAACTTCGTCCGGGCCCACGCCCAGGCGGACCTCGCGGCGCACGGCGACGAGCGCCGCGCCACCACCCGCATCTTCGGCTCCCGCCCCGGCACCTACGGTGCGGGCCTGCTCCAGCTCATCGACTCCCGCGACTGGCGCACCGACGCCGACCTCGCCGAGGTCTACACCGTCTGGGGCGGCTACGCCTACGGGCGCGGGCTGGAGGGCCGCCCGGCCCGGGAGGAGATGGAGACCGCCTACAAGCGCATCGCGGTGGCCGCCAAGAACACCGACACCCGCGAGCACGACATCGCCGACTCCGACGACTACTTCCAGTACCACGGCGGCATGGTCGCCACCGTCAAGGCGCTCAAGGGCAAGGCCCCCGAGGCGTACATCGGCGACTCGACCCGCCCCGAGACGGTCCGCACCCGGACGCTGGTGGAGGAGACCTCCCGCGTCTTCCGCGCCCGGGTCGTCAACCCCCGCTGGATCGAGGCGATGCGCCGCCACGGTTACAAGGGCGCCTTCGAACTCGCCGCCACCGTGGACTACTTGTTCGGCTACGACGCCACCACCGGCGTGGTCGCCGACTGGATGTACGACAAGCTCGCCCAGACCTATGTGCTCGACCCGGAGAACCGCGCGTTCCTCCAGGAGGCCAACCCCTGGGCGCTGCACGGGATCGCCGAGCGGCTGCTGGAGGCGGAGTCCCGCGGTATGTGGGAGAAGCCGGACGCGGAGACGCTGGCGGCGCTGCGGGACGCCTTCCTGGAGACCGAGGGCGAGCTGGAGGGCGACGACTGACGGCGCGGCGAGGGAGGTGTTCCACGGGAATCACCGCCCTCGTCCGGCGGGCTCAGCCGCCCGCCGTCCGCGCGGTGATCTCCCCGCTGCTGGTGGACAGATCGAGGCGGTACCGCCCCGCCGGGTCGTCGTGGACGCCGATCCGCTTGGCGCCGCTGCTGGTCTCGGCGGACACCCGGTAGCCGGTGTCCGGCACGGTGACCGTGAGCGCGCCGTTCGACGTCTGCGCCCGGACGTTCTGCGGGGTGGTCGTGGTGAGCTCGATCCCGCCGTTGGTGGTGCGGGCGGTGACGCCCCGGCCCGCCAGGCCCGTGCCGGTGATCGCGCCGTTGCTGGTCCGCACGTCCACCGCGCCCGACACCCCGTCCAGCTCGATCCCCCCGTTGCTGGTGGTGACCTGCACCGAGGCGACCTTGGACAGGCTCAGCGCGCCGTTGGAGGTCCCGCCGGTCACCGGGACGATGCCGGGCAGGTCGACGGTGTACTCCACCGAGCAGCCGTTGCCGCAGCCGCCGAGCACCAGGGTGCCGCCCTCGACCTTGTGCGTGGGCCCCTCGGGCCGGTCGCCGTGGTAGGTGACCCTGCGGTGCACACCGGTCGTGCCGCCGCCCTTGCCGCCGTGCACCGTCACGCCGCCGTCGGCGGTGTCCACCCGTACCGACGTGATCTTCTGCGACACCGTGGCGTCGTCGGAGAAGGTCTCGCCGACCACCAGCCCGCACGCGCCGAGGGCCAGTACCCCGGCCCCGGCCAGTGCCGCGGCACCGGTGAAGCGGACGCTCCTGCGCATGAAATCCCCCCGGAATCCGTTCCGTTCATGGCTTCGGGCGGTGCCCGTCGCCCTGCTCCGAGCCCGCACCGGCGGCCTGCCGGCCGCCCCCTTTCGGGCCCTGCGCCAGCGACTCTAGGGATTCCGCCGCCCGCCCGGCCATGGGGCTATCCCCCGGATCGGGGTGGGGGAGAGCCTCCGCGTGCGGCCCCCGGGCGCCGGTGCGACGCTGAAGTGGTCGGGACTGTTCCCCTGCGGTAGGGAGGAGGCTTCCGGTGACCGGCACGGGCGAGCGTACGAAGTCGTGGAACGCCGAGATCAGCATCGTCGAGACCGGCAGCGAGGTCCGGGCCGAGGCCCGGCTGCGCGGCAAGGAGGGCGGCCAGATCATCGGCGAGGGAACCGCCAGATGCAATCCGGCGGACGAGAACGTCCCCGCGATCGGGGACGAGTTGTCGGTGGCGCGGGCGCTGTCGGACCTCAGCCATCAGTTGCTGAGCCGCGCCGCGCACGACATCGAGGTGCACACCGCCCGCCCCGTCGAGCGGCTGCACGCCTGACGGGGACGCGCACCGGGTGCCCGGGCGGACGGCGAGGGGTCCGCCCGGGCGGGGTGCGTCAGCTCTCGATGTCGGAGAGGTCCGGTCCGACCGTCAGCGTCACCGCTCCCGGCGCCGCCTGCGCCGACTCCGTCGCCTTGACGCCCGGCAGCCGGGCGGCGAGCACGTCGGCCTGGTCCTTGAGGCCGGGCGGGTAGGTGATGGCGGTCTTGTCGGTGGTCGCGCCGTTGTCGGTGAAGACGACGGTGAAGCCGAGCTGGCGCAGCTTCTGGGCGCCCACCCCGGCGAGGCCGGTCTTGGCGGTGCCGTTGAGCACCCGCACCCGGACCGAGCGGGCGGTGATCGGGTTCTTGGCGGCCTCCGCGAACTTCTTCTTGCCCTCGGCACCGACCTCCCGGTCGTGGGCGAGGTCGCCGAACAGCTCGCCGGCCTGCGGGTACTGCCAGACCACATTGGCCTTGTCGGTGGGGACGTCCGCCTCACGCGGGTAGGTCGGGATGGTGAGGAAGGTGAGGCGGTCGGAGGGGATGTCCTTGACCGTCGAGGCGAGGCCGGTGAGCGCGTTGATGCTGTCCAGGTCCGTGTCGGTGGTCAGGGACTTGGTCGCCGAGTCGAGGAAGTCGTAGAGCGAGCCGGGGCTGGTCAGCTGCTCCTGCGCCTTCTTGCCCAGCGCCTTCATGAACTCCTGCTGGCGGCCGATCCGGCCGAGGTCGGAGCCGTCGCCGACGCTGTAGCGGGTGCGGACGTAGCCGAGCGCCTTCTCGTCCTTGATGGTCTGGCAGCCGGCCTCCAGGTCGAGGTGGGCCTTCTTGTCGTGGATGGCCTGCTTGGGGCAGATCTCTATGCCGCCCAGCGCGTTGACCATGCCCTTGAAGCCCTGGAAGTCGACCGAGACGAAGTGGTCTATGCGCAGGCCGGTGTTCTTCTCGACGGTCTTGATGCTGCAGGCCGCGGCCTTGGCGACGTCGCCGCTGAGCCCGCCGAGGGTGTACGCCTCGTTGATCTTGAAGTGGTGCGGTGCGGACTTCTCGCCGTTGCCCTTGTCGCACTCCGGGATCCGCACCCAGGAGTCGCGCGGGAACGACACCGCGGTGGCCCACTCGTGGTTGGCCGCGATGTGCAGCACCATGAGCGTGTCCGACTGCATGGTGGTCAGGCCCTTGCCGTACTTGTCACCACTGCCGGCGCGGCTGTCGGAGCCGACGACCAGGATGTTCTTGGAGCCGGGGCTGAGGTTGACCGGCCGGTCCCCGCCGAGCGCGCTGCCCACGTCCGCGCCGTGGATGTTGCCGTTCAGGTGCTGGTACACCCAGACACCGGCGCCGGCCGTACCGAGCAGCACGACGCCGAGCACCCCGCCCGTCCAGGCCACGATCCGGCCGCGCCGGGTCATCTTGGTCTTCTCGGCCTTGCGGGAACTGCCGGCCCGTCGCCCGGAGTCCGACCGCCGTCGCCCGGCGCGGCCGTCTTCCGACGCCGCGGCCCGACCGCTTCCGTTGCCCCGCCGGGCCGCCTGCTTGTGCGTCTGCCTGTCATGCACGCCGATGGTCCTTCTGGAACTGGTCTTGCTGGGTGGAGGGGTATGCGGAAGCGGGGGAGGGCACGCCACCGGCGGCCGGGGCCGGCAGCGGGCCGCGGGGCGGCGGCCCGCACCGGTGGTTCAGATGCCCTCGGTGGGCAACAGCCGGACGGATTCGGGGTCGTAGCGGAGCCACTGGGGACTGCTGCCGCCGGGCACGGTGCGCAGCAGGCACCATGTCTCGCCCGCGTCGTCCGTCCACCATGCGCTGATCCGGCCCAACTCCCAGGCATCTCCGGGGTATTGGACCTCGACCGGCTGATAGACCCATCGCACCTCCGCCTCTGGAGGCGGGCTGTCCCAGGTCAGGGGTCCGCACCTCGTCGCCATCTCCCCCTCCGGCAGCGCCCGTTGCGCATGTCTGGCGCAACCCTACCGGCAACTTTTACAGCGCTGTAGAAGTCGACTGGTGTGCTACGGATCACATAGGGGTGTCCGTGGCGTGGCGCCCTGGAGAGTCCGGCATCAGTGTGCACTCACCACGGCGTTGCCGCCTTCAGAACGAGGAACAGAGCTACCGCGGCGTTCAGCGCGGAGAGCGCGGAGGCCGCGGTGCCCGCCGCCGCGACCAGTGCGGCCAGTCCCGCCGGGGTCAGCGCCGGCGGCCAGGTGCGCGCCGACGGCACCGGCCCGAGCAGCGCCGCCACCCGCCTTGGCACCGGCCCCGGTTCGGGCGCCGCGAACTGCGCGAGCTGCGGATGCGGCGCGGGCCGCGAGAGCAGCGCCGCCTTCCCCACCGCCCGGGCGGTCAGCCGGCGGTCGCCGACCGCCCGCGCCGCCTCCTCGTCCGCCCAGCGCTCGGCGCTGAAGGCGACCGCGGAACGCAGCGGCAGCAGCAGCGGGTTGGCGCATCCGGCCAGCCGGACGACGAGCAGATAACGGTGGTGACGGCAGCTCAGATGCGCCCGCTCGTGGGCGAAGAGGGCCTGCCGCTCGTCGTCGTCCAGGCTGTGCAGCATGCCCTGGGAGACCGCGATCCGGCCGGGCCGGGCCGGCCGCCCCGGCAGCGCGGGCGTACCGGGCACGGCATAGGCGTAGGGGGCGTCGTCCGGCAGCACCGCGGGGTCGGTGCCGGCCGGCAGGACGTCCAGCGCGCGGTGCGCCCGCTCCCGGATGCGGTGGTCCCGGCGCAGCGTGCCGCCGCACACGGTGAGCGCACCGGTCAGCGCGAAGATCGCCGCGACGCCGGCCACCTCGGCGTACGGCACGGCGGCCCGCACCTCCGGGTCCGACCAGCCGTCCGGCAGCGGGTTGCCGGGGAGTTGGGCGGTGCCGACGACCACCAGCAGGGCCAGGCAGAGCGTGCTGCACAGGCCGAGGACGGCGGCCAGCAGGGTCAGCAGCCGGGTGGTGACCCGGGGGTGGAGGTGCTGCTCCGCGAGCCGGGCGATCGGCAGGGCGGTGAGCGGCAGGACCAGCGGCAGGAAGACGAAGACGCCCACCTCCTCACCCCCCGCGTGCTTCGTCCGAGGCGTCCGCACGGCCCGTGCCGGGGCCGCGGTCGGGGGCTCCGCCGTCGTCCTCGGCGCGGGCCAACAGGCTGCGCAGCACGTCCTCGTCGTGCGCCGAGAGCGCGGAGACGAAGCTGGTCAGCACGGCGTCCCGGTCCGGTTCGCCGTCCAGGACGCGGCGCATCCGCAGCGCGGCGAGCCCGGCCTCGTCGGCCGCGGGGGTCCAGGCGTAGGCCCGGCCACGCCGCTCGCGGGTGACCGCGCCCTTGGTGTGCAGCCGGGACAGGATCGTCATCACGGTGGTGTAGGCGAGGTCGCCGCCGAGCCGCTGCTGGACCCAGGCGGCGGTGGCCGGCCCCGGCGCGTGGTGCAGTGCGGTCAGCACCTGGGCCTCCAACTCGCCCTGACCGCGTCGGGCGCGCTCCCGCCCGTTGCCGCCGAGAGCCTCGCCGAAGGGGGTGGTGCCCATGTCGTCGCCTCCCGTCGTGCCGGCGTCCCGCGGGCTGGGACGCCGGGGCATTTTACGGCGGCGGCCACCGCGCCGGCCGGGCCTTTTCCCGTTCGCACCCGCGGGCGCCGCCCTCCGCCGTTTACTTCTACACTGCTGTAGTTTTTCCGGCAGGTCCTAGTTCACCGCCGGGAGCCCGCCACGGCACAACGGCACCGGCCACATCTGGAGGGAAGCATGGGAGTCTCGCTGGCCAAGGGCGGCAACGTCTCGCTGTCGAAGGAGGCGCCCGGCCTGACCGCGGTCTCGGTCGGCCTGGGCTGGGACGTGCGCACGACCACCGGCGCCGACTACGACCTCGACGCCAGCGCACTGCTGTGCACCGACACCGGCAAGGTCGCCTCCGACCTCCATTTCGTCTTCTACAACAACCTCACCAGCCCCGACGGCTCGGTGCAGCACACCGGCGACAACCTGACCGGCGAGGGCGAGGGCGACGACGAGACCGTCGACGTCGCGCTGACCAGCGTGCCGGCCGAGATCACCAGGATCGTCTTCCCGGTCTCCCTCCACGACGCGGCCGGCCGCGGCCAGAACTTCGGCCAGGTGCGCAACGCCTACATCCGCGTCGTCAACCAGGCGGGCGGCGCCGAGCTCGCCCGCTACGACCTGACCGAGGACGCCTCGACCGAGACCGCGATGGTCTTCGGCGAGCTCTACCGGCACAACGCCGAGTGGAAGTTCCGCGCCGTGGGCCAGGGATACGCCTCCGGCCTGGCGGGCATCGCCGCGGACTACGGCGTCAACGTCTGACGCACGGGCTCCTCGGGGCGGCGGGGGCGGGGCACACCGGGCCCCGCCCCGCCGCCCCCAAGGGCCGGCCCGTGGACCCGCCGCGAGCACGCGGAGGGCGGGCCCCGGGCACGCTCCCGGCATCCGTCCGGTCACGCGGACGGGAGGGCGGCAGCCGTGCAGAAGGCGTGCGGACGCCACCCCGTCGGTAGCGGCCGGCTTCGGAGCGAAACGTCCCCCGCGCTCGGAGTACGGTGGAAAAACCACCGGAAAGCGAAGAGTTTCCGAGAGCGCCCGCGGTGTCGGTTCACGGGGCACCCGGGAGTATGCGGGTGAGCGCCATGCAGACCATCCTGTCCCTGATCGTGCTCGTGGCCCTGGTGGCGGTGGGAGTGCTGTTCCTGGCCCGGGTCAACGCCCAGACGGCCGGACGCCCCACACCGCACCACTACGCGCACATGAAGGAGTCGCTCCACGAGCGGCTGCACAAGCACGCGCACGGCGACCGTCAGGAGACGCACCCGACGGGCCCGCCGCCGCCTCCCCGGGAGCCGGACGAGCACCGGTGACCCCGGCCGCCGGCTCCGCCCCGCAGGCGACCGCGGACGCAGCGGTCGTCGCGCGTCGCGTCAGGAGCGCCGTATGACCACCGCCCCCGAGGACCGCTCCCCGCACCCCCGCTCCTCGCGGCATCACGCCCCGCCGCCGGTCGCCCGGCTGGCCATCGCGCCGCACAGCGAGGTGACCCGGCGGATCGACGGGGTGTGGTGGCCGCACTCCACCGACCTGCTCGCCGAACTCCCCGATCTCCTGACCGCGTTGCCCTTCGACTGGCCGCGGATCACCCACGCCACGGTGAACGGCGCCGGCTGGCCCGCGCTGCCCTGCCAGATCCTCGTCGCCGGCCACGTCGTCCGCCTGCGCCACACCACCAACCGCCCGGGCCCGGACACCCTCTGCCTGGTCTCCGCCGGCCACGGCCGCTGGGACCTGCTGATCCTCCCGCCCACCACCCCTGAGTCCGCCGCGGTCCAGGTCATGGCCGAGATGGCGCGGACGGGGATTCCCGCCCCGGCCTGACGCGACGTCACGCGCCTCGCGCGGCCCCTCCTGCTGAGTACGGACATACCCCGGGATCCCGGTGCGCGCATCCGCCGGGCCCGTCCCACCCGGCCCGCAACGGGCCGCCCACCGCCTTCCGCACCCCTGCGGCCTGCGGTTTTGCGGGTGCGGCTACTGCGGACGGGTGGTGTTCGTCAGAAGAACGCCGATCCAGGGGCGTCGGTCCGCGAATCCTCCCATTGCGTACTCATCATAAGAAAACGCAACAGAAGGAACGCGTGGATCCCTCCGGGGATCCCGACCGAAAGCGAGGGACCATGGCTGCGACCAAGGTCATGAAGTTCTGGGCGGCATGCCTGGCGGTGCTCGGCAGGCTGCTGGCGTCACTGGGGGTCTCCGCCGCCGCGTCCGCGGCCCGTCGGGAGGCCGCGGTCGCCGAGCGGACCGCAGGCGGCGCGACCCCGGCCACGGCCCGCCCCGAGGCGGCGCACGGCCCTGAACCGGACCACGATCCAGGACCGTTGACGCCCGCCACGGACACCGCCGGGCCGTTCGTGCCCGCCGCGCGCACCGCGCCCCGGTACGGCCAGGACGGGTCGGTCCACCGCAGGTTCCCGCTGCCGGCGCTGCCGCCGACCATCAAGCAGCGCATCCGTGCCGAGGCGCACGGCGCCTCCCCCACCTCGCGCGCCCGCCGCACCACCGGCGCCCAGCCGCTGTCCACCGCGCCGTGCACCGGCGCCGCCCCGGCCTCCCCGGTCATCCCGGCGGCCCGCCGCCGTGCGCACACCACCGCCGGTACCGCCTGACATGCCTGCGTGCATGCGCGTCGGCACGAGGGCGCGGAGCGGTCGGGTGCGCCGCGAGGAGTGCGGAGCACGGCGGTTCCGGCCTCACCGGGCGGCAGTGGTGGCGAAGGGAGCCGTACGACGCGGCAGCGCAGGCGCCGTCCGCGGCACGACGCACAGCGGCCCGCGCAGCAGCCACAGCGCCACCCGCAGCAGGACCCGCAGCAGGACCCACAGACTTTGATGTGACGTTGCGTTCGACGTCGGCGGGCAGGAGGCCGTCGGGGACGAGGCCGGATACGCGAGGCCGCCCAGCGGTGGTTTCACGTGAAACGGCGTGCGGCAGACGGGCGTTCAGCCTCCGGAACCGGGGAGCGGACCAGGCGCCAGGCCCAACTGGGAGCGGAGGGCGCGGGTGTCGGTCTTTCCGTTCGGGGTGAGCGGGAAGTCGTCGAGGACATGGACCGCGTTGGGTTGCTCGAACTCCGCGAGGTGCGGGGCGAGCCGCCGGCGCCAGGTGAGCGGAGCCTCGCCGCCGGGGTCCGCGACGACGAAGTGCAGCGCGCTGCCCCGGCGTTGGTCGGGAACGGCCAGCACCTTGACCGGCCGGCCGCAGGCTTCCGCGCGGCGCTCCAGGCTCTCGGGATAGAGCGTGAAGCCCAGCCGGTGGACCGCCTGGTGGCGGCCCACGACCCGGACGATGCCGTCGCTGTCGACGCTGCCGAGATCGGCCGTCGGATACCAGGCGTCCCGGTCGACCGGTGCGAGCGCGCCGTCCTCCAGGAGGTAACCCGCCATCAGTCCGGGGGAACGCACCTCGATGGCGCCGAGTTCGCCGGGGTCGGCGACCGTGCCGTCGGGACGTGTCACCCGCAGCCGCAGACCGGGCAGCGGACGCCCGCAGCCGTGCGGCACCTCGGGCGTCGCCAGCGCGACATTGCCGAGTTCGGTCAGGCCGTAGCCGTCCAGGAGCGGACGGCCCAGTGCCGCGTGGAAGGACTCGGCCAGCGGGGCGGGCAGCGGGGCGCCGCCCACGCCCCAGATGCGGACGCGCCCGAGGGCGGCGCGCGCCTCGGGGCGGCGGCGCAGCACGCCCAGCAGCGAGTGGTAGGTGGACGGCGCGGCGTCGACGACGGTGGCGCCGTGCGCCGCGGCCTGCCCGACGGCCGCGTCCAGCCGCTGGTAGGGGGTGACCAGCAGGGTGCACCGGGACAGCCACCACAGCAGGATCACCGAGAGCCCGTACTGGTGCGAGAAGGGCAGCAGCGGGGCCATGACGTCGTCCGGGCGGAAGCCCATCGCCTCGATGGTGCGCAGCGAGTTGTCCAGTACGGCGGCGCCGGGCTTCACCACGCCCTTGGGGCGCCCGGTGGTGCCCGAGGACCACAGGACGAGCGCGTCGCCGCGGTGGAACCAGGCGCTCAGGTCGACGGCGTCGTCGCCGGGGGGCGGCGGGGCGTCGGCGGCCTGCAAGGGGTAGGTCAGGACGCGGTGGGCCGGGAGGCCGGGGAGGGCCGCCGCGGGGTCGGCGGTGACCTGCCAGCCGGCGCGTGACTGGTCGGCGGCCGCGGCGGCGTCCGGTAGCGGGAGCCGGTGGTCCAGCGGCACCAGGGAGGTGTCCAGGTGCATCAGGGCCAGCAGCGTGACGACGTAGTCGACGCTGTTGTCGCCCTGGACCAGGACCCGGTCGCCGGGCCGGACGCCGAGGGCCCGCAACGCGCGCGCGGCGGTGTGGACTTGGTGGTCGAGGGCCGGGCCGGCGAGGCGGGCGGTGCCGTCCGCGGGGGACGCGGTGCCGTCGACCAGGTGGGGCACGGCGACCGGTGGGGCGGGCGCGATGGTGTCGGTCATGGTTGCTCCGATCCCGTGGGGTCGAGGGGGCGCCGGGCCGGCCCCGGTGCGGCGGGGCCCAGCAGCGACGCGGTGGTGGTGGCCACCCAGGTGCCGTCGGGGGCGTGGAAGGCGGACTCCACCGTGAGCAGCGGGCGGCCGGCGAGGGTGCCGGTGCCGGCGATCCGGACGGTGGCCCGCAGGGTCTCCCCGGCGTGGACGGGGCGGGCCAGGCGCACCGACTGCTCCCGGTGCACCGCGCCTTCGGTCGTGAACCCCGGTTGCCGGGCGAGGAGTCGGTCCTCCGCCCCGGCGGCCAGGACGGCGAGGTAGGTGGGCGGGGCGAGGACGTCGGGGTGGCCGAGTGCGCGGGCGGCGGCCGGGTCGGTGTGGGCGGGGTGCGGGGTGCCGCCGAGCGCCGCGGCGTAGGCGGCGATCCGGTCCCGGTCGACGGTGTACGTGCGGGTCACGGTGGGTGCGGGGGCCGCGGTGGGCGCCGCCGGGGCCACCGGCTCCTCGGCCATCGGGTCTCAGGCGCCGATCATGTGGTGGCCGCCGTCCGCGTGCACGATCTCGCCGGTGGTGGCGGGCAGCCAGTCCGAGAGCAGCGCCAGGCAGGTGCGGGCGACCGGCTCGGCGTCCTTGGGGTCCCAGCCGAGCGGGGCGCGGTCGGCCCAGTCCTGCTCGAACGACGGGCCGTCGCCGCCGATGCCGCCCGCGGCCAGGGTGCGCAGCGGTCCCGCGGCGACCAGGTTGGCCCGGATGCCGTGGCCGCCGAGTTCGCGCGCCAGATAGCGCGAGCACGCCTCAAGTCCCGCCTTGGCGACGCCCATCCAGTCGTAGCCGGGCCAGGCGCGGGAGGCGTCGAAGTCCAGGCCGACGACGGCGGAACCGGGGCGCAGCAGCGGGCGGCAGGCGCGGGCCAGCGCCACCAGGGAGTAGGTGGAGGTGTGCAGGGCGCCGGCGACGTCGGGCCAGGGGGCGGTCAGGAAACCGCCGTCCAGGCAGCCGGCGGGCGCGTGCGCGACGGAGTGCAGGACGCCGTCGAGGCCGTCGAGGTGGGTGCCGACCCGGTCGGCGAGGCTCGCCAGCTGCTCCTCGTCGGTCACGTCCAGCTCCACGACGGGAGGTTCGGACGGCAGCCGACGGGCGAGCCGGGCCACCAGGGTGGGCCGGCCGTACGCGGTCAGTACGATCCGGGCGCCCTCCTGCTGGGCGAGCCGGGCCACGGCGTACGCGATCGAGCGCTCCGTGATCACCCCGGTGATCAGCAGTCGCTTACCGTCGAGCAGCCCACTCATCGCTCCTCCGTCTGACTCGTCCTGACTCGATTCCGGACGCGCAGTCAGCGAGCGCCGCCGAAATCGGGGCGCGCATCAGGTGCCATGACTGCATTCTGAGAGGCCGTCAGTGAACTCGTTGACATCGCATCCGACCTCCAGTTGACTACAGTAGTCAAGTTTAGTCAATCAGTTGACTTGGTGTTATGACCGCGCCTGGCCGTCCGTTGTGCGGAGCGGCCGCCCGCCCCGCCTCTGGCGGAGCCGCAGTGGAGAAAGGGACCGCCATGACGAGAGAAGAGATCGTCGGCAAGCTCGCCGAGATCCTGCACGAGGTGGCCGGTGTGGTGCCGGCCGACGTGACCGAGGAGAAGTCCCTGGTCGAGGAGCTCGATGTGGACTCCCTGGCGATGGCGGAGGTCATCGTCATCGCCGAGGAGCGCTTCGGGATCGAGCTGCCGGAGGAGGAGATGACCGATCTGCACACCGTCGCGGACCTGGCGCTCTGCGTCGAGAAGCGGCTGGGCTCCTGATCCGGGCCGCCGGGCGGCGCGCACCCGGCCCGGCCGCGCCGCCCGGTCGGAGCGCGCCACCGCGGCGGAGGCGGGGAAGGCCCGGACGGTCGGGGCCCGCGGCCGCCGGCCGAAGCGGCGCCGCTCGATAGTCGCGCAATGGCGAAAATTAGTAATGCCGGTCAGTAAACCAGAGTTGATCTCTAGTCGTCGCTTGTTGACTCGGGCATAGAGCGGGGTTACCTTGAAGATCTCCGGAGGGTAATCAATAGAAGACTCGATGCACTGCTTTCCCGGCGCGACCGGTCCGGTGAAAGGAGTCGTGGTGCGAGGGGACCTATGCGGGGGGACGAGCCTTTCCATGGCGCGCAGACGCTCAACCATGCCGATGGAGCCAGTAATTCCGCATGTCGGGAGGGGGGCCGGCGAGCGGCGCACTCCGCCGAATTAGCCGACGGCCGGGTGCATATCCTTTCGCCAGAAATCAGGGATATCCATCGCCCGGCCGCTTTACCGGATTTCCTGGGCGCGGTGCTGCGCTGCCCGGCCGACGGCATTTCCCTGGCCCGTGACGACTTCGGGCGCCCGGTGTCCGCCCGGCCGCCGGCCTCCGCCGGCTGGCCGCCCGACGCCCGACTCTTCCTGGCCGTCGGCGACGATGCGGACCGCCCCCTCCTGGCCCTGGCCCGCGACCTCCCGGTGGCCCTCAGCGTCCACACCGTCCCCCGCGGCCCGCTCGGTGAACTGCTGCTCCCCTTCACGCCGTTGGAGCGCGCGAGCCTGCGGCAGGTCCCGGCGGCGGACCGGGCCCGGCAGCTGACCCGGCTCTGGGCCCGCAAGGAGGCCGTGCTGCGGCTGGCCGGACGGGGCGGACTGGCCGTCGCCGACGAGATCGACGCGCTCAGCGGGGCGCCGGACGGCGACGGCACGGTGCTGCTCCCGCCCTCCCTCGCGGCCGCCGGCGGCGCCTGCGGCCCCGTCGTGTATGTCCGGGACCTGCCGGCCGGTCCGGACCGGGTGGCCTGCGTGGCGACGTCCGCCCCGGCCCGTGGCGTACGGCTCTGGGACGCCGACTCCCCGGCCGAGGCGGCCCGTTGAGGCACGCCCGCCGCGTCGCGGTCCCCTGCCCGCCGCCCGGCACCCGGCCCGCCCGCAGGGCGGACGACGGGAGGACGGCGACCGGCCCTACGGCATGAGCACCGCGTGCGGGTCCGGCCCCTCGGCGGCCCGGGCGCCGGCGCTCAGCTCGCGCCAGGTCTCCAGGGCCAGCCGGAAGGCGCCGGCCCGTTCGTACCCCGCGGCGGCGGCCTTGAAGGACTCCTCGGCCTCGGCGGGACGGTGGCCGGCGCGGTGCGCGCGGGCCACGTGGAGCAGGGCGCGGGCGCGGTCCAGCGGGGACAGCTCGGCGGCCTCGGGGTCGATCGCGGCGGCATGGGCGGCGGCGGCCTCGGGGTCGTCGTGGCGCAGCGCGCCGGCCGTCTCCACCAGGGCCAGCCAGCTCCGCACCGACGGGGTGTCCACCAGCGCCGCGGCCTGTCGGGAGCGCTCCAGGAGGGCGTCCGCCTCGGCCGACGGGCCGGCGGCGAGCGCCAGCAGCGTCCGGGCGCGGACCAGCCGGAGCCGCAGCCGCATGCCGTCCGTCGACGCGATCAGCGCGTCGGCCTCGGCCAGCAGCTCCAGGGCGCCGGCGGCGTCGCCCCGCAGGTACTGCGCACCGGCCGCCGCCCACAGGGCGCCGGCCCGCAACTCGCCCGCGGGCAGCGGCGCGACCTCCGCGCGCAGCTGCGCCCCGAGCTCGTCGGCGCGGCTCCACTCGCCGCTGTCGACGGACGCGCACAGCAGCGCCATCCGGGCCTGGGCCCGCTCCGGGCGGCCGGCTTCCAGCTCGGCGGTGACCCGCACCGCGTCCTCGGCGGACCGGACGGCCTCGGAGAGCCGGCCGGCGGCCCGCAGGAGGTGGGTGAGCTCGATGGCGACCCGGGCGTGCAGCACGGGGGCGGAGCGGGTCACCGGGTCGTCGAGCAGCTCGCGCAGCGCGGCCTCGTGGCGGGCGGGGTCGTCGAGCCGGCCGAGGACGGTGGCCAGCTCCCAGCGGGCCTCCCAGCGGACCTCGTCGTGGTCGGTCCCGTCGGCCTGCGCGACCACGGCCTCCAGCTGGCGCCGGGCCGCGGGCCAGTCGCCGGCCAGCTGACTGGCCCGGGCGGCCACCAACTGGCCGACCAGGCCGAGGCGTTGGGTGAGCCCGTCGGCCGGCTGGTCGGTGGTGCTGAGCGCCTCGACGGTGGTGCCCAGCCGCTCGGCGATGGAGCGGGCGATCTTGGCGCCGGGGATCCGGCGGCCGTTCTCGACCAGCGAGACGTAGCTGGGGGAGAGGTCGTCCCCGGCGAGGTCCCCTTGGGACAGGCCCTGAGCGCGCCGGATCTCCCGCACTCGCTTCCCGAAGGCAGGCTGCTCAATGGTCAAGGGAATCGCTCGCAGTTGGGTCGGGGGAACGGACGGTGACGGTGCGCGGGCGGCCGGTGGGAGGGTCGGACGCCGCGGTGACGCCGAGTCTACTCACCGGCCCCTCGCGCGCGGCGGCCTGTGGACAACCGGACGTGGCCCGGCGGTGGTCCCGTACCGTCGCACCCTAGTCATCTTTTGTCACATCGAGAGTCCGGCAGTCGACCCGCTTCTGGCGTGAATGGCTGTGGTGGGCGGGCACTTGTCCGGCAGGCCGGGTCGTCTCGCTGTCACGACTGCCTCTTTCGGATAATGACTCTACTTGACAATAAATGACAATTGGCTGACGCTGACCCTCCATGGACTACGCCCCGAGGAGGGACATATGAGCTCCGCTCCCGCACGGCCGACCGTGGCCGCCGAGCCGGAGGAGGAGAGCGGCACCCCGGGCCGCAGCGAGCACC
Source organism: Streptomyces sp. NPDC093097 (assembly GCF_044754325.1). Lineage (NCBI taxonomy): Bacteria > Bacillati > Actinomycetota > Actinomycetes > Kitasatosporales > Streptomycetaceae > Streptomyces > Streptomyces sp. NPDC093097. The sequence goes on from NZ_JBIVOW010000026.1 coordinate 54,252, forward strand.
GGACCGCGGAGGCGTTACGCCGGGTCCGGGACTTCCTGGCCGAGGACGGCGGGGCGGTCCACGAGCTGCTGTGCGAGATCTCCACCCACCGGGCCGCTCGCTACGAGATCGAGTCCACCATCGCCACCCTGGACGGGGCGCTGGACGAGGTGGCCGCCCACCGGCCCGGCCGGGTCCCCCGGCTCGCCGCTTTTATGCCGTCCAACGTCATCCTCTACTCCTACGCCCTCTACCTCCTTGTGCCCGCGCTCTACACCGACGCGCTGGTCTTCCGCCCGGCCAGCCGGGTCAAGGACCAGATGCGGCGGCTGCACGCGCTGCTCGCCGAGCGGCACCGCCTGCCGATCACGCTCAGCGGCGCCAGCCAGCGGGAGTTCCTCTCCGGGGAGGTGCACTCCGCGGACGTCGTGGTGTTCACCGGTGCCTACCGCAACGCCGAGCAGATCCGGGCCCAGCTCTCCCCCGGGCAGCTGCTGCTCTTCCTCGGCTCCGGGGTCAACCCGTTCGTCGTCGCCCCAGGGGCCGACGTCGAGCAGGCCGCCCGTGATGCCATCGAGATCCGGACCCTCAACACGGGCCAGGACTGCCTGGGCCCGGACCTGTTCGCGGTCCACCACTCCCTCCTGGACGCCTTCCTCGACGCGCTGGTCGTCGAGTTGAAGGGGCTGCGGTACGGCCCGTACACCGACCCGGACGCCGACTTCGGGCCGATCTTCTACGACGGGGCGCTGGAGGAGGCCGCGCAGTTCCTGGCCCGCAACCGGGACGGCATCGTGCACGGCGGCCATGTGGACTTCCGCGCCCGGCGGCTGGACCCCACCGTCGTCGTCGGGGAGGACCTCAGCCCGCGCACCCAGGTGCCGGAGTTCTTCGCCCCGATCTTCAATGTCGCCGCCTGGCACGACGAGGACGCCCTGGCCGCCACCCTGACCACCGGCATGTTCACCGAACGCGCCCTGGGCTCCAGCGTCTACGGCGCCGCCCCGGCCCTGGTCGAGGCGCTGCGCCGGCGCACCACCGTCACCCTCGACGCCAACCTGCTCGCCATCGACGACGGCAACGCGCCGTTCGGCGGCTACGGCCGGATGGCCAACTACGTCTTCGACGGCCACGAGGTGCGCGCCGAACCCGTCCTGGTGTCCCAGGCCGTCGCCACGTACCGTCCGGGGGCCGCCCGGTGACCGGACACCCCTACCCGACGGCCTGGGCCGCGGTCGCCGACCATCTGCACCACCTGGGCACCCGCGCGGTGTTCGGACTACCGGGCGACGACATGGCCCTGCTCGCCGCACTGGAGCCCACCGACACCCGTGTCGTCCTCTGCCGCGACCAGCGCAACGCGGTCTTCATGGCGACCGGTTACGCGCTCGCCACCGGCCGCCCCGGAGTGTGCGCGGTGGGCAAGGGGCCGGCGCTGACCAACGCGCTCACCGGCGTCCTGGAGGCGCGCTCGGCCGCCGCCCCGCTGATCCTGATCGCCGACGGCACCCGGCTCGACCGGCTCGGCACCGGCGCGTTCCAGGAGCTGGACCAGCTGACCGCGGTCCGCCCGTACGTGAAGTGGGCGGCCCGCGCGGACACTCCGGAGCGGCTGCCCGCCCTGCTGGAGAAGGCCGCCGCGGTCGCCGTCAACGGCACCCCCGGGCCCGTCTACCTGGAGCTGGCCGAGCAGGTGGTGGACGCCGCCGTCCCCCGGCCCGGGGCCTGGCGGCCGGCCGCGCCGCAGCGCCCGGGACCCGATCCGGACGCGCTGGCCGCCACCGCCCGCAGGATCGCCGCGGCCCGCCGGCCGCTGCTGCTGGTCGGCGGCGGCGCCCGGCACCGCAACGCCGACCGCCGGATCGAGCGCCTGGCCGAACGGCTCGGCGCGGGCGTCTTCAGCACCGCCTCGGGCCGCGGCGTGGTCGCCGAGGACCACCCGCTGTACTGCGGCGTCAGCGGCCTGTACGCGGCCCCGCCGGCGGACGCGCTGTGGCGGGAGGCGGACCTGGTCGTCGCGATCGGCAGCCGGCTGGAGGAGACCGCGACCTTCGGCTGGCCGGACGGCGCGGCGGAGCAACTGCCGGTCGTCCAGGCGGTGTTGGGCGAGGACGGGCTGGCGCTGGAACGGCCCGGGGCCCACGTCCTGGGGGACGCCGGGCGGATCGTGGCCGGCTGGAGGGAGCTGCTCGCGGACCACCGGGCGGACGGCGCCTGGGCGGACCGGGTGCGGGCGGTGCGCGCCGCGCTGGAGCAGCGGGCCGCCGACCGGGCCGAGCAGGCGGCGAAGGCCGCGCCCGCGGGCACCGTCCCGGTGGCCGGGGTGCTGGCCGCCCTGGACCGCGCGGTCCCCGCCGACCGGGTGCTCGTCCAGGAGAACGGCCTCCAGGACATGTGGTCGTACTTCTTCCCCCATTGGACGCTCGGTGCGGGCGGCGGGGCCGTGGTGCCCAGCGAGCAGACGCCGCTGGGCTTCGGCGCGGCCGCCGCGGCCGGTGTCCGCCTCGCCCTGCCGGCCGGGCGCCCGGTGGTGGCGTTCGTCGGCGACGGCGCCTTCCACCTCTTCCGGTCCGAGCTGCCCTCTCTGGCCGACGCGGGCGTCGCGGTCCTCTACGTGGTGCTCGACAACGGGGGCTACGGCTGGCTCCAGGCCAACCTCGACCGGGTCTCCGGCACCGGCTCCCGGTTCGCCTTCACCGCGGCCCGTTCCACCGGGACCGCGGGCCTGGCGGCCGCCTACGGGCTGGGCCACCGGCGGGTGACCGACGCGGCGGAGCTGGACGCCGCGCTGGCGGCCGCCTGGCAGGAGGTCGCGGGCGGCACCACCTCGGTGGTCGAGGTGGCGGTCGCGCTGACCGACACCCCGCCCGGGATGGCCGGTGCGGCCGGCGACTTCCCCGAGCGGGAGGGCACGGAGGGGGACGGCGGCTGAGCCTCCCTCGGACACGGCTGCGGGCGGGCACTTCGCGAAAGTGCCCGCCCGCAGGCGTACGGGCCCGGCGGCGGCCGTCGCGACAGCGGCCACCGCCGGGCCCTTCGGGGTGCGTGCCCCGGCCCGACCGGCCACGGGGGGAGCCGGGTGGGGCCGGGGCACGGCTTCTTCGTACGGAGGGGCCCACGCCGGGGCGTGCGGGGGTAGCGGCCCTCGCTCCGTACGGTTTCGGTCAGGTCTTGGTGGTGAACTTGGCCAGGGCCAGGGGGGCGGTGACGGCGGTCAGGCCGAGCGACCACAGCAGCGTCCAGGTCACCGGGCCGGCCACCGGGCCCGTGCCCAGGGCGAGTCCGCGGGCCGCGTCGGCCATGTGGGTCAGCGGGTTGACGCGGGTGACGGCCTGGAGCCAGTCCGGCATCGTCGCCGGCGGCACGAAGACGGACGAGGCGAACTGCAGCGGCGTCAGCACGACGACCGACAGCCCCTGGACGGCCTGGGCGCTGCGCAGGGTCAGCCCCAGCAGCATGAAGACCCAGATCAGGGACGTCCCGAACACGGTGGTCAGACCGATCGCGGCGAGCAGTCCGGGACCGTGGCCGACGACGTCGAAGCCGAGCAGCGCGGCGACGGCCAGCAGCACCGTCAGGGCGAGGAGCATCCGTCCGGTCTCCACCACGACCTTGGCGATCAGCACCGAGGAACGGGCCACCGGCATCGCCCGGAAGCGGTCCATCACCCCGGTGCGGAAGTCGTCGTTGACGCCGGTGCCGACGGCCATCGCGACGGTCATCCCGAGGATCACCATCAGGCCGGGCACCAGGAACGCGGTGTACTGCCGGCGGGAGCCGCCGGCGCCGATCGCGCCGCCGAAGACGAAGACGAAGAGCAGCGTCAGCACGATCGGCATCAGCAGCGCGTCGATCATCGACTCCGGGTTCTGCCGGATGTGGAGGAGGCCGCGGCGCGACAGGGCGCCGATGTGCCGCAGGTGGGAGCGGAGCGGCAGCCGGCCCTCGTCCTCGCACGAGGCGGTCGGCGCCGGGTGCGGCAGCACCTCGGACGACGTCATGGGGGCTCCTCTCCGCTCTTCTCCCCGTGTGCCACGGGCGGGCCGGATACTGCGGTCCCTCAGGGGCCGGACGGGGCGTCAGGACCGGCGTTCGTCGAGCCACTTCTGCCAGTACGTGCGGCGGTCGCTGCTGGGGTGGGCGAGCACGATGTCGCCGAAGACCGCCGAGCCGGTGACGCGGACGACCGGGGTGGCGGAGTCGGGGCCGGAGTGCGCCCGGGTCAGGTTGCGCAGGTCGCCGAAGACCTTGCTGCACTGCATCTCGACCCGCACCCCCTCCGGGAGGAGGAGGTGGACGTCGCCGACGATCGCGCGGACCGCGATGGTCACCGCGCCGCTCGGCGGGGCCGGGGAGGCGCACAGGTCGAGGGTGACGTCGCCGAGGACGGCGGTGACCTCGATGCCCTCCTCCAGGGCCGGGCTGCTGGTGGTGAGATCGCCGAACAGCGCCTTGAAGACCCGCTGTCGGGACGCGGCGCCGGCGGCCGGCGGGGTCGACTCCGCCGGCAGGTCCCGGCCGACGGAGGCCAACTCCTCGCGGGTGCGGGCCAGCGAGGCGGCCTCGAACCGCTCGGCCAGTTCCTCCAGGGTGAGCCGGCCCTCCGCGGTGGCCTCCCGCAGGCGCTCGATCATCTCCTCGCGCTCGGCGTCGGAGGCGAGCACGGAACCCGGCTGCGGTGCGGTCGGAACAGGCCCCGATTCCTTGCGCAGATCGGGACGTTGGGGTTGCGTCATGGGGTGTGCCTCCGCTGGTCGGGCGGTAGTGGTGCGGGCCGGGGTGCCCCCTTGTGCACGTCATCCGACCACGTCACACGGGGTGCGGACATCGGCGTGCGGTACTACATCGAAAGGTGCAGACGCTCGCCCGGGTCGTCGGCGCGGTGTCCCGCCGGTCGCCCGGTTTCCGCAGAGAGGGGCGCGTTTCGGCCCCTCCTCGTTAATGCTCCGGGCACCGATGAAATGATCCCGTTACTGTTATGTGTCGGTCGGTGAAGAAAACGGAATCTGTATCGACTTCTTGTTGACTCGTTGGTAAAGTGCCGACCACTCATTGTGACTCTGTGTTTTGTCCAACCAGCCGGAGTCCTCAACCGTTCGAATCCGGAGGGTTTGTCGAATGCCTGAGCCGGCGGACACCGGGCGACGAATCAAAGAGCTCCGAGTCAGCGCGGGAATGACCCAGCACGAACTCGCCGGGTCCGAAATGTCCGCCAGCTACATCTCTCTCGTCGAACGCGGTAAGCGCATTCCCAGTGGCCGCGCCCTGAAGATCCTGGCGGAACGGCTCGGAGTCGGCGTGACGGAAATATCCGGCGGCGCCGCACAGCCGGAATCCGCCGGCCGGGTCCGCCGGCTCGACCTGGTCGGACGATTGGTCGCGGCCCGCCGCCAATGGGAGGGCGGTGACGCGGAAGGGGCGCTGGAGGAATTCCGCGCGCTGACCGGGACCGAACCGGGCGGCCGCCCCGACGACGTGTCCACCGAGGCCCAACTCGCCATGGCGGAAATCCTGGGCTCGCTGGGCCGCGCCGACGAGGGCGCGGCGGTCCTGCTGCGGATGCTGGACGGGCTCGTCCCCGCGGCGTACGCCGAGGCCCGGCTGCGCGCCCTGACCGCCCTGGCCGACCTGCTGGAGTCCGCCGGCCGGGTCCAGGACGGGCTGCGCCACGCGCTCACCGGCTCCCTGGAGGCGCCCGCCGCCCAGGCACCCGGCAGCTCCTTCCACACGCTGCTCGTCCTGGACGTACTGACCCGCTGCGCCTACTGGAGCGGCTGTGCCCACTGGGCCCCGGAGGCCGGTGGCCTGCGGCACGCCTCGGACGGGGTACTGCCCGGGCCGCGCGCCGGGATCGCGCTGCACCGGGCGCTGGACCTGTGGGACCGCGGGGAGACCGACCGGGCCGCCGAGCTGCTGGCCGAGACCGCCCGCCGGGTGACCCCCGCGGCCGGCTTCCGGCTCTGGGAGGCCGTCAACGGCCGCTATGCGCTGCTGCTGCTCGGCCGCGGCGAGCGGGCGGCGGCGCGGAGCATCGTGGAGCGCGGGCTGGTCGTCGCCTCGGTGACCCAGGACCCGGACTTCCCGCTGTGGCTGACGACCGCCCAGGCGGTCTGCGCCGAGGCGGCCGGGGACCGCGAGCGGGTGTACGCGCTCGGCGCGGAGCTGGCCGAACTGCCCGACACCGGACGGTGCCACGAGAAAGCCGCCGCGCTTTCGGAGATCGCGGCGGCCTGCGTGCGGCTGGGAGACCAGGAAAGGGCGGCCGGCCACTTCTGGTATTCCGCGGAGCTGTTCCGGCGGGCCCAGGCGTACCGACACGCCGACCGGGCCCGGGAACGGCTGGCGGACCTCCTCGAAAAGCGGAACTGACGCCCGACCGGGCGCCGGATTCCGGGGCGGTCACGGCGAAATAAGGGGCCCGCGCCGCGCGTGCCGTCATTGTGCCGCTATCGCTCGCTATTTATTCGCTTTCTTCCCCAATCCCAGGAGGGCGAACAACGCCTCCGCGCCGCCGACGATCGCCAGGACCAGCCCGGCCTTGTGGAGGGAGACGTACGGCGTCTCCACTTCCTTGGTCGTGAGCCACAGGATGACGCCGACGATCGCCAGGAAAATACCGACGGCAATGCCCTTCATGAGTTCCCTCGTCCCTAGTCGCTGGTGCGGAGCTGGTTGACCGCTCCAGCGTCCCGTCCGGATCAGGGCGCGCGGATCATCCGCAGGTAGGCACTTTGCTCGGCATCCCCTGTCACTTTCTATGTACGCGGGCCCTCCCTGGGGGCGGCGCGGGGGCGGCGTGCGGGCGCGACACGGGGGCGCGTGGGGGCTCAGACCGGCGCGCTCGGCCCGCTCTGACGCCCCGATAGTCAATTTTCGTGACTCTGTCAGTCACGTCGAGATCGACGTTTTCGCTGGTGGTGGCCGGTCTGGCGCCGTGTGACCAGCCGTTCCCTCGAAAGTCACCGCGATTTGACCGTTGACAGCGAAGTGACTCCGCTGTCATCTTTCTAGTCATGCGAACGCCCCGAGCGTGACAAGGGGGCAGAAAAGTGAGGAGGGTTTCATGGAGTCACAGGCAGCGGATCGGCGCCGGGTCGTCGTCACCGGCTGTGGCGTGGTCTCCCCTCTGGGGAACACCACCGCGGACTTCTGGACCGCCCTCCTGGCCGGCCGCAGCGGCGTCTCCATCGTCACCCGCTTCGACACCGGCGGGCTGCCGGTCAAGATCGCCGGCGACGTCACCGACTTCGACCCGGTCGCGGCCGGTGTCCTCACCCCCCAGCAGGCCCGGCGCACCGACCGCTTCACGCAGTACGCCGCGGTCGCCGCCGCCCAGGCGCTGGCCGCCGCCGGACTCCGGCCCCCGGCCGACATCGACCCGTACCGCTTCGCCGCGGTGATCGGCTCCGGCTACGGCGCCGCCCCCGCGATCCAGCAGCAGTACGACGTCCTCAAGGAGCAGGGCCCGCGCCGGGTCTCCCCGTACCACTCGGTGCTCACCGCGATCGACCACCCGGCGAGCCTGCTGTCCCTGGCCTACGGCATCGCCGGTCCCAGCAACGCGGTCTCCGCGGCCTGCGCGACCGGTGCGGTGGCCATCGGCGAGGCGGTCGAGATGATCCGGCACGGCCGCGCCGACCTCGCACTGGCCGGCGGCACCGACGACTCGCTCACCGCGGTCGACCTGGCCGGGACCGCCAACGCCAAGGCCCTCTCCCGCCGCAACGACGACCCCGAGGGCGCCAGCCGGCCCTTCGACCGGGACCGGGACGGCTTCGTCATGGCGGTCGGCGCGACCGTCCTGACCCTGGAGGAGGCCGGCCACGCCGAACGGCGGGGCGCGACGATCCTCGCCGAGGTGGCCGGCTACGCCGCGACCACCGACGCCCACCACCCCACCGCACCCGACCCCACCGGTGCCGGCGCGGTCCGCGCGATGCGCGCCGCCCTCGCCGACGCCGGATGCGCCCCCGAGGACGTCGGGCAGATCAGCGCCCACGGCACCGGCACCGTCCTCAACGACCGCATCGAAGCAGCGGCGTTGCGCGAGGTGCTGGGCCCCGACACGCTGCGCCGCACGCCGGTCACCGCGATCAAGAGCATGACCGGGCACATGCTCGGCGCGTCCGGCGCCGCCGAGGCCGCCGCCGCGGTGCTCTCCCTGCGGGACCGCGTGGTCCCGCCGATCCGCAACTGCGACCACCCCGACGAGCCCGACCTGGATCTCGTCACCAAGGGCCCGCGCGACTGGGACGGCGACGTGGTGCTCAGCAACGCATTCGGCTTCGGTGGCCACAACGCCGTACTCGTACTCACCCGCTACCACGGCTGAAGGAGGGAAACGCAGCATGCAGGGACGACTGGTAACCCTGGAATGGCCCGGCGACGAGGACTGGGCGGCGATCGCCTCCTGGCTCCGGCCCGGTTCGCCGGCGGCCGTGATGAGCGGTGACTGGGAACTGCTCGGCGCCGCCGAGGTGGAGGCGGCCAACCGCTCCGGACGGGTCCACCACCTGGTGATCAGCACCCACAACGGGGACCGCATCGGCGCCGTCAGCTACCAGCGCACCGGCCGGATCGGCGGCTACTCCGTGGGCGGCGCGATCGGCTCCCCCGAACTCTGGCGCCGCGGCTACGGGGCGGAGGCCGTCGTCCTCCTCGTCGACTACCTCTTCCACCAACTCGACGCCCACCGCGTCCAGGTCACCACCGCCGCCTACAACAAGAGCATCATCCGGCTGATGACCAAGACCCAGTTCGTGGTCGAGGGCATCCTGCGGGACCACTGCTACCTCGACGGCGCCTACCACGACGCGATCGTGTGGGGCATCCTCCGGGACGAGCACTACGCCTCGCTCGAACCCAGCGACTCGCACCGCGTCCTGGCCGTCGGACTCGACGACTTCGTGTCCGAGGACGACAAGGTCCAGGCCCGCGAGATCCTCGCCGGGCACCTGGCGGAGACCGGCCGCAGCGCGGTCGCCGCCTTCCTCGACACGGCCGGCCCGCGCCCGCTGCGCGACGCCGCCGAGGACGGGCGGGGTGCGGCATGAGAGACGGCGCCGAGAGCTTCGCCCTGGCCGACCGGGTCTTCTTCGACTGGCCCGGCAACTGGGACCTGGAAGCCACCCGCTTCCCCGCCCCGCCGCTCCCCGAGGGCTGGACCCGCGAGGACAACGAGGCCTGGACCTTCTGCCGCCCGCCGGCCGGCGAGGGACCCCAACTCCCCGACCACGGCTGGAAGATCCACGTCTCCGCGGCCCCCGAGGACACCGAACGCACCCTCGCCGACGTCGCCGCCTACTGCGCCCGCAACGGCCTGCACTTCAAGTACCTCAAGAGCGCCAACGTGCAGCGCGCGCTGAGCCGCAAGTACGCCCAGCGCTCCTCCGCGGGCAAGCTGCTGACCGTCTACCCCGTGGACGAGGCGGAGTTGACCCGCACCCTCGAAGGGCTGGACGCCCTCGTCGGCGGCCGCCCCGGCCCGTACGTCCTCACCGACCTGCGCTTTCGCGAGGGCCCGCTGTACGTCCGCTATGGCGGCTTCCGCACCCACTACACCGAGGACGACCACGGCGACCTGGTCACCGCCATCCGGCGGCCCGACGGCTCCTGGGAGCCGGACCGCCGCACCCCCGTCTTCCGCACCCCCGACTGGGTCCCGGTGCCGGACGTCCTCAAGGACTCCCTGGCGGCCCGCCAGGCCGTCGACGACTTCCCCTACCGGATCACCGGGGCGCTGCACTTCTCGCACGGCGGCGGCGTCTACCGCGCCGAGCCGACCGGCACCGACGCCCTCGGCGCCGGCCAGCGCACCGTCGTCCTCAAGGAGGGCCGGCCGTACTCCGGGACGGACGGCGTCGGCCGGGACGCGGTCGCACGGCTCGCCCACGAGCACGAGATCCTCACGCGGCTGGCCGGACTGCCGGGCATCCCCCGCACCTTCGGCACCTTCCGGGTCCGCGACCACCTCTTCCTGGTCCTGGAGGACATCGAGGGGAAGGACTGCCAGTCCTGGCTCGCCGGCCACTACCCGCTCACCGTGCCGGAACCGGACGAGGCGGCGGTGACCGCCTACCGGGACCGCGCGCTGGCCCTGTTCGGCCGGATCGAGAAGCTGATCGCCTCGGTGCACGACCGCGGCATCCGGATCGGCGACCTGCACCCGGGCAACCTGATCATCCAGCCCGGCGACATACCGGTCCTGCTGGACTTCGAGGTCGCCGACGCGGTCGACCGGGCCACCCCCAGCAGCCTCGGCGCACCCGGCTTCCACCGGGCCGACGCCACCGGCGCGGACGGCGACCACTACGCGCTCGCGGCCATCGCGCTCTGGCTGTTCCTGCCGCTCGGCGCGCTGAGCGGCCTGGCGCCGGACAAGGCACCGGCGCTGCTGGACCTCGCGGCCCGCCGCTTCCGCCTCCCGGACGAGCTGGTGGCCCGACTGGCCCGCCAACTCGCCCCGACCGCACCGGCCTTACGGGCCGACGGCACCCCGGCCCGCCCCGTGGCCGGCGTCACCGGCCCGTTCCCGCCGCCGGACCTGACCGGCTCGATCGACCGCGGACTGCGCGCCGGCGCCACCCCGCACCGCACGGACCGGCTGTTCCCCGGCGACTTCGCCCAGTTCGCCGAGGGCGGCGCGGGCTTCGCCCACGGCGCGGCCGGCGTCCTGTGGGCCCGGCACACCGTGCTCGGCGCCCGCGACGAGGAGCACACCGCCTGGCTGCGGGCCGCGGTCGACCGGGTGCCGGCCGCCCGCACCGGCTTCTACGACGGACTCCACGGCATCGCCTACGTCCTCGCGGAACTCGGCGACCCCGAAGGGGCCCGGCACGCCCTGGACCGGGCCGACGGGCAGCTCGCGGCCCGCCACTGCCCCAGCCTCTACCGCGGCCTGGCCGGCGCCGGACTCAGCCTGCTGCACTTCGCCGACGCCTGGGATGACCCCGCACCGCGGGAGAGCGCCCTGGGCCTGGCCGACCGGATCGTCGACCGGCTGGCCACCGCCCGCCGCGAACCCGTCGAGCACCGGCGCCGCATCGGCTCCACGCACGCCGCCGGGCTGATGTACGGCTGGTCGGGACCGGCGCTGTTCCTGCTCCGCGCCCACCAGGCCACCGGTGACGTCGGGCTGCTGGACGAGGCGGTCCGGGCCGTCCACCGCGACCTCGACCGCTGCACCACCGGGGAGCAGGACACGCTCCAGGTGGACGAGGGGTTCCGGCTGCTGCCCTACCTGGACAACGGCAGTGCGGGCATCGCCCTGGTCGCCGCCGAACTCCTGCGGCACCGGGAGGACACCCGGATCCGCGAGGCGCTGCCGGCCCTGCTGCGGGCCTGCTCCTCCGACTTCGTCATCGAATCGGGCCTGTGGGGCGGCCGGGCCGGACTGATCGGCACCCTGGCCACGCTGCGGGAACTGGTCCCGCTGCCCGCGCAGACCGCCGAGCGGCACCTACGCCGCCATCTGACCAACCTCTCGCACCACGCCATGACGCTGGACGGCGCGACGGTCTTCCCCTGTGACGGCCGAGCCCGGATCTCCATGGACGTGGCCACCGGCGGGGCCGGCGTACTGCTGGCCCTCGCCGCCGCCGAACGGGGCACCCCGCTGCTGCCGTTCCTCACCGACTCGCGTTCCGCCGCGGCCGTCGACCCGGCCGCTCCGGAGCGCGCCCGAGGCGCCCAGGGCGCCTTGGACCCCACCGCCCCCTCCGGGGCGGCGGGACCAGCGGACACCAGGAAGGAGGTGTCGAAATGACCATCATGGACCTTCAGGGCCTGGAGGTGCCGGGCGAGCGTGACGCTCAGGCGCTCGGCTCCACCATCAGCGGCGGCTGCTGATGCCCGATCCGGTGTCCGGGAACACCGGGTCTGTCAACTATACACAGCACTACGGGAGTTCGGAAGGGAGGTGTCGTAAATGACCATCATGGACCTTCAGGGCCTGGAGGTGCCGGGCGAGCGTGACGCTCAGGCGCTCGGCTCCACGATCAGCGGCGGCTGCTGACGCCGTGCCCGGTGGCCCCGCACTGCGGTGCGGGCCCACCGGGCCTTCGCGTCGTACGGCGACCGACCGGCGGCGCACGCAACTCCGCGGGCGGGACGGGAAGGACGACGATGGGCGGGGCCGGAGCGCACACCGGGGACGGCGGCACACCGCTCTCCCTCTGCATCGTCGGCTGCGGCCCCCGCGGCGCCTCCCTGACCGAGCGGATCCTCGCCAACGTCCCGGCCCTGTACGGCGATCGGCCGCTCGACCTGCACCTCGTGGACCCCTACCCGCCCGGCGCCGGCCGCACCTGGCACACCGGCCAGTCCGGTCTGCTGTGGATGAACTCCGCCGCCGACCAGGTCACCGTCTATCCTGACGCCACCGTCGACTGCGCCGGCCCCCCGCGCCCCGGCCCCACCACCGCGGCCTGGCTCAACGGGCCGCTGCACGACGGCAGTTACGCCGCCCGGCGCGACCAGGGGCGCTACCTCCTCGACTTCTTCGCGGCCGTGACGGAAGCGGCGCCCGCCTCGGTGCGGCTGCACCTCCACCGGGCGCGCGCCGTCGACCTGCGGCGCGGCGCCGACGGCCGCCAGCAGGTCCTCCTCGACATCGGCGGACCGGTGCACGCCGACCGCGTGGTGCTCGCCCAGGGCCACCCCGACGTCCGCCCCGAGCCCGCCCCGTCCGGCCTGACCCGGATCGGCCCGGGACCGGCCGACCCGGACGCGCTGGAGCGCATCCCGCCCGGCGCACCGGTCCTCGTCCGCGGCCTCGGCCTGGTCTTCGTCGACTGCCTGGCGCTGCTGACCGAGGGCCGCGGCGGCCGCTTCACCGGCCCGCCCGGCGGGCCGCTGCGCTATCGGCCCTCGGGCCGCGAACCGCGCCTGTACGCCGGCTCCCGGCGCGGCGTCCCGCTGCCCCCGAAGCCGGCCCCGGACCCGGCCGGCCCGTCCACCGGCGCGGAACCGCTGCGCTTCGCCGGCGCCGCCGCCTGCCGGGCCGCACTCGCCCGCCCCGGCGCGGACTTCGACCGCGACCTCTGGCCGCTGATCCGGGCCGAACTGGGCTGGTGGCACTACCGCGCCCTGTTCGCCGCCGGCCCCGACCGCACCCGGATGACCTGGCCGGACTTCGACGCCCAGTACGCCCTCCTGGTCACCGACGCCGAGCGGCTCGCCAAACTGGCCGCCGCGGCGGTCCCCGACCCCGCCGACCGCCTCGACCTCGACCGGTTGGCCGCCCCCCTGGCCGGCCGCACCTTCGTCGGCCCCGATGACCTGCAGCACCGGCTGCGCGCCCACCTGGCGACGACCCTGCACCGCCGCACCGGCCCCGCCGCCGGTACCGAACGCGCCCTGGTGGACGCGCTGCGCCGGACCGGCGAGGTCATCGAGGAGCTGTGGCGGGCCGGCGACCTGGACGGCACCGCGCTCGCGGACGCGCTGCGCCGCTTCGCCCTGGGCACCTACCTCAGCTCCGGGCCGCCGCCGCTGCGGGCCGCGCAGCTGCTGGCGCTGGCCGAGGCGGGCATCGTCACGTTCGTCGGCCCGGACCTGCGGGTGGAGACCGGCCGCGGCGCCTTCCGCGCCACCAGCCCCGCCGTCCCCGGCGCCGTCCACGAGGCGGCCGTCCTCCTGGACGCCCGGCTGGCGATGCCGGCGCCCGACCGGCTCGCCGACCCGCTGCTGCGCGCCCTGTGGGACCGCGGGGAGCTGTCCTTCGCACCCGGCAGCGAGGGCGCGGCGGTGCCCCGTCTGGACGGGCCCGCGCTGCATCCGGTCGGCGCGGACGGCACCGTGCACCGGGACCGCTTCGTGCTCGGCCCGGCGCAGTTCCCCCGGCCGCACGCCAACGCCGCCGCCCTCCGGCAGACCGACGCGCTGGCCCGCCGCCTGCTCGGCGACGCCGCCGGCGCCTGACCCCGCGGCGCCGGCGGCGGTCCGCTCACCCGCGGGGCGCGATCCCGTGCTGCTGCGCCAGGATCGCCGCCTGCACCCGGCTGCGCAGGTTCAGCTTCGACAGGATCCGGCTGGTGTGCGTCTTGACCGTGCCCTCCGCGAGGTGGAGGGTCTCGGCGATGGCACTGTTGGCCTGACCGCGGGCTATACAGGCCAGCACCTCCAACTCCCGCTTGGTGAGGGAGTCCAGCGCCTGCGCCGACCCGTCCGGCAGCGAGGGCCCGCCCGCGGACGCCGTCTGGTGCGCGAACTCGCCGATCAGCCGCCGGGCGATGGCCGGCGTGAGGAAGCCGTCCCCATGGGCGACGTCGCGCACCGCCCGCACCAGTACGGCCGGTTCGGCGTTCTTGAGGATGAAGCCGCCGGCCCCGGCCCGCAGCGCCCCGAAGATGTACTCGTTGAGGTCGAAGGTGGTCAGCACCAGCACCTCCGCCAGCCCGCCCTCGACGATCCGGCGGGTCGCCGCGACCCCGTTGAGCAGCGGCATCTGCACGTCCATCAGGACGACGTCGGGCCGCAGTTCACCGGCCATCCGCACCGCCGCCTCGCCGTCGCCGGCCTCGCCGACCACCGTGATCCCCGGGTCGGTCTGGAGCACCAGCACCAGCCCGGACCGCACCGCGGCCTGGTCGTCCGCGACCAGGACCCGGACGCCCGCGCAGGTGTCCTGCGGACCCGCCGTCCGCGCCTCCTCCCCGGTCCCTGCCGCCGCCTGCTGCGCCTCCTGCTGTGCCGCTCGCTCCACTGTCTGGTCCCTTCTCGCTCGCTGTCCGGTGCGGGGTCGGCCCGCGTCCGCGGGTCCTGCTCAGGTGTTCCGGTCCAGCGGCAGCACCGCCCGCACCCGCCACCGGCCGGGGGCCGACCGGTCGGGCCCGGCGTCGAAGACCCCGCCCACCAGCGCCGCCCGCTCGGACATCCCGGTGAGCCCGGCGCCCGCGCTGGGGGTCGGCGGGTCGCCGGGCCGCTGCTGCCTGCGCCCGTCCGGGCGGGCCAGCGGGCTGTCCACCCAGAGGACCAACTCCTCGGCGGCGGCCTCGCAGCGGATCCGCACCCGGCCGGCCGCGGCGTGCTTGAGGCAGTTGGTCAGCGCCTCCTGCACGATGCGGTACGCGGTCACCTCGATCACCGACGACACCTCGGGGAAGGGCTCGGGGAACTCCGTGACCAGCGTCAGCGCCGCCGCGTCGGCCGCCGGCCGGGCCTGCTCCACCAGCGTCGGCAGGGCGCTCAGCTGCGGCCGGTCCCAGTCGTCGTCCACCGCCCGGTCGGAGCGCAGCAGCACCACCATGCGGCGCATTTCGGCCAGCCCCTGCACGCTGTTCTCCCGGATCACCGCCAGCGCCCGCAGCACCGGATCGTCCTCGCCCTGGCCCTCCTGGAGCGAGAGCACCGCGCTGGAATGGATGGCGATGGCGCTGAGGTGGTTGGCCACCAGGTCGTGCAACTCCCGTGCCATCCGGGTGCGTTCGGTCTGCAGCACGGTCTTGCGGTCCAGTTCCGCCAGCCGGTTGATCTGCGCCGCGCGCTGCCGCTCGGCGTCCGCCTGCTCCTTGTGGGTCCGTATCAACACCCCGGTCCACACGGGCGAGATGAGCAGCAGCGCCACGATGAGACCGGTCGTCACCCCCTCCGAGCGGTCGCCGATGAAGAGGAAGACCGCGGTGGCCACAGTGGTCGCGGCGACGGTCCCGAACTGGAGCGTCCGGCACAGCCGCGGCGCTCCGTACAGCGCCGCCGCGTACAGCAGATCGGTGTAGATCAGCACCGGGCCGAGCCCGCCGCTGGCGGCCGCCTCGACGCTGACGGTCACCGTGCCGACCAGCACCGCTTTGCCCGGCGCGGCGCTGCGGAAGGCGGTCGAGCCGCACAGCACCGCCACCGGCAGCACCGCCTGCCATACGGGGATCTCCCCGCCCATGACCCGCGCCCCGCCCAGCACATAGAGGATCAGGCAGCCGGCGAAGAATCCCACGGACAGCCGGAGATCGCGCAGCGGTATCGGCGCACGGTGCAGCCGGGTCCTTGCGAATTGGCGTAACCACACACCAGGACAGTACGTCCGCGGTGTGCGCTCCCACCTTGGCCTGACTGCCGAATTGAGGGGCCGCCCCCTACATCGAAGTATGTAGCCGGACATCGGCAGGAGGGAGGACCCCAAGGTTCCGGAGGACGTGCAAACCTTGGCCTGACTGTATCGATCGATGTAGGCGAAAAAGGGGGAGGCCAAAGTCGCCACCGCTTGCCGGCCGTCACCCTCCGGTACGGCCGAGCCACCGCTCAACTGTGGAGGACGGAAAGTACGTGGAAACGAACGCCGCTCTTCTCGATCTGGCCCCGGAAATCCCCGGCCGGGGACTCACCGACGCTGGACTCCCCGTCCAGGACGGTGCCGACCAGGTGCCCGTCTTCGTCGTCCCCGTGGGGACCGCCCCGCCCGCCGGCTCCGGGAGCGAGCTCACCGCCGACAGCTGTCCGGGCCTCAACGGACACACCAGAGCCACCCTCGACGCCGCGTCCCGCGGCTGGCTGCTCGCCCGGCTCCCCGCCCGGGTGCGCACCGCGATGACCGCCGCGGCCCACTGGGAACTGTACGGAACGCACGGCCTCCTGGTCGTGGCCTGCGGCGACGGCGCCCGCCAGATGGGCTTCTCCGTGGAGTCGGTGCGCCACGTCCGCCGGGAGTCCTCGCTGCTGCACACCCCCTACGAGATCCTCACGCCGCACGAGTCCCGCACCGCCGCCGCCCGCCCGCCCGCCGAACGCGAACGCCTCATCACCCGTTACTGGGTCCGCAAGGACGCCGCCCTCCAGGCCGTCGGCAGCGGCCTCTCGCTCGCCCCCGAGCGCGTCGAGGCCGGATTCCCCTCCGACACCGGCACGGTCACCGTCCCCGGCCCCTGCGGCACCGAAATCCCGGTCTTCGTGCGGAACTTCCGCTTCTCCGCCGCCTACGAGTTCGCGGTGGCCACCCCCGAACCGCCCTCCGTCACACCGACCTTCGCCTATTCCCTCCGCTGAACGCGCGGCACCGCGCCTTCCTTTTTCCGCCGTCCCGCCGGCGGAAAAAGGAATCCTGCCGCGCGCCGCGATAGTTCATTTGCGCAACCCGGCAATCAACACGGCAAACCCCTGCCAGGGGACCGCCCGGGTGAAAAACAATGCGCTCGGCCCACCCAGACCTGCCGTCCGCCCTCTTGACGGGTTACCTGGTGCGTGCTTCGAGTCGAGGCGGGCACGACGCCGCGACGCCGCTTGCACCCGCAGGAGGAAGTACTCATGCCGTCGCCGCGCGCCGAACGCACCGCCGGAACGATCCCGTCCGCCCTGCTCGCCCTGGTCTCCCTCGTGGCGCTCCTGGGCGCCGCCCTCGCCGCCGCGGCCCCCGCGGCCGCCGACCCGTCACCGTCCGGCACCGACTGGGACCAGATCGCCGCCTGCGAGAGCAGCGGGGACTGGCACTCCAACACGGGCAACGGCTACCACGGCGGCCTCCAGATCGCGCCGTCCACCTGGCGCGCCTACGGCGGCCACCGCTACGCCCCGCGCCCGGACCTCGCCACCCGCGACCAGCAGATCGCCATCGGTGAGCGCATCGCCCAGGACCGCGGCCTGGCCCCCTGGCCCAACTGCGGCCACCTGGGCGCCCCGTCCCCCGAGCGGCAGGCCCGCCACTCCCGGAGCACCGGCCACCATCCGTCCTACACCGTCCGCCCCGGCGACTCCCTCTCCGCCATCGCCCACCGCACCGGCGTCCCCGGCGGCACCCGCTCCCTCTACGCCCTCAACAAGGACCGCCTCACCAGGGGCGCGGACCACATCGTCCCGGGCCAGCAACTGCGCCTGCGGGGGTGAGGGGGAGCGGGGGACAGCCCCACCGCGAAGGGGGTGGTCCGCCGGATGGGGAGGGCGGCGGCCCGCCAACTAGCGTCGCCCCATGAGGAGTTACAGGGGGATCAGGTATCAAAGGGCGTTACTGCTGGGGCTGTCGGGGGTGATGGCGGCGGCGACGCTGAACGCCGTGGCACCGGGCGCCCGGGCGGCGGACGGGGGGAGGGACGAGGGCGGCGCGGCGGCCCCGCGGCTCGCCTGGCGGGCCTGTGCGCAGCCCGCGGGGCCGGCCGGGCAGGAGTGCGCCGACCTGCCGGTGCCGGTGGACTACCGGGACCCGTCGGGGCCGCAGCTCACGCTCGCGGTGACGCGGGCGCGCAGCGACCGGCCGGCGGCCCGCCGCGGCGTGCTGCTGCTGATCCCGGGCGGACCGGGCGGATCAGGGGTCGGCCAGCTGACGCGGCAGGGGCCCGCGCTGCAACGGGCCATGGCGGGCGCGTACGACCTGGTCAGCTTCGATCCGAGGGGAGTGGGCGGCAGCTCGAAGGCCGACTGTGGGCTGGCCGCCGCCGACCGGGACCTGGTGACGCTGCGGTCCTGGCCCGCGGCGGACGGCGGGATCGCG
This sequence comes from Streptomyces sp. NPDC093097, assembly GCF_044754325.1. NCBI lineage: Bacteria > Bacillati > Actinomycetota > Actinomycetes > Kitasatosporales > Streptomycetaceae > Streptomyces > Streptomyces sp. NPDC093097. Next base: position 72,643 of record NZ_JBIVOW010000026.1, read on the forward strand.
CAGAACATCGCCCGCTCGCGGCGGATCGCGGCGGCGTGCGCACGCAACGGAGGCCCGGTGCTGCGCAGCCTGAGCACGGCCAACGAGGTCCGCGACATCGAGCGGCTGCGGCAGGCGCTGGGCGAGCGGAAGCTGTCGGCCTGGGGCACCTCGTACGGGACGTACGTGGGGGCGGTCTACGCACAGCAGCATCCGGAGCGGACCGACCGGTGGGTGCTGGACAGCAGCGGCGACCCGGACCCCACGCGGGTGGCGCGGGGCTGGCTGGCCAACATGGCGCGGGCGGCGGACGAGCGGTTCCCCGACTTCGCGGCCTGGGCGGCGGACCCGGCGCGCGCGAAGGACGGTCTGCGGCTGGCCGAACGCGCCGCCGACATAAGGCCGTTGGTGCTGCGGCTCGCGGCGGCGCTGGACCGGGCGCCCAAGCCGTCGAACGTCCCGGGGCGGCCGCTGACCGGCACCGTGCTGCGGCAGGAGGTGCAGCTCGCGCTCTACGGCGACGAGTCCTTCGCCGAACTCGCCGGGATGGTCCAGGCGGCCCGGGACCCCGCCGCGACCCCGGTGCTGCCGGGCGCCCTGGCCGCCCCGATGCCCGATCCGGACGCGACCGTGAGCGCGGCGGTGATCTGCAACGACGTGGCCTGGCCGCGGGATCCGGAGGGCTACCGGCGGGCGGTGGCCGCGGACCGGGTGCGGTACCCGCTCACCGCCGGGCTGACGGCGAACATCACGCCGTGCGCGTTCTGGAAGGACCGGCCGGCCGATCCGCCGGTCAGGATCACCGACCGGGGCCCGGCCAACATCGTGATGATCCAGAACCTCCGGGACCCGGCGACCCCCTTCTTCGGCGCGCGGAAGATGCGCGCGGCGCTGGGGAAGCGGGCCCGCATGGTGGTCGTCGACCAGGGCGGGCACGGGGTGTACCTGGCGCACGGGAACGCCTGCGGGGACCGGGCGGTGACCGGTTTCCTGCGGGACGGCCGCCGGCCGCAGCGGGACGTGTACTGCGCGGCGTGAGACGGGGCCGGGCCGCCGGTGGCGGACCGGAACGGACCGGGCCGGGGAGGCGCGGCGGTTGGCCGGGGCGCCCGGCGGCGGGTGCCGGCGTCGGCGCACGCCCCCGCGGTCCGGCCCCTACCCTGGGAGCAAGGAAGCCGGTGAGCGCCGATGACCGCCGATCCCGTCACCCTCGCCCTCTGCGGCGATGTGATGCTCGGCCGCGGGGTGGACCAGATCCTGCCCTCGCCCGGCGACCCCGAGCTGCGCGAACCGTACGTCGCGGACGCCCGGACCTACCTCGAGCTGGCCGAGGCGGCCAATGGCCCGGTCCCCCGCCCCGTCGGCTACCGCTACCCCTGGGGCGACGCACTGGCCGCGCTCGACGCCGCCGCGCCCGCCGCCCGGGTGCTCAACCTGGAGACCTCCGTCACCCGGCACGGCACCTTCGCCCCCGGCCGGGAGATCCACTACCGGATGCACCCGGGGAACCTCCCCTGCCTGGCCGCCGCCCGCCCCGACGTCTGCGTGCTGTCCAACAACCACGTCCTGGACTTCGGCCGCGAGGGGCTCGCCGAGACCCTGCGCAGCCTGGCCGCGGCGGGCCTGCGCACGGCGGGCGCCGGCGGCGACGCCGAGACGGCCCGCCGCCCCGCGGTCGTCCCCCTGCCCGGCGGCCGCCGCCTCCTCGTCCTCGCCCTGGGCATGCCGTCCAGCGGCATCCCGCACACCTGGGCCGCGACCGCCGGGCGCAGCGGCGTCCACTGGGCGGCCGGCCCCTCGCCCGCCACCGCCGCCGAGGCGGCCGCCCTGCTCCGCGCCCACAAGCGCCCCGGCGACCTCACGGTGGTCTCCGTGCACTGGGGCTCCAACTGGGGCTACACCGTCCCCCGCGCCCAGACCGCCTGCGCGCACGCCCTGATCGACGCCGGCGTGGACCTCGTCCACGGCCACTCCTCGCACCACCCGCGCCCCCTGGAGGTCCACGGCGGCAAGCTCGTCCTCCACGGGTGCGGCGACTTCATCGACGACTACGAGGGCATCACCGGCTACGAGCACTACCGCGACGATCTGCGCCCGCTCTACCTCGCCGCCCTGGAGCCCGGCACCGGCCGCCTGACGGAACTGCGCATCGTCCCCTTCCAGGCGTACCGGATGCGGCTGCGGCACGCCGGCGCCGAGGACGCCCGCTGGCTCGGCGCCCTCTTCGACCGCCTCGCCCGCGGCTTCGCCCCCGGCGCGCTCACGACCACCCCGGCCCCGGTCCTGAGCCTGCGGCCGGCCTGACCCCGTCGGTCAGCCGAGAGCCCGGACGTCCGCGACGAACGCGGTGAATGCGGCCGCGGGGAAGGCGAGTATGGGGCCGTCGGGGGTCTTGGAGTCGCGGACGGCGACCCGGGTACGGAGATCCGCTACCTCGACGCAGGCGTTGCCCTCGCCGCCGCTGTAGCTGCTCTTGAACCACGTGACGGCCGATGCTTCGCTCTCGGATAGCAGGCGATCAATCATGGCGACAGCTCCCGTCGGGCTTTGGCCAGCAGGCGCAGCGACGTCGGTTTGTCGGCCGCCTGCGAGCGAAGGTAGTCGAAGGTGAGCTTATAACCGGCTACGTCGTCAGCGTCATCGAGATAGAGACCGCGACGGCGCATCTCGATATACACCACAGCCATGGAGTTGAGTGGGTTCCGCTCGTCGTTCCTGCCGACGATGAGGAAGTCGCCGGCTCCCGCGGCATGGGCTCCTGCGCTGAACGGCAGGACCTGAATCTCAACGGTAGGGCCCTGCGCCAGCTCGTGGAGATGGTCCAACTGGTCTGCCATCACGCTTGAGTTGCCGACAGTGCGGCGAATCACCGCTTCGTCCAGCACCGCCCATACGTGCAGTGGAGGTTCCCGCCGGAGGATGCCCTGGCGCTGAATCCGGGCGTCCACCATCTGCTCGATCACGTCGTTCGGGCTGCGGACTTCGCGTGCTTGGTGGATGGCGAGGGCGTAGTCCCGCGTCTGAAGCAGCCCTGGGATGACGGTGTTGGCGCAAAGGTGCTCGTATGCGGCCTCGTGCTCAAAGGAAACCAGCGGGTCCATCCACTCTGGCACCGCACTGTTTCCGACCCACCAGCCGTCGGTCTGCGTTCGCGCCACCTCCACCAGGGCGTCGCATTCGCTCGCAGACGCATCGCAGGCATCGGCAATCGCTTTGACCGTTGCCCACCGAATACGGGCCCGGTCCTGCCACATCTCGTAGCGGCTCACCGTCGTCTTGCTGACACCGGCTCGCTCGGCAACCTGCGACTGGGTCAAACCACATCGTTCGCGCAACGCGATCAAGCCACGGGCGATCTGCATGCGTCCCGCAGGCCCTGTCAGTGTCGCTGTCATCCCCGCCCCATTCTCCCCGGATCCTCGTGCGGCCCAACAGCGCGAGAGTATGCGGAAGTTGGCGTACTCCTCCGGCGTCTGGTCTACGGGTCACCCACATTGATGAAGTCCGCTCACCGTCGAGCCTTCTATGGGATTCCCATGAAATTCTTCCCGTGAAGCACTCGAAGTCGGCTCCGACAAAAGGAGTTGGGATTTTGACCAGCCTCATCAGCCGCGCTTGCGGCCGCCTCCGGGCTCTGTTCGTCCCTGTCGGACGACACCGCGCTACGCCATCGAAACGGACACCCCGCCTGGTCCAACGGGCCCGTCAGGCACATTCGGTGGCCCCCACCCCGCCCACCCGCACCACGCTCAGGCCACCCCGGTGCCCCGCCACGCACCCCGCTGACACCCCCATCGACGGGCACGCAACCCTCCGGGTTCGCCCCTACCTGCTCGCGCACGGAACGGGGGCGTTGCGGTGAACCACGACGACCCGGATGTCCGGCTGTTGCCGCGGACGTTCGCGGACGGGCGGGCCGGTTTCCTCTCCACCGACGGCAGCGGGCCCGTGTCCCGCCTCGCCGACCGGATCGAGGCCGATCAGCTGGGTAGCGCGGGCCGGGTGCTCCGGTACGCGCGGGACGTGCGGGACCGAGCCGGGGCGAAGACCGCTGCCGAACTCGGTTTCCTCAACGATCGGTTGATGGACGCCCTGGATGACGCGCTGCGCGTCGCGGACAGTCGCGGCAAGCGTCTCGCGCCCCCGGACGACGAGCCGCCGGACGACGATGCGGACGAGGGGGAGGGCGCGGACGCAGGCGTCGCCGAACCGTGCGGGCCGGGCGGCGTCGCCTCCTTCCCCGGTGACGATTTCGCCTCCGCGCGAGCCGCGCGTCGCTTCGTACGGGAGGTGGCCGGGGCGTGGCGGTTGCCGCCGGAGAGGATCGACGTGCTGGAGACGGTCGTCGGGGAACTGGTCGCCAACGCGCTGGAACACAGCGGCAGTCGGGACATCGTCGTCGAGGTGGCGCGCGCGGACCGGGTGGTGCGGGTCGGCGTGATCGACGAGGGGCAGGGGTGGGCATCCGCACGCCGAGAACCGGACGGGGAACAGGAGCGCGGGCGGGGGTTGCTGATTGTCGGGGCGGTTGCCGAGCGGTGGGGGTGGGGGGAGCGGACGGCCGACGCGGGCGGGCACACCGTGTGGGCCGACATCGCCGTCGGTCGCGGGGGCGCTCCCCAGTGAGCGGCCCCCGGGCCGCGCCGCCCGCGCACCCGTCGCTGCCCTACGCCTCCGTGTCCGCCACCGCCGCGGCCAGCGCCAGCACCCGCCGCGCCTCCTCCACGTGCAGGTTCTCCACCATCCGGCCGTCCACGGTGACCACCCCGCGCCCCTCCCGGGCCGCGGCCTCGAACGCCTCGATGATCCTTCGCGCCCGGGCCACCTCCGCCTCGGCCGGCGCGAACGCCCGGTTGCACGGCTCGATCTGCGACGGATGGATCAGCGTCTTCCCGTCGAACCCGAACTGCCGTCCCTGGACGCACTCCGCCTCGAACCCGGCCGCGTCCTGGACGTCGTTGAACACCCCGTCCAGGATCGCCTTCCCCGCCTCCCGGGCCGCCAGCAGCGCCAGCGACAGCCCGGTCAACAGCGGCGCCCGGCCCGGCACATGCGCGGCGTGCAGCTCCTTCGCCAGGTCGTTGGTGCCCATCACCAGCACTGTCAGCCGCTCGCTCGCCCCGGCCACCGCACGGGCGTCCAGCATCGCCCGCGGCGTCTCCACCATCGCCCAGATCGCCGTCCGGTCCGGGGCGCCGGCCGCCTCCAGCCGCCGCTCCACCTCCCGCACGGTCTCGGCGGACTCCACCTTCGGCACCACCACCGCGTTCGGCCCGGCCTGCGCCGCCGCCCGCAGGTCGTCCGCGAACCACGCGGTGCCCGGCCCGTTGACCCGGACCGTCACCTCCCGGCGGCCGTACGCGCCGGAGGCCACCGCCGCCGCGACCCGCTCCCGCGCCGCCTCCTTGGCGTCCGGCGCGACCGCGTCCTCCAGGTCCAGGATCAGCCCGTCCGCCGGCAGCGACGCCGCCTTCGTCAGCGCCCGCTCGTTGGCGCCCGGCATGTACAGCACCGACCGCCGCGCCCGCACCACGTCCTCGCAGCCCTCGCCACCCACGGACCTACTCCTCTTCCTCTTCCTCGCCGCTCGCCGCCGCGTACGCCGCCCGCAGCTCGGGATCGCGTGCCGCCAGCGCCTCGGCGAGCTCCACCACCACCCGGCACTGCTTGACCGTGGCGTCGTCCTGCATCTTCCCGTCGATCATCACCGCACCGGTGCCGTCGCCCATCTCCGCGATGACCCGGCGCGCCCAGGCGACCTCCGCCGGAGCCGGCGAGAACACCTTCTTCGCGATCCCGATCTGCACCGGGTGCAGGCTCCACGCTCCCACGCACCCCAGCAGGAACGCGTTGCGGAACTGGTCCTCGCACGCGACGGTGTCCTTGATGTCGCCGAACGGCCCGTAGTACGGCAGGATCCCGTGGGCGGCGCAGGCGTCGACCATCCGCGCGATCGTGTAGTGCCACAGGTCCTGCTGGAACGTCGCCCGCGGCCCGTCCGCCGCCCCCGCCCGGGGGTCCTCCCGCACCAGGTAGTCGGGGTGGCCGCCGCCGACCCGGGTCGTCTTCATCCGCCGGCTGGCCGCCAGGTCCGCCGGCCCCAGGGACATCCCCTGCATCCGCGGGCTGGCCCCGGCGATCTCCTCCACGTTCGCGACCCCGCGCGGCGTCTCCAGGATGGCGTGCAGCAGGATCGGCCGCCGCACCCCCGCCTTCGCCTCCAACTGCGCCACCAGCCGGTCGACGTAGTGGATGTCCTCGGCGCCCTCCACCTTCGGCACCATGATCACGTCCAGCCGGTCGCCGATCTCGGTGACCAGCGTCAGCAGATCGTCCAGCGCCCAGGGCGAGTCCAGACTGTTGATCCGCGTCCACAGCTGCGTCCGGCCGAACTCCGTGGCCCGCGCGATCTCGACCAGCCCGGCCCGCGCCGCCTCCTTGCGGTCCGCGGCGACCGCGTCCTCCAGATTCCCCAGCAGCACGTCCACGCCCGGCGCGATGTCCGGCACCTTGGCCGCCATCCGCGGATTGCCCGGATCGAAGAAGTGGATCATCCGCGACGGCCGGAACGGCACCTCCCGTACCGGTTGTGGAGCCCCCACGGCCAACGGACGGAAAAAGTCCTTCGCAGAGCGCACCCTGCCTCCCCACGCGCACCGACCACCCGGCCCGACCACCCGCAGCCGGCCAACGGCGCACACTCTAGGCCCGCCGCCCCACCCTTGTTACCGCGCAGTATGTGTGCTGTTGATCACGAGTGGGGAAGGTGTGGCGCCGGCCCGGCCGGCCCGGCCGACGGACGCAACCGCCCCCGACGGCCCGACTTTCCGGCCTTCCCTTGTGGTTGCGGGGGAAGGCTCCTAACCTCCGATCTGATGGATCGTCAGATACGTCGGATACGTCGGACGCCGGTCCGCGAGGCTCGCCGGCCCGGCAGTTGGGGGTGCAACGTGACCAGCGGCAACAGCGGTACGGGGGAGCTTCCGAGGATCATCAGCGTGGACGACCACGTGATCGAGCCGGCGCACCTCTTCGACACCTGGCTCCCGCGGAAGTACCGGGACCGCGGCCCGAAGCCGTTCACCGCAGGCATCGGCGAGCTGGCGTACGTCGGCGGGAAGTACCGGTTCACCACGGACCCGGAGGGCCAGCTCACGGACTGGTGGGAGTACGAGGGGCTGCTGTTCCCGTACAAGCGCATCATCGCCGCCGTCGGCTTCTCCCGCGACGAGATGACGCTGGACGGGATCACCCGGGACCAGATGCGGCGCGGCTGCTGGGACCCCGCGGCCCGGCTGGCGGACATGGACCGGGGCCACGTCGAGGCGTCCCTGTGCTTCCCGACCTTCCCGCGGTTCTGCGGGCAGACCTTCGCCGAGGCGGAGGACAAGGAGGTCGGGCTGGCCTGCGTCCGGGCGTACAACGACTGGATGGTTCAGGAGTGGTGCGGCGACAGCGGCGGCCGGCTGATCCCGCTGTGCCTGATCCCCCTCTGGGACGTCGGCCTCGCCGTCGCCGAGATCGAGCGCAACGCCGCGCGCGGCGTCCGGGCGGTGACCTTCAGCGAGATCCCCACCCACCTGGGGCTGCCGTCCATCCACTCCGGCTACTGGGACCCGTTCTTCGCCGCCTGCGAGGAGACCGGGACGGTGGTCAACATGCACATCGGGTCGTCGTCGCAGATGCCGGCGGCCTCCCCGGACGCCCCGCCGGCCGTCCAGGCGTCGCTGTCCTTCAACAACGCCATGGCCTCGATGATGGACTTCCTGTTCAGCGGGGTGCTGGTGAGGTTCCCGCGGCTCAAACTCGCCTACAGCGAGGGGCAGATGGGCTGGATCCCGTACGCCCTGGAGCGGGCCGACGACGTCTGGGCGGAGCACCGGGCCTGGGGCGGGGTCAAGGACCTCGTCCCGGAGCCGCCCTCGACGTACTACTACCGCCAGATCTTCTGCTGCTTCTTCCGCGACAGGCACGGCATCGAGGCGATCGACACCGTAGGGGTCGACAACGCCACCTTCGAGACCGACTACCCGCACGTCGACTCGACCTGGCCGCACACCAGGCAGGTGGCCGCCGACCACGTCGGCCACCTCCCCGAGGACGTGGCCTACAAGCTCCTGCGCGGCAACGCGATTCGTATGCTGGACCTGCCGTTCGACCGTGCTCGGGCGGCTGTTTGAGCACCGCCCGCGCCGACCGGTCGCTGCGGTGGGGTGCTGGGGGCGCCGGCCCCCGGCACGGCGGTTCACGGACCCGCTGAGAGGCGAGCGATGAACGACACCATGGCCGAGACCCTGGCCACGCTGGGGCGCGGCTATCTGCGCGAGGCGCCCGGCCTGTTGGGGAAGGCCGCGCTGGCGGAACGGTTCCTGAACGCGCGACTGCGGGACCACCCGCGGCGCCGGGTGGTCCGCACGCGGTTCGGCGCCCGGATGGCCGTCGACACCCAGGACCTCATCCAGCGCTACATCTACCTCTTCGGCCTCTGGGAGCCGCACCTGTCGCACTGGCTCCGCCGCCGGCTGCGGCCCGGTGACGGCTTCATCGACGTCGGCGCCAACATCGGCTATTTCAGCCTGCTCGCCTCACACCTGGTCGGCGCGCGCGGCACCGTCGTCTCCATCGAGGCGATGCCGGCGTTCCACCGCAGGGTCGCCCGGCACGTCGAGCTGAACGGGTGCACCAACGTCCGCACGGTCAACGCCGCCGTCTCCGACGCCCCGAGGACGCTGACGTTCATCCTCGCCAGCTCCCGCAACATGGGCGCCGCCAGCATCGTCCCGTACGAGGGCCCGGCGGAGACCACGCTCGACATCGAGGCGCACCCGCTGCCGGCCCTCCTGCGCCCGGAGGAGATCGCCGCCGCCCGCGTCATCAAGATCGACGTCGAGGGGGCGGAGGGCGCGGTCGTGCGCGGTCTGGAACCCCTCCTCGCCCAGCTGCGGCCCGACGCCGAGATCACCATCGAGGTCACCCCCGAGCGGATGGCGCGCCTGGGCGACTCGCTCACCGAACTCCTGGACACCATGCGGCGGCACGGCTTCCACACCTACCGGCTCCCCAACTCCTATGCCGCCGGCGGCTATCCCGCGTCCCTGCACGCGGCGGCGACCTCCGCCCCCGTCCGCTGGCGCGGCCCCGTGGTGGAGGAGAGCGACCTGGTCTTCTCCCGCGTCGACGCGGAACAGCTTCCTTAAGCCCCTCACCTCCGGCGCGCGCCACCTCCACCCCGCCCGACGCGCCGAAGGCCGCCAACTCGCCGCAGCCAGGCGGCCCGTCGGCCTCAGCCGTCGGCCGGACGACGCCACCGGAAGGCGGCGAGGTGGCGCGCCCGGGCCTCCACCACCGCCATGCGGGCGGCCCGCTCGGCGGTCTCGGTGTGCGAGGGCTGGCCGGTCGCCTGGCCGGGCCACTTCCGGTACAGCAGGCCCACCTCGGGGGTGAACCAGCCGCGGCTCGTGGCGTTCAGGGCCAGCAGCAGACCGGTGTCCTCGGAGGCCGGCAGCGCCATCCAGCCGCCGAGGGCGAGGAGCAGGTCGCGGCGGACGCAGAGGGTCGCCGGGTGGACCTGCGCCCGGAAGTCGTGGGCCGCCCAGAAGTCGAGGACCGCGCCGTGCTCGATCGGGCCGGGCTCCGGGTCCCCTTCGAAGCCGACGGTGGAGCCGTCGGGGAGCAGGTCCAGGGCGCGCGAGGTCGCCCAGCCGATGCCGCGGTCACCCTCCAGCGCGGCCAGGTCGCGGGCGAGCGCGCCGGGCGCCAACTGGTCGTCCGCGTCCAGGACCTTGACGTACTCGCCCGCCGCCTGCGAGAGGGCGAGGGTGCGCGCGACGCCCGGTCCGCCCGGCCGCCCCTGGCGGAAGGTCACCCGTGCGTCGTCCGGGACGTACGGGGCGACCTGGTCGCTCTTCCCGTCCTCCTGGATGACCCACTGCCACTCCCACCCGTCGGGGAGCTCCTGCCGGCGGAGCGAGGCGTAGGCGTCCGGCAGGAACGGTGCGGACGGGGCATGGACGGCCGTGACGATGATGATGCGCCGGCGCACGGCTCACCACCTTTCCAGGGGAGTAGTGAACAGCAGTTCCGTGCGGTCGCCGGGCAGCACGGTGTCGGAGACGCCCACGACGCGGTCCCCGGTGTCGTACGAGAGCTTCCGCAGCACCAGCACCGACGTCCCGGGCGGCAGCTCCAGCTCCGCCGTCTCCTCGGGCGCCGGCGGGCGGGCGGTGACGCGCTCCTCGACGCGGTCCACCTCGATCCCGACGGAGAGCAGCTGGCTCTGCGAGCCTCCCGGCCACGGCTCCTTGGCCTCGTCCAGGAGGTCGGGATTGGCCGCGATCATGGTGCGGACGAGATAGGAGGTCACCAGGCTGAACGGGGCGCTCTCGGCCGCGCACCGCGTCCGGTAGCTGCGTTCGAGGAGCTCCGTGCCCTCGGGGACGTCGAACGCCCCGGCGAGGTCCGCCCCCGCCGCGACCGTGCGGTAGCGGGCGTGGAAGACGAGATCGTCGACCTGGAGCCCGGTGTCGTACTCGGTGGCCCCGGTCTGCGCCCGCCGCTCCAGGGGCTCGCGGGCGCGGTCCTTCTCCCACTGGTGCCGGAGGTTGGTGCGCCGGGCGACGGTCCGCCGACGGCGGACGAACGTACCGATGCCGTGCCGCTTCTCGATCAGACCCTCGTCGCGCAGCGCCCGGAGCGCCTCCCGGACGGTCGGCACGCTGTGCCCGAACCGCTCGGCGAGCCGCGTCTCCGCCGGCAGCCGGTCACCGGGCTTCAGCCGCCCCGCCCGTATGGACGTCCGCAGCTCGTCCGCGATCCGCTCGTACGCCACTGCCATGGGTGCTCACCGTCCCGCTCCTCGGCGCCCCGACCCCACCTGACCAGGCCGGACGGCCCGACGCCACTTCCAGCCTACGACTCCTCAAGAGGTCTTGACGACCCGACCGGCACCCGCCTCGGAAAGCCGCCGGAGCCGTCCCCGACGCACCACCGGGGAGCACGTGATCCGCGAGGGAGGGGCGGGCACGACGGAAACATCGGCCGGAGGAACTGCCGCCGCCCCTCGGCTACTTCATCCGGCGGACACCCGAACCCGCCCTCCCTGACGGGGAGTTCTCCATCCGTCCGCAAGGGCAAGCGAGTTGGCCATGCCGCCCGCGGAACGGGCGCCGCGGAAGGCGGCCGCACCGCTCCGAAAACGGCCGACACGCGGCCGTCCTGCGCCCCCGCGAGAGATCTGCACGATCAGTGGGTTGCCGGTGCGACGGAGGGCCTCGCCGGCTCCGCGCAGGTGGCGGTGCGGGTCTCAGACGTCGCGCGTGTGCAGGAGATAGGTCGCCCCCGCCATCGCGGCGGCCGCCCAGGCGCACAGCACCGCGAACCCGGCCCAGGGGGGCAGGCCGCCGAGCCATTCCGGGGCGACCTGCATGATCGTCCACCCGGCGTTGGGCGGCGAGATTCCGGCAGGCAGGAATCGTTCCAGTTCACGGAGGGGTGAGAGGGCCACGACGCCCGGCACGACGTAGACCAGTGCGAACATCGCGACGATGCCGCCGACGGTGCTGCGCAGGACGGCGCCGACCGCCAGCGAGAGCACGGACAACGCACACAGATAGAGCCCCACGCCGACGACTGCGCGGACCACGCCGGGCGTCGTGAGGGAACCAAAGACGTGCGGCGTGCACAGGTATACGAGGGCGAAGCACGCGATGCTCAGGACGGTCCCGGTGACGAGGCCGAGCGCCGCCACCGTGACGGTCTTGGCGGCGAGCCACCGCGCACGCCGGGGCGCGGCGGTCAGGGACACGCAGATCGTCCCGGTGCGGTACTCGCTGCCGATGGCGGTCACCGCGAGGACGATCACGGCGAGTTGCCCGACCATGATTCCGAGGTGGCTGAAGTTCACGGTCACGTCGATCGTACGAGGGCCTTGGCTGCGGGCTTTCACCGCAACCAAGACGGCCGCGCCGACGCTCGTGAGAGCGGTGGCCGCCAGGCACCACACCGTTGTCCGGACGGTGCGCAGCTTGACCCACTCGGACCGGAGGAGGTCGGCGAACCGTGGGGCGGGGGGTGGGGCGGCGCTCCGGTGGGTGTGGGCGGGAAGGGGGAGGGACATGCGGGTACCTGCCGGGGTGTCGTTCGGGCGTGGTGGTCTGGTGCGGGCTCGCGCGGTGGGCCGGGAGCGCCCCGGGCGGGTCAGGCGGGTCCGGCCCTCTCGCTGCGGTACTCGGTGCTGCCGGAGGTGAGATGCATGAACGCGGTTTCCAACGAGACGTGTTGCACGGCCAGTTCGTGCAACAGCGCCCCGCAACCGGAGGCGATCGTGGCGATCCGCGCGGAGTCCAGGCCGGTGACGAGCAGGGTTCCTTCGGCGTCCGCGGTGACCTGCGCGCCGGACTTCCGCAGCTGACCGGCGAGCTGAATGGCCTGGGGGGAACGGACCTTGACCGCTCCCCCCGAGCCGGCCTCGATGACCTCGCGCACACCGGCCTCAGTGATCAGCCTGCCGCGCCCGATCACCACCAGGTGGTCCGCTGTCAGCTCCATCTCACTCAGCAGATGGCTGGAGACGAACACCGTGCGGCCCTCGGCGGCAAGTCCCTTCATCAGGTCGCGGACCCAGCGGACTCCCTCCGGGTCGAGGCCGTTGAGGGGTTCGTCGAGGAGGAGCACCTGCGGATCACCGAGCAGCGCGGCGGCGATGGCCAGCCGCTGGGTCATCCCCATGGAGAAGCCGCCGACCAGCTTGTTTGCCACCTCCACGAGGCCGACGAGATCCAGCACCTCCGCCACCCTCGCGCGTCCGATGCCGTTGCTGTATGCCAGGCTCAGCAGATGGCCGTACGCGGTGCGGCCAGGATGCACGGCCTTGGCATCGAGCACGGCACCGACCTCGCGCAGCGGGTGCCGCAACCGGTCGAAGGGACGGCCGTCGACCAGCGCCTTTCCCGAATCGGGGCGGTCCAGGCCCAGGAACATCCGCATCGTCGTGGACTTGCCGGACCCATTGGGCCCCAGGAAGCCGGTCACCTGGCCGGGGCGGACCGTGAACGACAGGTCGTGTACGGCCGCCTTCTTTCCGTAGTGCTTGGTCAGGCCCTGAGCCTCCAATGTGCCTGCCCTCATGGGCGTGCTCCTTCCGCGCGGCTCCCAAGGGGTGTTCCCCTTGCCGGATCACCGTAGGAATCCGGGCCCCGCGCGCGGGACGCCCATACGGTCCGACCTGCGGCGACGATCGTCCCGGACGGCCGCCCGCAGAGTCCGACGATCGACGGACGGCTCCGTACGCCGGAGGTATGAGCGCCGGGCAGATCCGTGATCAGCCGCTTCCGGCTCTCGCCCGCAGGTGTCGCGTCCGGCCCCAGGAACGCCGGCCGGCGGGGCCGCGCCGCGTCGAGCAGTGCTATGCCGCGTCGAGCAGTGCTATGCCGCGTCGAGGAGGCCGGCGTCGTGGGCCAGGATCGCTGCCTGCACGCGATTGGCACACTCCAGCTTTGCGAGCAGCCGGCTCACATGGGTCTTCACGGTCGACTCGCTCATGTGCAGGGCCGCGCCGATCTCGCCGTTGGAGCGCCCCTCGGCGACCAGGGTCAGCACCTCGCGTTCCCGTCCGGTCAAAGACGCGACGCGGCTCCGGGCGTCCGCGGCCCTGGAATTGTCACGGGCGGAGAAATCGGAGATCAGCCGACGGGTCACCGACGGGGCGAGCATGGCCTCGCCCTCGTGGACGGTACGGACGGCGTGCGCGAGCTCCCGGGGCGGGGAGTTCTTGAGGAGGAAGCCCATCGCGCCGGCCTGCAGTGCCGCGTGCACATACTCGTCCAGGTCGAAGGTGGTGAGCACGACGACCTTCGGAGGATGGGGTAGCCGTGTGAGTTCCACGGTGGCGGCCAACCCGTCCATGACGGGCATGCGGATGTCCATGAGCACCAGGTCGGGACGGTGCGCGCGGGTCAACTCCACCGCCTCCACGCCGTTGCCCGCCTCAGCCACCACCGTGATGTCGGGAGCGGCCTGCAGGATCATGCTCAGGCCGGAGCGGACCAGGGCTTCGTCATCGGCGAGAAGGACGCGGATACTCATGGGGCCACTTCTTTCATGGGCAACTCGGCCACGACCCGGAATCCGCCCTCCGGCCGCGGACCGGCTTCGAAGACGCCACCTTGGAGGGTGATGCGCTCGCGGAGCCCGACCAGGCCGTTTCCCCCACTGGGCAGCCCGACGGTCACAGGCCCTGCGGGCAACTCATTGTCCACGGCGACATGAAGGGCATCGGGCCCGTACCGGAGTTCGATCCGGGTCGCGGCGTTGCCGGCGTGCTTGTGCACATTGGTCAGAGCCTCCTGGACCAGCCGGTACACCGTGTGCCCCGTGGCCTGGGCCGGCGGCCGGCGAAGGCCGGAGCAGACCAGCTCGATCCGCATACCCGTGGAGCGCGACTGCTCGACGAGCGTGGCCAGATCGTCGACGGTCGGCTGCGGAGCGCGCGGGGCAGCCTCCTCGTCCTCGTCCAGCCGCAGCACACCGAGCACCTCGCGCAACTCTTCGAGAGCCTGTCGGCCGATGTCACCGATGAGCCGACCGGCTTCGGCCGCGCGTTCCCCGTCCGCCGCGCCGACTTCCAGGGCTCCGGAATGGATGACCATGAGACTGACCCGGTGGGCGACCACATCGTGCATCTCCCGGGCGATCCGCGTCCGTTCCTCCATACGAGCCTGGCGACGGAGCAGGCTCTGTTCGCGTTCCAGGCGCTCGGCGCGCTCCCGCAGGTTCGCCACCACCGCTCGTCGCGCCCCGGCGTACAAGCCGAGCAGCACCGGGCCGGCCACGAAGAAGACCAGGGTGTAGAGCGGAAGCAGCCCGGTGCGGGCGGGGAGAAAGATGAGGGCGGCCAGCGCGAGCACCGCAGCCCCGGTCAGCACGACCAGCTGGCGGCGGCGACCGTAGGCGGCCACCGCGTACAGGAAGAACGGGAGGGGGGAAACCTGGAGCAGGACGGGTGTGGCCAGGATCGCCGCCGCGCACAGCTGAGCCGGCCAGCGTCGGCGTCCGGTCAGCGCCAGTCCGATAAGGACCGTCACCGCATAGAAGATCGGTTCCGGCACCCCGAAGGGATGGCCCGTGGGCACGGTGAGCAGCACCACGGCCGTCGTGTAGCCGAGGGCGGCCAGAACATCGAACAGCATGCTCCGGCGGCTCTCCCACCGAAACGGCCGTGTCGGGAACCGCTGTGGCCTCTGCCACCACCAGCCGACCGGACGGTGCTGGTGCGACACCGGCGCCGTCGGACCGGGACCGCCTGGCTCTGCCGATGCGGGGGGATACGTCCCCATGGTGGTGCGAACCTCCAGTGGCACGTCCTGCTCACCCGGACCGAGCGGCCCCGGCCGCTCGGCCCACGCTGCGCTTCCGCCTTCGTCGCGGTTCCGCTTTCACCGTCGACTCCCGGGCGCGGAGCACGGACCCTGTGCCCGTCGCCCACTCGGCAGTTTAGACCGGGTCTTCCACGATGGGTTTGAAGCGGCGTTCGCTGCACGGTGCAGCGCGACCACCGGCCATGGCTCGTCTTCGGCGGCCGGGACGGGCTCTGGGTGCGCGTTGCCCAACACCCCGGCCCCCGGCGTACGAGCCTGCTGCCGCTCCGGCGCGCCGGCCGTACCAGCCGCTGCCTCCTCGCCGCGTCGTTGCGGTGGCAGGCGGGCGGCGTCCTTACCTGGTGTTCGGCCTCATCGGAGACGCATGCCGACGACGCCACGTTGCTGCGGCGTCCCACATCCTCGGAACCTGATTGCCGAGCGCCACGCAGCACGCGTCCCCAGTCAGGTTTAACCGCCAAGCACCTGCCGGTTCTTCGTGGTTTCACGGGAGCGATCTCCGTCAGAGGCGACGTACGGCCCGACAAGTCCCGTCGTCCGCAGGGTGGTTCGCCGACCGGCGTGCGTGAGCCGGCGTGCGTTGGTTGGTGGACCATAGAAGCGCGAAGCCCACCGCACCACGCTGATCAGGGATTTGGCCTCGGAGGTACGGCACTGCCCCTCCGGCCAGGATATGTCCGCGAGTTGGAACACGCGGAGGGCACACGGTCCCGCGACAGGGCCAGACAACAAACAAGGCCCAGGTCGCTGACCTGGGCCTTCGCTATGGAGCGGGTGACGGGAATCGAACCCGCGCTCTGAGCTTGGGAAGCTCATGTTCTACCATTAAACTACACCCGCGTAACACCGCCCCAGAGTCTGGAGGCGAAGCGTCGTCGCACACTCTACCCCATCACCGCGCCGCGGCGTATTTGGCATGTCCGGGATCTGCTCGGCGACTTCACCGCGACATCGGCGGGGCGCCGAGGGGGCGTCGGCGGGGCGCCGCCAGGCCATCGAGGGGCGCTGCGACGGAGCGGTTTCCAGGTGACCTTCCCGCGGGATTCCGGTGGTCTTTCGGTGGTCTTTCGGTGGTCTTCCAGTGTCGTTTCGGCGGTCTTCCGGTGGGGGTCGCGGGGTGGGACGCGGGTGCGGGGGAAGGGAGTTGAGGCGTACGGTGGGGCATCGGAGTGCCGCCTGCGAGGGCATCCAGTTCATCCCCTAATGTGGCTTTTGTTGTCCAGGCAGTTGGGAGAGGGACTTGATGGAGCGCACCGTCGTACGTTGTGCCGAGGGGCACGTCTTCAGCACCGCTTCGTTCCCCATGCAGACCACCGACCGGCTCGGTCCCG
The DNA here is from genome assembly GCF_044754325.1 of Streptomyces sp. NPDC093097. Lineage (NCBI taxonomy): Bacteria > Bacillati > Actinomycetota > Actinomycetes > Kitasatosporales > Streptomycetaceae > Streptomyces > Streptomyces sp. NPDC093097. Next base: position 89,327 of record NZ_JBIVOW010000026.1, read on the forward strand.
GGCGGCTGCTGCGCTGCCCGCGCTGTGCGCGGCTGCGGCACGCGGTGCCGGTGGAGCACGCGAAGCGGTAGCGGCGGTCGCGGGAGCGCGACGGAGGCCGGCGACGGAAGTCGGCGTGATCTTCGAGCGCGACGTCGGCGCGAGGCAGGAGCGGCCCGGTCCCTGGTGGGGGCCGGGCCCTCGTCGTGCGGAGGGGTGTGTGCGGGCGCGTATCCTCGTCTGCGTGCTTCTCTCAGACAAGGACATCCGGGCCGAGATCGACGCCGGGCGGGTGCGCATCGATCCCTACGACGCTTCGATGGTGCAGCCGTCCAGCATCGACGTGCGGCTCGACCGCTTCTTCCGGGTGTTCGAGAACCACCGCTACCCGCACATCGACCCCGCCGTCGAGCAGCCCGATCTGACCCGTGAGGTCGTGCCGGAGGGCGACGAGGCGTTCATCCTGCACCCCGGTGAGTTCGTGCTGGCCTCGACGTACGAGGTCATCGGCCTGCCCGACGACATCGCCTCGCGGCTGGAGGGCAAGTCCAGCCTGGGGCGGCTGGGGCTGCTGACGCACTCGACCGCCGGGTTCATCGACCCGGGGTTCAGCGGGCACGTGACGCTGGAGCTGAGCAATGTCGCGACGCTGCCGATCAAGCTGTGGCCGGGCATGAAGATCGGGCAGCTGTGCATGTTCCGGCTGACCTCGCCGGCGGAGCACCCGTACGGCAGCGAGCGCTACGGCTCGCGTTACCAGGGGCAGCGCGGTCCGACCCCGTCCCGGTCGTTCAAGAACTTCCACCGTACGCAGGTGTGAGGCACCTTACGCAGGTGTGAGGCGGGGCCGGGCGGTCCCCGGAGACGAAGAGAAGGTCTGGGAAGAGTCGTGGGTGACGTGCGGGAGAACCTGACGTACGAGCGGTTCGGCGGAGCCGTCCGTGAGCTGGCGCAGACGATCGCGGATGACGGGTACGAGCCCGACATCGTGCTGTCGATCGCCCGGGGCGGGGTGTTCGTGGCCGGCGGACTGGCGTACGCGCTGGACTGCAAGAACATTCACCTGGTGAATGTCGAGTTCTACACCGGGGTGGGCACCACCCTGGAGATGCCGGTGATGCTCGCACCGGTGCCGAACGCGATCGACTTCTCGGACAAGAAGGTGCTGATCGCCGACGACGTCGCCGACACCGGCAAGACGCTGAAGCTGGTGCACGACTTCTGCCAGGGCACCGTCGCCGAGGTCCGCAGCGCGGTGATCTATGAGAAGTCGCACTCGCTGGTGAAGTGCGAGTACGTGTGGAAGCGCACGGACGACTGGATCAACTTCCCGTGGAGCGTCGAGCCGCCGGTGGTCCGGCGCGACGGCCAGGTGCTCGACGCCTGAGGGATCGTTTCTGCACGTACCGCGGGCCCGCGTTTTGCGGGCCCGCGGGCGTTTTGGGGCACGCCTTTCGGCCAGTTCTGCTCCGGGTGTTCCACCGGTCACTACCTCCGAGTAGAAACCGGCGGTAACAGCAGACCGGAGGGGAGGCCCGAGGTGCGTGCGAGACACGGGCGAGGACGGCGGCTGCGGGCCGCCGTGGCGGTGTCGGCGGCGGCGCTGACCGCCGTGTTCACGGTGACGGCGGGCGGCGCGAGCGCCGCGGGGACCGGCGGCGCTTCGGCGGGCACCGGCCCGGCGGCGGTGCGGCCGGCCGTCAAACCGCTGTCACCGGAACTGGAGCGGGTCCGGGAACAACAGGCGACGAAGCTGTACGGCGACTCCGCCGTGCGGCCGCTCGACGAACGGAAGACCTCGCTGATCTCGCTGGGCGACAGCGAGATCTCGGGCGAGGGCGTCGGGACGTACGAGGCGGGGACCGACGGGCCCACCAACTGGTGCCACCGGTCGCCGGATTCGGCGATCCACCGGACCGGGATCGCGGCGGACGTCACGTACAACGTCGCCTGCTCCGGTGCGTACACCGGCAACATCCGGATCGGTGGCAGCAAGCAGTACCCCGACGAACTGGTGCAGAGCGACAGCCTGGCGGTCGCGGCGCGCAACACCCGGCTCAAGATGGTGCTGTTGGTCGCCGGGGCCAACGACGACCTCCAGTTCGGGCCGGTGATGACGGACTGCGTCGAGCGCTGGTTCCTGCTCCAGGGGGCCTGCGAGCCGAAGTACCGGCCGGGGTGGCAGGCGCGCGTCGACGGCCTGGTGCCGAAGGTCGAGGCGACGGTGACGGACCTGCGGACCGTGATGCGGGACGCCGGGTACGCCGACGGCGACTACCGCCTGGTGGTGATGTCCTACCCCAGCCCCATCGGGCCGGACATGCAGGACAACCCCAACTACCCGGGACAGATCCCGGGCGGGTGCGAGGGCTACACCTCGGACGCCGCCTGGGGCCGCAACGCCGCGGTGCCGGCCTTCGAACGCGGCGTCCGCAAGATCGCGCAGGACACCGGCGCCACCTACCTCGACGCCTCGCGGCTCTTCCACGGGCACGAGGTGTGCATGGCGAACACCTGGGCCCGCGGGCTGTACGTGAACGTCTCCAACCCCTTCCCGCCGGACGCCAATTCGGTCCGCCAGTCGTTCCACCCCAACGCCCGCGGGCACGGCGCGTTCGCGTCCTGCCTGACCCAGCTGTACGCGGCACCGCAGCTGCGCGAGGCGTCCTGCGCCGACCCGGCCGACACCGGGCAGCCCAAGCTGTACCCGGGCGCCTGGGACGACGCCTACCGGCCGCTGAAGAACGCCGCGACCGGCACCTGCGTGGACGCCACCGGCGGCCAGTCCCGCAACGGCACGGCGGTCGGCGGCTGGGACTGCACCGCCGGGCAGCGCAACCAGGGCTGGTGGTACGACCAGGGCGACAAGTCGCTGCACGTGGAGCTGACCCACGCCCGGTGCCTGGACGTACCGGGGGCCCGCTACGAGAAGGGGGCCGCGCTGATCCTGTGGAGCTGCTCCGGCGCGGCCAACCAGCAGTTCGTCCGGAACGGCGGCACGCTCCGGCCGGCCGCCGCACAGGCGCTCTGCCTGACGCTGGGCGCGGCCAAGGACCCGCTGCGGCTCCAGCAGTGCGACGGTTCGGCGGCCCAGCGGTTCGCCTGACCGCCCGCGGTCGGTGCTGAACCGACCCGTCCCGTGTACGGGCGAGGGGCCCGTCCCAGGAGGTATGTCTCCCGGGACGGGCCCCTCTTCCGTGGGCCGGACCGCGCGCCCGTTACAGGGTGCCGAGCTTCACCAGGGCCAGCAGCGCGACCAGTTGGATCGAGGCGGCGCCCAGTGCCTTGGGCCACGGCAGGTCGTGCGACTTGCTGACCATGGACGTCATCAGATAGCCGGTGGCGAGCCAGGTGGCCCACCCCAGGATCTGCACCAGCGGACTGTCACCGCCCAGGAACATGGCGAAAAGCAGCCGGGGAACGTCCGGAATCGTCATGACCAGCATGGCCAGACCGATGGTCGGCTGCCAGGAGCCGTCACCGCCCAGCTGGCGGGCCATGGTGTGGGTGACCGCGCTGAGGATCAGCCCACCGACGACGAACATCACCGAGGTGATCAGCACCCACGGGATGCTGTTGCCCAACGTGGCGTTGAGCACGTCCTCGCGGGCCTTGTCGAAGCCGAAGACCGCGAGCAGGCCGTAGAGGAAGGTGACGATCAGCGCCGGGCCCCACAGCGCGTGGTCGCGCATCTGCCAGAACGTGGCCGTGGGCCGCAGCACGATGCCGGACAGCAGTTCCTTCCACGGCAGCCGGGGCCCGGCCGGGGGCGCGGTCGCCTCGCCGGCGCGGTAGGTGCCGCCCTCCGCGTACTGCCCGTCGCCCCGGCCGGGCCCGTCCCCGTACGCACCGTAGGCGTCCGGCACCTCACCGACGCTGAACTGCTGGGTGTGGCCCGCCACGTTGTTGTGGGAGTCGTACGGCGCGTACGACGGGCCCTGGGCCTGGTAGCCGCCGTCGCCGAAGTACTCGGGCTGCTCCTGCGGTCCCGCGTACGACTGCGGCGCCGCCGGCCACTGCCCCTGCTGGGGCTGCTGCCCGCCCGGCGCCGGCGGCCCGTACCCGGGCGGCCCCTGCTGCCCCACCTGTTGTCCGTCCTGTGCGGGACGGCCGTCCCGTCCGCGCCCCATCCTGAATCCAGCCACGCCTCCGAAAGTACCTGCTCCGGCGCAGCCGGTGGCCCGCGACGGAGGGCTGCGCGGCCTATTGGGGCCGAGCTGTGACAGTCCGCGGTGGCGGGGTTGCTTCCCACGTGTTTGGCTGCCCCGCCGTGAGGGTTGCTGTCTTTTGCGCCTGCGGCGCTTGCTGATTGTCCGCTGCGCGGGGCTGTCGGGTGCGGTGGCGGGCCTTCGGGGCTGGGGGTGTCCGGACTGCTGCGCTTTACGTCCGGACACCCCCAGCCCCGAAGGCCCGCCACCTCCCGTTGTGGGGTGGAAAACCCCTCGCAGCGGCCAAGGCGAGTGGGCCACCAACGGTCACCACTCGACACACGACCCGCACCGACCCACGAACAGCGCGCCCCGCCTGGGAATTACGACCCACACACGGGAGGGGACGGGTCTGTGGGGCGGGAGGGGGGGGGGGGCGCGGCTCAGTCGCGGTCCAGGCCCCCCGCCCACCGCCCCCCC
>NZ_JBIVOW010000026.1:93943-138602 GCF_044754325.1 Streptomyces sp. NPDC093097
GGGGGTGGGGGGGCTGGGTGTGCGGCTACCTTAGCTCTCGCTACCCCCCCCACCCCTCCCGCCCCACAGACCCGGCACCGCGGCCGACAAGCCCCGCGCAGCGGACAGGCACCGCACCCGACAAGCCCCGCGCAGCGGACGCGCGCCGCAGCGGACCCGCCCCGCGCAGCGGCACCGCAGCGGAACCGCACCGCAGGCACAAAAACAGCGGCCCCCACGGCGGGAAAGCCGTAGGGGCCGCAAGCCCAGCCCAGCGCCGCGCGGCGCGAGGGTTACTTCACCGGTTCCGGCTCCGGGGCCCCCGCCGGCTGTTCGTCGTCGGACGGCGGGTCCATCGGGGTCTTGACGGAGTCCAGCAGCAGCTGGGCGACGTCGACGACCTGGATGGACTCCTTGGCCTTGCCCTCGTTCTTCTTGCCGTTGACCGAGTCGGTCAGCATGACCAGGCAGAACGGGCAGGCCGTCGAGACGATGTCGGGGTTGAGGGAGAGGGCCTCGTCGACGCGCTCGTTGTTGATGCGCTTGCCGATCCGCTCCTCCATCCACATCCGGGCGCCGCCGGCGCCGCAGCAGAAGCCGCGCTCCTTGTGGCGGTGCATCTCCTCGTTCCGCAGGCCCGGGACCTTGCCGATGATCTCGCGCGGCGGCGTGTAGATCTTGTTGTGGCGGCCCAGGTAGCACGGGTCGTGGTAGGTGATGATGCCCTCGACCGGGGTGACCGGGATCAGCTTGCCCTCGTCGACGAGGTGCTGGAGCAGCTGGGTGTGGTGGATGACCTCGTAGTCGCCGCCGAGCTGCGGGTACTCGTTGCCGAGCGTGTTGAGGCAGTGCGGGCAGGTGGCGACGATCTTCTTGGAGGCCTTGGGCTTCTTCGTGGACTCGTCCTCGCCGTCCTCGCCGAAGGCCATGTTGAGCGCCTCGACGTTCTGCTGGCCGAGCTGCTGGAAGAGGAACTCGTTGCCCAGGCGGCGGGCGGAGTCACCGGTGCACGCCTCGTCGCCGCCCATGATCGCGAACTTCACGCCCGCGATGTGCAGCAGCTCGGCGAACGCCTTGGTGGTCTTCTTGGCGCGGTCCTCCAGGGCGCCGGCGCAGCCGACCCAGTAGAGGTAGTCGACCTCGGTGAGGTCCTCGATGTCCTTGCCGACGACCGGGACCTCGAAGTCGACCTCCTTGGTCCAGGCCAGCCGCTGCTTCTTGGCCAGGCCCCAGGGGTTGCCCTTCTTCTCCAGGTTCTTGAGCATCGTGCCCGCCTCGGACGGGAACGAGGACTCGATCATGACCTGGTAGCGGCGCATGTCGACGATGTGGTCGACGTGCTCGATGTCCACCGGGCACTGCTCGACGCAGGCGCCGCAGGTGGTGCAGGACCACAGGACGTCGGGGTCGATGACGCCGTTCTCTTCGAGGGTGCCGATCAGCGGGCGCTCGGCCTCCGCGAGGGCGGCGGCCGGGACGTCCTTGAGCTGCTCCTCGGTGGCCTTCTCGGTGCCCTCCATGTCCTTGCCGCCGCCGGCGAGCAGGTACGGGGCCTTGGCGTGCGCGTGGTCGCGCAGCGACATGATCAGCAGCTTCGGGGAGAGCGGCTTGCCGGTGTTCCACGCCGGGCACTGCGACTGGCAGCGGCCGCACTCGGTGCAGGTGGAGAAGTCCAGCAGGCCCTTCCACGAGAAGTGCTCGATCTGAGAGACGCCGAACTGGTCGTCCTCGCCCGGGTCCTCGAAGTCGATCGGCTTGCCGGCCGACGTCATCGGCTGCAGCGCGCCCAGCGCCACGTCGCCGTCCGCCTCGCGCTTGAACCAGATGTTGGGGAAGGCCAGGAAGCGGTGCCAGGCCACGCCCATGTCGGTCTTGAGGGCGACCGTGATCATCCAGATGAACGAGGTGGCGATCTTCAGGCCGGCGAAGAAGTAGGTGAGGTTCTGGAGCGTGGCGACGCTCAGCCCCTTCAGCCCCGCGACGACCGGGTACGAGATGAAGAACGAGGCCTCGTAGCCGTCCACGTGGTGCTGGGCGCCCTCCAGGGCGTGCAGCATGAAGATGCAGATGCCGACGATGAGGATGACGGCCTCGACGAAGTACGCCTGGCCGAAGTTGGAGCCGGCGAACCGGGACTTGCGGCCCGGCTTGTCCGGCTTGGAGAGCTGCCGGATGACGATCAGGGCCAGGATGCCGAGCGTCGTCATGGTGCCGAGGAACTCGACGAAGACGTTGTACGGCGCCCAGTCCCCGATGATCGGCAGGATCCAGTCGGCCTTGAAGAGCTGTCCGATGGCGTTGACGATCGTCAGCAGCAGGGAGAAGAAGCCCACCGCCACGAACCAGTGCGCCACGCCGACGACGCCCCAGCGGTTCATCCGGGTGTGGCCGAGGAACTCCTTGGCCACGGTGACCGTGCGCTGCACGGGCTCGTCGGTGCGGGTGCCGGCGGGCACGGGCTGGCCGAGCCGGACCTGGCGGAAGATCTGCAGGATGGCGCGGCCGAACAACGCGACGCCGACCGCGATTAGGACCAGCGACACGATGATCGCGGCGAGTTGCATGGGAGGCTCCTCGGACCTGCGAGAGCGGGAATCGAAAGGCGCTCCGCGCGATCGAAACGGCCGGGCCGCGGAGATCTGAGCGGAACTACTAAGCAGTAACTTTTCGGGTCTGCGCTGAGGTTACCCAGTATTCGGGGCCCCATGAAGCCGCCCGGCCGGTGATCTGTGTCGCGCGGGCAACCAGCGGCCCGGCGCCGGCGTCCTTCCCGACGACCCGGTGAGGATAAGGGCGATATAAAAGTTGAGTGGGTCCGACTCAGGTCTGTTGACAGGTTCGGCGCGGTGCTGCACCCTTGAGCCTGTTCCACTCAAGTCAGCTGGAGGAATCGAAATGGCACGTGCGGTCGGCATCGACCTGGGCACGACTAACTCCGTCGTCAGTGTTCTCGAAGGCGGTGAGCCCACCGTCATCACCAACGCCGAGGGCGCCAGGACCACGCCGTCCGTCGTCGCCTTCGCGAAGAACGGCGAGGTGCTGGTCGGTGAGGTCGCCAAGCGCCAGGCGGTGACCAACGTCGATCGGACGATCCGGTCGGTCAAGCGTCACATGGGCACCGACTGGAAGATCAACGTCGACGAGAAGGGCTTCAACCCGCAGCAGATCTCTGCGTTCATCCTGCAGAAGCTGAAGCGGGACGCGGAGTCCTACCTCGGCGAGAAGGTCACCGACGCGGTCATCACCGTCCCGGCGTACTTCAACGACTCCGAGCGCCAGGCCACCAAGGAGGCCGGTGAGATCGCGGGCCTCAACGTCCTGCGCATCGTCAACGAGCCCACCGCCGCCGCCCTGGCCTACGGCCTGGACAAGGAAGACCAGACCATTCTCGTCTTCGACCTCGGCGGTGGCACCTTCGACGTGTCGCTGCTGGAGATCGGTGACGGCGTCGTCGAGGTCAAGGCCACCAACGGTGACAACCACCTCGGTGGTGACGACTGGGACCAGCGCGTCGTCGACTACCTGGTCAAGCAGTTCGCGGGCGGCCACGGTGTGGACCTGTCCAAGGACAAGATGGCGCTCCAGCGTCTGCGCGAGGCCGCGGAGAAGGCGAAGATCGAGCTGTCGTCGTCCAGCGAGACGACGATCAACCTGCCGTACATCACCGCCTCCGCCGAGGGCCCGCTGCACCTGGACGAGAAGCTCACCCGCTCGCAGTTCCAGCAGCTGACCGCGGACCTCCTCGACCGCTGCAAGACCCCGTTCCACAACGTGATCAAGGACGCCGGCATCGCGCTGTCCGAGATCGACCACGTGGTCCTGGTCGGCGGCTCGACCCGTATGCCCGCCGTCGCCGAGCTCGTCAAGGAGCTGACCGGCGGCAAGGACGCCAACAAGGGCGTCAACCCGGACGAGGTCGTCGCCATGGGCGCCAGCCTCCAGGCCGGTGTGCTCAAGGGCGAGGTCAAGGACGTCCTGCTGCTGGACGTCACCCCGCTGTCCCTCGGTATCGAGACCAAGGGCGGCATCATGACCAAGCTGATCGAGCGCAACACCACGATCCCGACCAAGCGCTCGGAGATCTTCACCACGGCCGAGGACAACCAGCCGTCCGTGCAGATCCAGGTCTACCAGGGCGAGCGCGAGATCGCGGCGTACAACAAGAAGCTCGGGATGTTCGAGCTGACCGGTCTGCCGCCGGCCCCCCGTGGCGTCCCGCAGATCGAGGTCTCCTTCGACATCGACGCCAACGGCATCATGCACGTGACCGCCAAGGACCTGGGCACGGGCAAGGAGCAGAAGATGACCGTCACCGGCGGCTCCTCGCTGCCGAAGGACGAGGTCGACCGCATGCGTGAGGAGGCCGAGCGCTACGCGGACGAGGACCACAAGCGCCGCGAGGCCGCCGAGGCCCGCAACCAGGGCGAGCAGCTGGTCTACCAGACCGAGAAGTTCCTCAAGGACAACGAGGACAAGGTGCCCGCCGAGGTCAAGGCCGAGGTCGAGACCGCCGTCGGCGAGCTGAAGGAGAAGCTCAAGGGCGAGGACACGGCCGAGATCAAGACCGCGTCGGAGAAGGTCGCGGCCGTCTCCCAGAAGCTCGGCCAGGCCATGTACGCCGACGCCCAGGCCGCCCAGGGTGCGGCCGGCGGCGAGGGCGCCCAGGCCGGCGGCCAGAAGGCCAAGGCCGAGGACGACGTCGTGGACGCCGAGATCGTCGACGACGAGAAGCCCAAGAAGGACGGTGCGGCGTGACGGAGGAGACCCCGGGCTTCGAGGAGAAGCCCGACGTCCCTTCCGACGCCGCTCCCGAAGACGCGGCGAAGGCCGAGTCCGCCGACAAGGCGGGCTCGGCCCCGGCCGGGGACGTCCAGGACGTTGCGCTCCAGGCCCAGTTGGACCAGGTGCGCACCGCACTCAACGAGCGCACCGGTGACCTCCAGCGCCTCCAGGCGGAGTACCAGAACTACCGCCGCCGGGTGGAGCGGGACCGTGTGACGGTCAAGGAGATCGCGGCCGCCAACCTGCTCTCCGAGCTCCTTCCGGTGCTCGACGACGTCGGGCGGGCCCGGGATCACGGCGAACTGGTCGGCGGCTTCAAGTCGGTGGCCGAGTCGCTGGAGACCGTGGTGGCCAAGCTCGGCCTCCAGCAGTTCGGCAAGGAGGGCGAGCCCTTCGACCCGACGATCCACGAAGCGCTGATGCACTCCTATGCGCCCGACGTCACGGAGACGACGTGCGTCGCCGTCCTGCAGCCCGGGTATCGCATCGGTGAGCGCACGATCCGCCCCGCGCGGGTCGCGGTCGCCGAGCCGCAGCCGGGCGCGCAGAACGCCAAGTCCTCCTCGGAGGAGGAGGCCAAGGGCGCCAAGGGCGGTAAGGGAGCCAAGGGTGCCGAGGCTGCGGACGAGGAGAGCGGTGGCCCGGACGAGGGCTGACGTAGGGGCCGACGAGAGAGCCGCCCGGAAGGAGGGACGTCGAGGATGAGCACCAAGGACTTCGTCGAGAAGGACTTCTACAAGGTCCTCGGCGTCCCCAAGGACGCCACCGAGGCGGAGATCAAGAAGGCGTACCGCAAGCTCGCCCGCGAGTACCACCCGGACGCCAACAAGGGCGACGCCAAGGCCGAGGAGCGCTTCAAGGAGATCTCCGAGGCCAACGACGTGCTCGGCGACGCCAAGCGCCGCAAGGAGTACGACGACGCCCGGGCGCTGTTCGGCAACGGAGGTTTCCGCCCCGGCCCCGGCGGGGGCGGAAACTTCAACTTCGACCTCGGCGACCTCTTCGGGGGCGCCGGGGGCGGGGCCGGCGGTTCCGGTGGTTTCGGCGGCGGGATCGGGGACGTCTTCGGCGGTCTGTTCAACCGCGGTGGCGCCACCACCCGCACCCAGCCGCGCCGCGGCCAGGACGTCGAGTCCGAGGTGACGCTCAGCTTCACCGAGGCGGTCGACGGGGCCACGGTCCCGCTGCGGATGTCCAGCCAGGCGCCCTGCAAGGCGTGTTCGGGCACCGGCGACAAGAACGGCACCCCGCGGGTCTGTCCGACCTGCGTCGGTACCGGCCAGGTCAGCCGGGGCGCGGGCGGCGGCTTCTCGCTCACCGACCCGTGCGCCGACTGCAAGGGCCGCGGCCTGATCGCGCAGGACGCCTGCGAGGTCTGCAAGGGCAGCGGCCGGGCGTCCAGCTCCCGCACGATGCAGGTCCGCATCCCCGCGGGCGTCTCGGACGGGCAGCGCATCCGGCTGCGCGGCAAGGGCGCACCGGGCGAGCACGGCGGCCCGGCCGGCGACCTCTACGTGGTCGTCCATGTGGATGCCCACCCGGTCTTCGGCCGCAAGGGCGACAACCTCACCGTCACGGTGCCGGTCACCTTCCCGGAGGCCGCGCTCGGCGGCGAGGTCAAGGTGCCGACGCTGGGCGGCCCGCCGGTCACGCTCAAGCTGCCGGCCGGCACGCCCAACGGACGCACCATGCGGGCCCGCGGCAAGGGCGCGGCCCGTAAGGACGGCACCCGCGGTGACCTGCTGGTCACCATAGAGGTGGTCGTTCCCAAGGACCTCGGCGACCGGGCCAGGGAAGCGCTGGAGTCCTATCGCGAGGCGACCGCGGGCCCCGACCCGCGGGCGGAGCTGTTCCAGGCCGCGAAGGGAGCATGAGATGGACAGCCGGGGCGGGCAGCGTCGTAACCCGTATGAACTGACCGAAGAGTCGCCGGTGTACGTCATCTCCGTCGCGGCCCAGCTCTCCGGCCTGCACCCGCAGACCCTGCGGCAGTACGACCGCCTGGGCCTGGTCTCGCCCGACCGCACGGCCGGGCGGGGCCGCCGGTATTCCGCCCGCGACATCGAACTGCTGCGTACGGTCCAGCAGTTGTCGCAGGAGGAGGGCATCAACCTCGCCGGCATCAAGCGCATCATCGAGCTGGAGAACCAGGTCGCGGCCCTCCAGCAGCGGGTCGCCGAGCTCCAGGGCGCCCTGGAGGGCGCGGCCAGCACGATGCGGCAGCGGGAGGCGGCGGTGCACGCCTCCTACCGCCGCGATCTGGTGCCGTATCAGGACGTGCAGCAGACCAGCGCGCTGGTGGTCTGGCGGCCCAAGCGGTCGTCGGAGTGACGCCGTAGCCGACGCGACGAAGGGCCGGGGTGGCCACACCACCCCGGCCCTTCGTGCGTCCTGGCGCCGGGCTTCCCCGCGCCACCGTCCGCGATCAGCGGCCGTCGTAGCCCGCGGTGGGCATCGACAGCCGCCGGTGCACCTGCGACTTCATCGCCAGGGTGTAGACCGGCTCGTCCAGGTCGGTGGTCTCCAGCCGGATGCCGGCGGCCGCGCACCGCTCGGTGAACTCCTCGGCGCCGTCGATGGCGTTCTCCAGCGTCCGGCGGTTGGGCGCGACGAACACGTCGACCAGACCCGCCTCGACGTCGTGCCACAGCGCGCTGTGGTCGGCGCGCAGCTGGTGCAGGCTGAGCTGGCAGGTCAGGCGGTAGTCACGGGCCGCCGCCCACTGCTTGCACATGGCGTGCTGGCTGCGGTCGTCGACCAGGAACGGATCCTCGTCCAGCTCGGACAGCGGCATCAGGCAGGCGATCGCCGTCACTCGGACCGAGTTCATCGTGCCCTCCGGGGCGTGGCGACTGTGGGGGCGACGATACCCCCGCGAAGGGCCCGGGGTGGAGGGGCGGCGCCGGGTGGCGAGGCATATCCGCAGGCGTGGCAGATCTTCCAGCCGTCCTGATTCACGGCCAACTGGCCGCCGCAGCGGGGGCGGTTCTCGGCGCGCGGCCGGAGCCGGGCTGTCCGTTTCCCGTGCGACCGGCGCGGAACGGTCGTCGTGGTGTGCGATGCCGACGCCATGCGGCCTCCAGCTGCCGTCGCCGTGTCCGGGTCGGTTCCGTTTGCCGCTCGCGGATGCACGGAGGTGTTCGTTCCTGCCGTTCCTAGGTACCAGGTGGGTGCCCGTCGGCGGAGCGGGAGAGTCCCGTTTCGGCCAGGTCCGGACCTGCCGGCCGGGGCGGGGTGCCCGGTGCCCGTCCCGGCCATCGACGCGCACGCGGATACGGCCGATACGAAGTCGTCGTGCGCGGGCGCGCGGGCGCGCGGGATGGCGGAGGCGTGGGGTGGCGCGGGCGCCTTGCGGGCCGGGCGCTCAGGCCCGCCCGAGGGCCTTGGTCACCGCGATCTCGATCATCACGCGGTCGGGGTTGGGCTGCGGGGTGCGGCCGTACCGCTCGGCGTACCGGCGCACGGCGTCGGCGACCGTCTCCGCGTCGGTCCGCACCCGCGCGACGCCCTCCAGGGTCGCCCAGCGGCCGCGGTCCACCTGGCACACCGCCACCCGCGCCCCGTCGGCGCCGGCGGCGAGGATGTTCTTGACCTTGGTGCTGTCCTTGCGGGTGATGACCCGCGCGATCCGCTGCCTGGCGTCGAAGGTGACGCCCACCGGGACGACGTGCGGGGTGCCGTCCGCCCGCGGGGTCGTGAGGGTCGACATCAGGTACTCGTCCCAGAAGGCGAGGTACTCGGGGGACAGTGCGCGCAGGTCGTGGGCCATGGGCGCCAGGGTAGTTGGGGGCCGGCGAGCGGCCCCGGCCGGTCACACGAAGTCGGCCGTCTCCAGGTCGAAGGAGAAGGGGGCGGGGAGGCGAAGGCGGTCACCGAAGAGGGCGGTGTGAATGGTGAGGTAGTCGTCGCCCTTCGGTTCGCTGAAGAGCGTGACCGCGGACTTGCCGCGGTCGACGAGGAGATAAAGCGGGATGGCTGCGCGGGCGTAGGCGTGGCGCTTGGCGACGCGGTCGTTGCGGGGCTTGCTCGACGTCACCTCGACGACCATGGCGACGCCGTCACTGGGCATCCACGGCTCCGCACCCCGGAAGAGGCGCAGCTCGCGTGGGGCGAACGTGGCGTCGGGGATCGTGTGGTCGGCAGGTTGGTCGCCTGCGCCGGGAAGGACGAGTCCCTTGTAGCCCGAGACCTGCATGCGGATCGCGGACTCATACAGCACCTGCTCGATGATGAGGCCCAGGTAGTCCTCGTGATCGCCGTCCGTCGGCGGTGTCACAACAATCTCCCCCTCGATGAGCTCGGCCCTGAAGCCGGTCGGAGTGTCCAGGGCTAGAAAGCCCTCGAGGAGGGAGTCGTCCTGCGTGGGCAAAGGCTCGTGTGCCATAGCCGTCATGCTGCACCTCCTTGTGGTCGAAGGCCAGTGTCACGGGCCGTGGCCGGCGGAAGAGGCCGATCGTCGGATCTTCACCCGCAAGCGTGAGCGAGTGCCTTGAGTGGAGTAGACTCAACTTATCGCACGTTAATCAAGGCAGGATTGGATAAGGAGAGCGCGCCGAGCGCCGGACGCACGAGGAGGACCAGGCAGACGTGGACGCCGAGCTGACCAACAAGAGCCGGGAGGCGCTGAGCGCCGCCAATGAGCGGGCGGTCACCGCCGGGCACGCGGACATGACGTCCGCGCACCTCCTGCTCGCACTGCTCGCCGGGCAGGACAACGAGAACATCATGGATCTGCTGGCGGCCGTCGAGGCGGACGCCGCCCAGCTGCGATCCGGTGCCGAGCGGCTGCTCGCCGGGCTGCCCAGCATCCAGGGCTCGACCGTGGCCCCGCCGCAGCCGGACCGCGAGCTGCTCGCCGTCATCGCGGACGCCGCCCAGCGCGCCAAGGACCTGGGCGACGCCTACATCTCCACCGAGCACCTGCTCATCGGCACCGCCGCCAAGGGCGGCCGCACCGGTGAGCTGCTGGAGGCGCAGGGCGCCACCGCCAAGAAGCTGCTCGCCGCCTTCGAGGCCGGCCGCGGCGCGCAGCGGGTGACCAACGCGGACCCGGAGGGCACGTACAAGGCGCTGGAGAAGTTCGGCACGGACTTCACCGCGGCGGCCCGGGAGGGCAAGCTCGACCCGGTCATCGGCCGGGACCAGGAGATCCGCCGGGTGGTGCAGGTGCTCTCCCGCCGGACGAAGAACAACCCGGTGCTGATCGGCGAGCCGGGCGTCGGCAAGACCGCGGTCGTCGAGGGGCTGGCCCAGCGGATCGTCAAGGGCGACGTCCCCGAGTCGCTGCGCAACAAGCGGCTGGTCGCCCTCGACCTGGGCGCGATGGTCGCGGGCGCGAAGTACCGCGGCGAGTTCGAGGAGCGGCTGAAGACCGTCCTGGCCGAGATCAAGGCCAGCGAGGGCCAGATCATCACGTTCATCGACGAGCTGCACACCGTCGTCGGCGCGGGCGCCGGCGGCGACTCGGCGATGGACGCGGGCAACATGCTCAAGCCGATGCTGGCCCGCGGTGAGCTGCGGATGGTCGGCGCGACCACGCTCGACGAGTACCGCGAGCGGATCGAGAAGGACCCGGCGCTGGAGCGGCGCTTCCAGCAGGTGCTGGTCGCCGAGCCGACCGTCGAGGACACCGTGGCGATCCTGCGCGGGCTCAAGGGGCGCTACGAGGCGCACCACAAGGTCCAGATCGCCGACTCCGCGCTGGTCGCCGCGGCCACCCTCTCCGACCGCTACATCACCTCCCGCTTCCTGCCCGACAAGGCCATCGACCTGGTCGACGAGGCGGCCTCCCGGCTCCGGATGGAGATCGACTCCTCCCCCGTCGAGATCGACGAGCTCCAGCGCTCCGTGGACCGGCTGAAGATGGAGGAGCTGGCGCTGCGCAACGAGACCGACGCCGCCTCCGTCCAGCGGCTGGAGAAGCTGCGCAAGGACCTCGCCGACAAGGAGGAGGAGCTGCGCGGTCTGACCGCCCGCTGGGAGAAGGAGAAGCAGAGCCTCAACCGCGTCGGCGAGCTCAAGGAGCGCCTCGACGACCTGCGCGGCCAGGCCGAGCGCGCCCAGCGCGACGGCGACTTCGACACCGCCTCCAAGCTGCTCTACGGCGAGATCCCCAATCTGGAGCGGGAGTTGGAGGAGGCCGCCCAGGCGGAGGCCGAGCAGGAGGCGGCCAAGGAGTCGATGGTCAAGGAGGAGGTCGGCCCGGACGACATCGCGGACGTGGTCGGCTCCTGGACGGGCATTCCGGCCGGACGCCTCCTGGAGGGCGAGACCCAGAAGCTGCTCCGCATGGAGGAGGAGCTCGGCAAGCGGCTGATCGGCCAGACCGAGGCGGTCAGCGCGGTCTCCGACGCGGTGCGCCGCACCCGCGCCGGCATCGCCGACCCGGACCGGCCCACCGGCTCGTTCCTCTTCCTCGGCCCCACCGGCGTCGGCAAGACCGAGCTGGCCAAGGCGCTGGCGGACTTCCTCTTCGACGACGAGCGGGCGATGGTCCGGATCGACATGTCGGAGTACAGCGAGAAGCACAGCGTGGCCCGGCTGGTGGGCGCGCCCCCCGGCTACGTCGGCTACGAGGAGGGCGGCCAGCTCACCGAGGCGGTCCGCCGCCGCCCGTACAGCGTCGTGCTGCTGGACGAGGTGGAGAAGGCGCACCACGAGGTCTTCGACATCCTGCTCCAGGTGCTCGACGACGGGCGCCTCACGGACGGCCAGGGCCGCACCGTCGACTTTCGCAACACCATCCTCATCCTCACCTCCAACCTCGGTTCCAACTTCCTGATGGACCCGCTGCTGAAGGAGGAGCAGAAACGGGAGAAGGTGCTGGAGACCGTCCGGTCCGCCTTCCGCCCCGAATTCCTCAACCGCCTGGACGACCTGGTCGTCTTCCACCCGCTGGGCACGGACCAGCTCCAGCGGATCGCCCGGATCCAGCTGGACCACCTCCAGCGCCGCCTGGGCGACCGCCGGCTCACCCTGGACGTCACCGACCGGGCGCTGAGCTGGCTCGCCTGGCTCGGCCAGGAGCCGGTCACGGGCGCCCCGGCCCCGGACCTCTCCTACGGCGCCCGTCCGCTGCGCCGCCTGGTCCAGACCGCCATCGGCGACCAGCTGGCGCGCGCCATCCTGGCCGGCGACGTGCTCGACGGGGACACCGTCAGGGTGGACGTCGACGGCGACGGCGAGCGACTGTCGGTCGAGGCGGTGCGCACCGCCGCCTGACCAGCCGCGCCGCCCCCATACGCGCCGGTCCGCCGCCCTGGGGTTGCCAGGACCGGGAGCGTATGGGGGAGGATGGCAAGGACCATACGAAGGGAATTCCACGGTGAGCATCGACCCGTCCTCGATTCCGAATTTCGGGGGCCAGCCCGAACCGCAGCCGTCGGGGCCTGAGGGGCCCGTCGTCCCCGACCAGGACCTGGTCAAGCAGCTCCTCGACCAGATGGAGCTGAAGTACGTCGTCGACGAGGAGGGTGACCTCGCCGCCCCGTGGGAGCAGTTCCGCACGTACTTCATGTTCCGCGGTGAGGCGGAGCAGGAGATCTTCTCGGTCCGTACGTTCTACGACCGCGTCCACGGCATCGACGAGAAGCTGAAGCTGCTGGAGGCGATCGACGACTGGAACCGTCGGACGCTCTGGCCCAAGGTGTACACCCACACCCACGACGACGGCAGCGTCCGTCTGATCGGTGAGGCATCGATGCTGGTCGGCACCGGCGTCTCGCTCGAACACTTTGTGTCGAGCACGGTCAGCTGGGTGCGTGCCTCGATCGAATTCGACAAGTGGATCGTCGAGCAGCTCGGTCTGGAGACCGAGATCGAAGGCGACTCCGACGAGAAGCCGGGCGACGACGAGGGCTGAGCACCCCCGCCCCGGCTGCCCGGGCCCCGGAACCGACCCCGTCGGCTCCGGGGCCCGCGTCGTGTTCCGGGCCCCGGTCCCCGTCCGCGCCCGGTGCCTACAGCCGCTTGAGGCGGTCCGCCGCTTCCTGGAGCACCTCGACGCTCTTGCAGAAGGCGAAGCGGACGAACGGCGCGCCCTGGTCCTGGTGGTCGTAGAAGACGGCGTTGGGGATGGCGACGACGCCGGCGCGCTCGGGGAGGGCGCGGCAGAAGGCGAAGCCGTCCACCTCGCCGAGCGGGCGGACGTCGGTGGTGATGAAGTACGTGCCGGCCGGGCGGAAGACCTGGAAGCCGGCGTCGGCCAGGCCGGTGGCGAGGAGGTCGCGCTTGGCGCGCAGGTCGGCGCGGAGCCCGGTGAAGCAGGAGTCGGGCAGGGCCAGCGCCTCGGCCACGGCGTACTGGAAGGGGCCGGCCGAGACGAAGGTGAGGAACTGCTTGGCCGAGCGGACCGCGGTGACCAGCGCGGGGGAGGCGGTGACCCAGCCGACCTTCCAGCCGGTGAAGGAGAAGGTCTTGCCGGCCGAGCCGATGGTGACGGTGCGCTCGCGCATGCCGGGGAACGAGGCGAGCGGCAGGTGCTCGCCCTCGAAGACCAGGTGCTCGTAGACCTCGTCGGTGATGACCAACAGGTCGCGCTCGACGGCGAGTTCGGCGATGGCGGTGAGCTCGTCGTGGGACAGGACGGTGCCGGTGGGGTTGTGGGGGGTGTTGAGGAGGATCAGGCGGGTGCGGTCGGTGACGGCGTCGCGGAGCTCGTCGAGGTCGAGGTGGTACCGGCCGGTCTCCGCCGAGGGGCGCAGGGTCACCGGGACGCGGTGGCCGCCGGCCATCGCGATGCAGGCGGCGTAGGAGTCGTAGTACGGCTCCAGCGCGATGACCTCGTCGCCCGGTTCGAGGAGCGCCAGGAGCGAGGCGGCGATGGCCTCGGTGGCGCCGGCGGTGACCAGGACCTCGGTGTCGGGGTCGTAGGACAGGCCGCGGTGCCCGTAGAAGCGCTGCTGGTGGGCGGCGACGGCGGTGCGCAGCTCGGGGATGCCGGGGCCCGGCGGGTACTGGTTGCCGCGGCCGTCGCGCAGGGCGCGCACCGCCGCTTCCCGGACTTCCTCCGGGCCGTCGGTGTCGGGGAAGCCCTGGCCGAGGTTGATGGAGCCGGTGCGTTGGGCGAGCGCCGACATCTCGGCGAAGATCGTGGTGCCGAAGGCGGCGAGGCGTCGGTTGAGCAGCGGTCGGTCCATGGGCGCCATCCTCCGCCGAACCTCTGGAGTTCCTCAACTGTGCTTTGCGCCGCCGGGGTCCGGGCATCAGCCCCCTGACCAAGGGGGACGACGGCCGCCCGGACCGGCGGCCGGCGGCGCGGACGGTGCCGCGGCGGCGCGGGAGCGCCGGCGGAGCGATGCCTCGCTTCGGGGGAACGGAAGGGGTGTGAGGCAGGGATGACGGGATTCGTGGTGTTCGCCGCGATCGTGGTGGTCGTGCTGGTGGTGGTGGCCCTGGCCGCGCGGGGTGGCTCCCGTAGGAAGCGCCGTGCGTCCGGCGGGTACCGGGGAGCAGGCGGCGGTGCGGCCGGTGGCGGGGGCAGTTGGTGGGTGGCCGGCGGCGACTCCGGCTCCGGTACGAGCGACGGCGGGCACCACCACACCCACCACTCCTCGTGCGGCGGGGGCGGTGGCCATCACGGCGGGCACTCCTGCGGCGGGGGTTCCTCCTGCGGCGGTGGGAGCAGCTGCGGAGGCGGGGGAGGCTGTGGCGGCGGCTCCTGAACGCGACGCCAGGGGCCGCTGAGGTACTTGCCTCGACGCCCGCACGCATGTGCCCATGGCAGCGGACGCATCCGTCCGCGGCCGTGGGCACGTCCTTTTCCCTGGCCGGTCCGGCCGCCGCGCCGCGCCCCGCGCCGGCGCCCGTGCGGCCGGCTCACGCGGTGCTGCGCCGGTGCCCGGAGCGTGGCGAGAAATGGCCCGAAGTCCTTTGTGTGATGGGGTGTTGAACAGGTGAACTGCATGGCCCCCTAGCGATGGAAACCAGGGCGAAGATGGGTAAAAACGCTGTGGGCGCGCCTGCATCCGTGATTCCCTCTCCCTTGAGAATCCCCCAGTTCTCGGACCCCGCGTGGGCACGAGCCGGCAGGCAGTCACTCATCCCTGATCCCCTTCTTGGGCGGGCCGGCCCACCATTCCCCTGCGTGCTTGCGGAGCCGACCCATGCTCACGACCCTCAAAACGGCTTACACCGATACCCGGGCATCCGACCTGGCCTGGGCGCTGGGCAGGGAGCCCCTGCCGGCGCTGGCCGTACTGGACCTCCAACTCGAAGACGCCCAGGTGCAGTTGAGGCTGCTCGGGGCCTCTCACCAGGTGCTGCTCGAAGAGGAGCACGGCACGTGTTCCGAGACCGTCGCCTGTATGCCGGGCAGCAGCACGCCGCTGCCGCTCGGCGTGGCCAAGCGGCTGGGTGACTGGGAGTACGAGTTCGCGGCGCATGTCGAGACGCTCTCGCGCGGCTCGTTCGCCGGCCGGGCGCAGGAGTTGCTGGCGCTGGTCGCCGAGCATCCCTACGGCCTCGCCGGCACCTTCCCCGGCTCGCCGCACGCCTTCACCGCGATGCTGGCGCAGCGCCGGCACGGCCAGGTGCGCTGGCGCACCTGGCATGCGTATCCGCAGGAGGGGCGGCTGGTGGCGACCCGCACCCGGGTCGGGGTGCGGACGGTGATCGCGGCCTAGCGCCGGCCATGGCGCCTCGCTTCTGTGCGTGCTTCAACTGGTGTGCGCAGCACGCAGACTGCACTCCTGTGGGTGACGTAGTGCCACCAAATCGTCACGTAGCGTTCATGTCATGATCGACCCGTCAGAGCCCCTCGTCGTCGGCACGCTCAGACCGCCGGAGGTCCTGCGGCCGGCGTGCCTGCCGGTGCCGTCCGGGCTCGGCCGGCTGCTGGTGCTCGCCGTGGTCTTCGTCTGCGCGGCCTGCGGCCTGGTCTACGAGCTCGAACTGGTCGCCCTGGCAAGCTATTTGATCGGCGACTCGGTCACCCAGGCGTCGGTCGTGCTCTCCTTCATGGTGTTCGCGATGGGCGTCGGGGCGCTGCTGGCCAAGCGGTTGCGCTGCCGGGCCGCGGTCGGCTTCGGTGCGATCGAAACGGTGCTGGCGCTGGTCGGCGGCGGCTCCGCGATGGCGCTCTACGCCTGCTTCGTCTGGCTGGACCAGTCCCGCACCGCGCTGGTCGGCTTCTCGCTCGCCATCGGCGTGCTGATCGGGGCCGAGATACCGCTGCTGATGACGCTGATCCAGCGCGTGCGCCGGCAGGACGCCGGCGGTGCGGTGGCCGACCTGTTCGCCGCCGACTACGTCGGCGCGCTGGTCGGCGGGCTGGCCTTCCCCTTCCTCCTGCTGCCCGGACTGGGGCAGTTGACGGGCGCGCTGGTCACCGGCGCGGTCAACCTCCTCGCCGGCGCGGTGCTGGTGCTGTGGCTCTTCGGCCGCGATCTGACGCCCCGCGCGCGCTGGGCGCTGCTCGCCGCCAACGTGCTGGCGCTCGCCCTGCTGGGCGCGGGGATGGCGCTGGCCGGCTCGTTCGAACAGGCCGCGCGCCGGGCGGTGTACGGGGCGGCGGCCCGGGTGGCCGAGCAGACCGGCGTCCAGGAGGTGGTGCTGACCGGCGGCACGGACGCCGCGGACGACGGCGGAACCGGCTCGGGCCGCGGGAGGAAAGGTTCCGGCAGACCGCTGGAGCTCTACCTCGACGGGCGGCTGAAGGTCAGCTCGGACAACGAACGCGACTACCACCAGGCGCTGGTGGGCCCGGCGATGGCCGGCGGCCGGCACGGCCGGGCACTGGTCCTCGGCGGCGGCGACGGGCTGGCCCTGCGCGAGCTGCTGCGCTACCGCACGCTCCGGTCGGTGACGGTCGTCGAGCTCGACCCGGAGGTGGTGCGGCTGGCGCGCACCGACCCGGGGCTGTCCGCGCTCAACCGGCACGCGTTCGACGATCCCCGGGTGCGGGTGGTCACCGCCGACGCCTTCAACTGGCTGCGGTGGCAGGCCGGTTCGCGCGGCGGCCGGCCGGAGCGGTACGACGTGGTCGTCTCCGACCTCCCCGACCCCGGCATCACCGCCAGCACCAAGCTCTACTCCCAGGAGTTCTACGGCCTGGCGCTGCGGACGCTCGCCCCCGACGGGCGGCTGGTGGTGCACGCCGGACCGCCGCTCGCCCGGCCGCGGGCGTACTGGACGGTGGAGGCGACGCTGCGCTCGGTGGGCCTGAAGACCCTGCCCTACCGGATCCCCGGCCGGCCGCCGGAGTTCTCGGGCGGCGCGGACCGCCCCCTCGCCCCGGTCCTCCCGCCGGCCCGGCCCGGTGCGGGCGACCGGGCGGCGGCCGTCGCGCCGCCGGACGGGCGGCGGTACTGGGGATTCGTCCTGGCCGCCCGCCGGCCGCCCCGGCTCGCGGCGGCCCCGGACGCCCCGGCCACCGCGGTCCCGCCGCAGACTCTGCGGGCCGACGCGCAGCAGGCGGCCCGGGAGCGGATCCCCGGGCTGCCGCCGTCGACGCTGATGCGCCCGCGGTACGCGGAGTGAGCGGCGCGGTCCCGGCCTGGGGCTCCCCTCGTGCGGGCGGAGGAATTAGGCTCCCATGCCATGGAGCATGAGGTGTACGTTCCGTTCCCCGTCCGGACCGTGCGGCAGGCGCTCACCGAACCGGAGCGGGTGGCGCGCTGTGTCCCAGGCGTCCAGCTCGACGCCGACGCCGCCCCGCACCGCCCCGAGGGCCGGCTGCGGCTGCGGATCGCAGGCTCCACCATCACCTACCGCGGCACGCTGACCGTCGACGGCGGCCCGGAGCCCGCCGCGGAAGCGGCGTCGGGGGACGGCTCCCGCGGGGCCGACGACGCGGCCGCCCCGGTGACCGTCGAGGTGTCCGGCACCGAGACCCGCGGCGACGGTTCCGTGGCGCTGTCGCTGACCGTGCGGCCGGCCCCGGCCACCGAGCCCGGCCCCGGGACGACGCTGCGGTGCGCCGGCACGGTCCGCTGCGAGGGCCGGCTGGCCGCCGCCGACGGCCAGGCCGCGAGGACCGCCGGGCGCCGGCTGCTGGACCGCTTCGCGGAGAACCTCGCGGCGGATCTGGCGGAGCGGCCGGTCGCGGAGGCGCCCGAGGCCCCCGGTCCGGTGCCGCAGAGCATCTTCGACGCCGAGGTGCCGCCCCCGTCGCTCGATCCGCTCAGCGATGCCGAGGACGACGTCGACGTGGTGGCCGATCCCGACGAGCCCCTTGCCGAGGCGGCGGAGGACCTCGCCGCCGACGACGAGGACGGGCCCGGCGCCCCCGGCGGCCCGGAAGAAGAGGACGAGGCGGCGCCCGCCGAGGCCGCGCACGCCCGCCGGACGATGATCGGCCGCAGTGCGGAGGAGGTCGACCACGCCCCGCCGCGCGGCCGGTACGCACCGGTGCCCGCGCCGGAGGCCGGCGGGAGCTCGGTACCGCTGCGCTGGGCGGCGCCGGCCGCCGCGGTGGTGCTGGCGTCGGCGGTGGTGGTCGGACGGGTGCTGCGCCGCCGCCGGTGACCCGTCGGCCCGCCGGGCCGGACGCCGGCACCGGTGGGGCGGGCCGCCGGTGGCGGGCGGTGCCACGCCTGCCCGGGTCCCCGCCCGTGAGTGGGCACCCCGCTAGGGTCGCTTCCGTGAGCACCGAGAACACCACGCAGAGCGCTGCCCGGGGCGCGGACGGCGTACTGCTGTCCGCCGGCGAGGCCGAACTGACCGTTCACCCCGACAACGGCTGCCGCATCGGCAGCCTCCGCATCGGCGGCACGGAGCTGCTGCGGCAGGGCGACAAGTACGGCTGCTTCCCGATGGTCCCGTGGTGCGGCCGGATCGACCACGGCCGGTTCCGCAACGGCGGCGAGCTGCACCAGATGCCGGTCAACTCCCCGCCGCACGCCATCCACGGCACCGGCCGCGACCTCCGCTGGCGCACCGCGCGCGTCGACGACACCGGGGCCGCCTTCACCTACGACCTGGCCGATCCCGCGGCCCCCTGGCCGTATCCGGGGACCGTCACCCAGGTCGTCGAGCTGGCCGAGGACGGCGGTTCGCTCACGCTCACCATGGGCGTCGAGGCGACCGGCGACTCCTTCCCGGCGCAGGCCGGCTGGCACCCGTGGTTCCTGCGGAACCTCGGCAAGGGCGAGGACGTCCGTCTCGACTTCGCCCCCGAGTGGCAGGAGGAGCGGGGGCCGGACCACCTCCCGGCCGGCCGCCGGATCACGCCGAAGCCGGGGCCCTGGGACGACTGCTTCGGGATGCCGCGCGGCGTCGAGGTCACGCTCACCTGGCCGGGACAGCTGGAGCTGACGGTGTCCAGCCGCGCCGCATGGGTCGTGGTCTACGACGAGCAGGAGGCGGCGGTCTGCGTGGAGCCGCAGTCCGGCCCGCCGAACGGCCTGAACACCACCCCGCGCCTGGTCACCCCGATCGACCCGCTGGAGGTCTCGACGACCTGGAGCTGGCGCGCCCTGTAGCCGGCGGACGGAGTGGCCAGGGCGCTGTCCTAAGCTCGTGCGCATGACTGACGACGTGCGCGGCGAGCTGCTGCAGCAGATCAAGGACAAGGCCGTGGTGCACGGCAAGGTGACGCTCTCCTCCGGCAAGGAAGCCGACTACTACATCGACCTGCGCCGGATCACCCTCGACAGCCAGGCGGCGCCGCTGGTCGGTCGGCTGATGCTCGACCTGACCGCCGAGCTCGACTTCGACGCGGTCGGCGGGCTGACGCTCGGCGCCGACCCGGTGGCGACGTCGATGCTGCACGCCGCCGCCGCGCGCGGCCGCCGGCTGGACGCCTTCGTCGTCCGCAAGGCGCAGAAGGCCCACGGCATGCAGCGCCGCATCGAGGGCCCGGACATCAAGGGCCGCCGGGTCCTGGTCGTCGAGGACACCTCCACCACCGGCGGTTCGCCGCTGACCGCCGTCGAGGCGGCGCGGGAGGCCGGCGCCGAGGTGGTTGCGGTTGCGACGATCGTCGACCGGGGTGCGGCTTCGGCCATCGCCGACGCCGGGGTCCCCTACCTCACCGGCTACCAGCTCGACGACCTCGACCTGAGCTGACGACCCGAGCGGGCCGCTCTCGTTGATCTGCGGCTTCGCCGAAAGCCCGGTGTTCCACGGGGAATTGCGGACAGGGTCTCCCGTGGAACACCGGGTGCGGTTTCCCGTGAAACACCGCAGATCTCGCCGAAGGCCACCGTACGGGCGATGTGGAGCAATCCAGTGAGTCTGGGAAGATGTGCCACGGCGAAGTCGTCGCCCCCTGGTCAGGGCCAAGAACGCACACCCCGCACATACAAGGAGCGGACAGATGCCCATCGCAACCCCTGAGGTCTACAACGAGATGCTGGACCGGGCGAAGGCAGGCAAGTTCGCCTACCCGGCCATCAACGTGACGTCCTCGCAGACGCTGCACGCGGCGCTGCGCGGTTTCGCCGAGGCCGAGAGCGACGGCATCATCCAGATCTCCACCGGTGGTGCGGAGTTCCTGGGCGGTCAGTACAGCAAGGACATGGTCACCGGTGCGGTGGCGCTCGCCGAGTTCGCGCACGTGGTCGCCGAGAAGTACGGCGTCAACATCGCGCTGCACACCGACCACTGCCCCAAGGACAAGCTCGACGGCTACGTCCGCCCGCTGATCGCGATCTCCGAGGAGCGCGTCAAGGCCGGCCGCAACCCGCTGTTCCAGTCGCACATGTGGGACGGCTCCGCCGAGACCCTCGCCGACAACCTCGCCATCGCGCAGGAGCTGCTGCCCCGCGCCGCCGCTGCCAAGATCATCCTTGAGGTCGAGATCACCCCGACCGGCGGCGAGGAGGACGGCGTCACCCACGAGATCAACGACGAGCTCTACACCACGGTCGAGGACGCGCTGCGCACCGCCGAGGCGCTGGGCCTGGGCGAGAAGGGCCGCTACCTGCTCGCCGCCTCCTTCGGCAACGTCCACGGCGTCTACAAGCCGGGCAACGTCGTGCTCCGCCCCGAGCTGCTGAAGGACCTCCAGCAGGGCGTCGGCGCCAAGTACGGCAAGAGCGCGCCGTTCGACTTCGTCTTCCACGGCGGCTCCGGCTCCACCGCGGAGGAGATCGCCACCGCGCTGGAGAACGGCGTGGTCAAGATGAACCTCGACACCGACACCCAGTACGCCTTCACCCGCCCCGTCGCGGACCACATGTTCCGCAACTACGACGGTGTGCTGAAGGTCGACGGCGAGGTCGGCAACAAGAAGACCTACGACCCGCGCACCTGGGGCAAGGCGGCCGAGGCCGGTATGGCCAAGCGCGTCACCAAGGCGTGCGCCGACCTGCGCTCCACGGGCACCAGGCTCAAGTAGGCGCCGGCCGCCCCGCGGCTTCTCGAAGGGCCCCGCAACCGCACCGGTTGCGGGGCCCTTCCGCAGCAAAGGACGGGCGGAGCGCAGCGGATCGGGGCATGCTCACCGTATGGATGAGCCGGCGAGGAGCGAGCCGCGCAGCACGCCGGGGCAGATCCGGCTGACCTCGCCGCAGGGCCGCTGGGTGCTGACCACGACCGTCCTCGGCTCGGGCATGGCGATGCTCGACAGCACGGTCGTCAATGTCGCGCTGCCGAGGATCGGCGCGGATCTCGACGCGGACCTGGCGGTCCTCCAGTGGACCGTCACCGCCTACATGCTCACCCTCTCCGCCCTGATCCTGCTGGGCGGTTCGCTCGGCGACCGGTACGGCCGGCGCCGGATCTTCGTCATCGGCGTCGTCTGGTTCGCGGCGGCCTCGCTGCTGTGCGGGCTCGCGCCGAACGCCGGGGTGCTGGTCGGGGCCCGCGCGCTCCAGGGCGTCGGCGGGGCCCTGCTCACCCCCGGTTCGCTCGCCCTGATCCAGGCGGTGTTCCATCCCGACGACCGGGCCCGGGCGGTCGGTGCCTGGTCCGGGCTGGGCGGGGTGGCCGCGGCGGTCGGTCCGTTCGTGGGCGGCTGGCTGGTGGACGGCGCCGGGTGGCGCTGGGTGTTCTTCCTGAACGTGCCGCTGGCGGCGGTCTGTGTGCCGATCGCGCTGCGGCACGTCCCCGAGACCCGGGAGCGGGGCGCGGCCAGGGCGCACGGCTTCGACGTGCTGGGCGCGGTCCTGGGCGCGCTGGCCCTGGCGGGCGTCGCCTACGCGCTGATCGAGGCACCCGGCCGGGGCGTGGCCCCCGGTGTGCTGGTGCCCGCGCTGGCCGGGCTGCTGCTCGGCGCGGTCTTCATCGGCGTCGAACGGCGGCGGCCCGATCCGATGCTGCCCCCGCAGATCTTCACGATCCGCCAGTTCACCGCCGTCAACGCGGTGACGGTGTGCGTCTACGCCGCGTTCGGCGGTTTCTTCTTCCTCTCCGTGCTCCAGCTCCAGGTCGTCGCGGGCTACTCGGCCCTCCAGGCCGGCACCGCGCTGCTGCCCACCACCGTGCTGATGCTGCTGCTGTCGGCCCGCTCCGGTGAGCTGGGGCAGCGGATCGGGCCGCGGATCCCGCTCACCGTCGGCCCGGTGCTCTGCGCGGTCGGCATGCTGCTGATGACCCGCGTCGGACCGGGCGCCTCCTACGTCACCGATGTGCTGCCGGCGCTGGTGGTGCTGGGCGTCGGGATGGTCACGCTGGTCGCCCCGCTGACCGCCACCGTGCTGGCGTCGGTGGACGTCGACCGGGCGGGCCTGGCCAGCGGCATCAACAACGCGGCGGCCCGGGCCGCCGGACTGGTGGCGGTCGCCGCCCTGCCCCTGCTGGCCGGGATGGGCCCGGAGGCCTACCGCTCGGCCCCCGCCTTCGCCGCCGCCTTCCGCCGCGCCATGCCGCTGTGCGCGCTGGTGCTGCTGATCGGCGCGCTGATCGCCTGGCTGACCGTCCGCCGCGACGTCCTCCAGCCGGCGACCGAGGAGCCCTGCCAGGCCGAGTGCACCTACCACTGCGGCGTGGCCGCCCCACCCCTGGACCCCGGCGAACAAGGCCCCCCGGAACGCACCACCCCACCCTGACCGGCCGCCAACCCACGCACCCGACCTCCCACCCACCGCAATCTCACCCACCGACGGGAGGTGCCGGGGTTGTGGGGCAGGGGTGTGCCGGACGTAAAGCGCGGCAGTACGGCACACCCCTGCCCCACAACCCCGGCACCGCGGCCGCCGAGCCCCGCGCAGCGGCCCCGCGCCGCAGGCGCACAGCAGCCCCCACGGCGGGAAGCGCCCCCCCGCAGCCGCGAGAAACGCCCACGGCGGGAAAGCCGACAACGTGGGGGCAAGCCCCGCGCAGCGACCGGGCAGACTGGGACCATGCCGATTCACGAGAACCTGCTCGGGGGACCGCCCCCGACCCGCCTGCCCGACGACCCGGAGCCCCGCGCGCTGCTCGCCTCGGGCGTCGCACCCGCCGACGTCGCCGCGAAGCACCCGGCCTCCTCCCTGGTCTGGGCCCAGCTCGCCGACGACGCCTTCCAGGCCGGCCGGGTCGTCGAGTCCTACGCCTACGCCCGCACCGGCTACCACCGCGGCCTGGACGCGCTGCGCCGGGCCGGCTGGAAGGGCCACGGCCCGGTGCCGTTCGAGCACGAGCCCAACCGCGGCTTCCTCCGCGCGCTGCACGCCCTCGCCCGCGCCGCCCAGGCGATCGGCGAGCAGGAGGAGTACGAGCGCTGCGCCACCTTCCTCCGCGACTCCTCGCCGACCGCGGCCGACACGCTCTCCTGAGCTGCCGCGGCTGCCCGTCCCGGCCCCCGGGGCGGGCAGCCGCGCCGGTCATGTGAGCGTCGCCGGCCCTTGCGCGGCGCTGGTGCAGCACCGATGATTTCAGTGGGCCGGGACGTCCCGGCCCGAGGGGACCGGGGCTCCAGAGCCGACGAGGAAGGAGCGGACCGCTACCCGGTAGTTCGCACCTGAGGAGTCCCTCATGTCGCAGCCGTCTCCCACCCACTCCGCGTACGGCGCCCCGGCGCCGGATCCCGCGGTCACCGAGGCGGAGCCGCCGTTCGGTCCCGATATGAGCATCGGCGCCCGCGCCAGCACCCCCTACGAGGACTACGTCCGCGCGAGCGTCCTCACCCACCTCCAGCAGCTCCAGTCCGACGATCCGGGCGAGATGGTCTTCCTGGTCACCACCCAGGTGATGGAGCTGTGGTTCACCGTCATCGTCCACGAGTGGCAGACCGCGGCGGAGGCGCTGCGCCGGGACGACCTGCCGGCGGCGACGGAGGCGCTGCGGCGTTCCACCTGGGAGCTGGAGGCGCTGAACGCGGCCTGGAAGCCGCTGGCCCGGCTGACGCCGGCGCAGTTCAACGCCTACCGCGGCGCGCTCGGCGAGGGCAGCGGGTTCCAGTCCGCGATGTACCGGCGGCTGGAGTTCCTGCTCGGTGAGAAGTCCGCGTCGATGCTGGTGCCGCACCGCGGTTCCCCGGAGGACTACGCCGCGCTGGAGAAGGCGCTGCACGAACCGAGCCTGTACGACGAGGTGCTGCGGTTGCTGGCCCGCCGCGGCCACCCCGTCCCGGAGACCGTCCTGCGGCGCGACCCGGCCGAGCGCCACGAGCCGGACGGGGCCGTCGAGGAGGTCTGGGCGGAGATCCTCGCCGGACCGCAGGACGCCGAACTCCCGCGGCTGGCCGAGCTCTTGACCGACGTCGCGGAGCTGGTCTGGCGCTGGCGCAACGATCACCTGGTGGCGACCCGGCGCGCGATGGGAGCGAAAATGGGTACCGGTGGGTCCGCGGGAGTCGCGTGGCTGGAGAAGCGGGCCCGCAAGAACGTCTTCCCCGAGCTGTGGACGGCGCGAAGCCATGTCTGAGAGCCGCGAAACCCCGCAGAGTCCCGGCCCGTTGGGCGCCGGGGCGCGCACGCTGGCGGACCGCGCCGCGGAGCTGGACGCGGCCGGGCCGCTCACCACCACCCGCGACCGGTTCGTCCTCGACGACACCGTCTACCTCGACGGCAACTCGCTCGGCGCGCTGCCCCGGTCGGTGCCCGACCGGATCGCCGAGGTGATCCACCACGAGTGGGGCGAGCTGCGCATCCGCTCCTGGACCGAGGCCGGCTGGTGGACCGCGCCCGAGCGGATCGGCGACAAGATCGCCCCGCTCCTCGGCGCCGCCCCGGGCCAGGTGGTGGTCGGCGACTCCACCAGCGTCAACGTCTTCAAGGCGGTGACCGGCGGGATCCGGATGGCCGGCAAGGGCACCACGGAGATCCTGGTCGACGCCACGACCTTCCCCACCGACGGCTATGTCGCCCGCTCCGCGGCCCGGATGGCCGGCCTCGCGGTGCGGCCGGTCGAGCCCGCGCGGATCGCCGACGAGGTCACCGAGCGGACCGCGCTGGCGCTGGTCAACCACGTCGACTACCGCACCGGCGAGCTCAACGACATGGCCTCGATCACCGCCGCGCTGCACACCGCCGGCGCGCTGGCGGTCTGGGACCTGTGCCACAGCGCCGGTGCGCTGCCGGTCGAGCTGGACGCCTGCGGAGTCGACCTCGCGGTGGGCTGCACGTACAAGTACCTCAACGGCGGCCCGGGTTCGCCCGCCTACCTCTACCTCCGCGAGAGCCTCCAGGAGCGCTTCGAGTCGCCGCTGCCGGGCTGGAACTCGCACGCCGACCCGTTCGGGATGGCACCCCGCTTCACCCCGGCCGACGGGATCCTGCGCGGCCGCGTCGGCACCCCCGACATCCTCTCGATGCTGGCGCTGGAGGCGGCGCTGGAGGCGTGGGAGGGCGTCTCGATCCAGGAGGTGCGCGCCAAGAGCCTGGCGCTGACCGACTTCTTCCTGGAGTGCGTGGCGGCTTACGCGCCGCCCGGGCAGGTCCGCTCGGTCACCCCGCACGAGCACCGGCGGCGGGGCAGCCAGGTGTCGCTGGCCTGCACCCCCTCGTCCGCCGCGGCGGACGAGCAGCACGGCACGCCGGTCGCCGGCGCGGTGATGGCGGAGCTGATCCGGCGCGGGGTGGTCGGCGACTTCCGCCACCCGGACGTGCTGCGCTTCGGCTTCACCCCGCTCTACACCACCTTCGCGGACGCGGAGCGGGCGGCGTGGGTGCTCGGCGAGGTCCTGCGGGAACGGGCCGCGGCGGAGCCGGGCCCGGAAGCGGAGGCGGAGCCGGGTTCGGAGGCGGCCGGGCCGGAGCAGGAGGCCACCGGGTCCGACGGCGCGCCGTCGGGCGGCGGCGCCGGGTGAGCGCGGCGGACGAGGAGACGGCGCTGCTGGGGCTCGCCCCGGTGGCGCCGGACCGCACGGTGCCCTACGGCCCGCACCCGGACCAGGTCGTGGATCTGTACGGACGCCGGCCGGGGGCCGGGCCCCTGGTCGTCCTGCTGCACGGCGGGTTCTGGCGGGCCGCCTACGACCGGCGCCATCTCTCGCCGTGCGCGGCGGAGCTGGCCCGGCACGGGCTGCCGGTCGCGCTCGCCGAGTACCGCCGGGTCGGTGCGGGCGGCGGCGCGCCGCAGACGTTCCAGGACGTGCCGGCGGCCGTCGCGGCCGCGGCCGGGGCCGGGGCGGAGCCCGGGGGCCCGCCCCGGGAGGTCGTGCTCGTCGGGCACTCCGCGGGCGGCCACCTCGCGCTGCTCGCCGCCGCCCGCCCCGGCACGCCGGTCACCCGCGTCATCGCCGTGGCTCCGGTCGCGGACCTGGCGCGCGCCCACGAGCTGGGCCTGAGCGACGGCGCGGTCGCCGGGCTGCTCGGCCCCGGGCCCGGCTTCGCGGGCCGGCTGGCCGCCGCCGACCCGGTCCGCCATCCGCCCGCCGGCGTCCCCGTCACGCTGCTGCACGGCACCGCCGACCCCGACGTCCCCGTGGACCTCTCCCGCCGCTACGCGGCCGCCCATCCGGCCGCCACCGCGCTGCACGAGCTGCCCGGCACCGGCCACTACGCCGCGCTGACACCCGGCACCGACGCCTTCGGGGCGTTGCTCGCGCTGCTGCGCGGCGCCGGACCGGCCGCCGGGGGAAGCACCGGGTGCCGGCCCGGCCACCCCGCGTAGTACTTCAGACGGATACCGGCAGATCCGCTTCGGTGAGGACGCCCCGGTGGGGTGTCACTGCATACCGTAGGGGGCGTGAACGAGACGAACCAGACGCACGGCCCGCTGCGTTCGGAGGCGCGAATAGTCCACGGCGTGCTGCACACCCTGCGCCAGGACCTGTTCGTCGACGCCTTCGCCCTCCGCCCGCTGCCGCCCTTGGACGACGCCAAGTTCTCCCGGTGGGCGCCGTGGCTGCCCGGCCGGGCCCGCCGGTGGGCCCGCTGGCTCCCGCACAGCGTCGTCGCCTTCCTTGCGTTCATCGTCTTCCTGGAGTCCAGCGCCTCCGGCTACGGCGACAACGTGGTGCGGCAGGTGCTGGGCGTGGTCCTGGCGCTGCTGCTGGCGGTGCCGCTGGTGCTGGTGCTCTTCCGGCCGGTGGGCGCCTTCTGGCTGTCGCTGATGGCGTTCTTCGTGGAGGCGGTCGGCTTCCGCTTCTTCACGCCGTACCTCAGTGTCTGGGGCTCCGGCTTCGTCGTCCATCTCGCGGTGATGACGCTGGTGGTGCTGCGGACCCGGCCGCGGCTGGCCGTGGAGATGTGGGTGGTCACGTTCGGTCTGGGGGCGGTGCTGTCGGTGCTCGTCGGGGGCGGTGCGCTGGGCGATATGCCGCCGGTGGCGTTCTTCACCGGGGTGGTGCTGGTCTCCGCCGCGGCGATCAGGGCCTGGCGGGAGGAGCGCCAGCAGGTCGTCGAGACCCGCAGCGTCACCGCCGAGGAGCGCTCCCGCCGCACGCTGCTGGAGGAGCGGGCGCTGATCGCCCGGGAGCTGCACGACGTGGTGGCGCACCATATGTCGGTGATCGCCATCCAGGCCGAGGCGGCGCCGTACCGGGTCGCCGACACGCCGCCCGAGCTCGCCAAGTCCTTCGCCACCATCCGGGAGAACGCCGTCGCCGCGCTGGCCGAACTCCGCCGCATCCTCGGCGTGGTCCGCTCCGAGGACCCCGACGCCTTCGCCGAACGCGACCCGGAGGCACCGCAGCCGACGCTGGCCAGCCTCGACGCGCTGCTGGAGAGCGTCCGCGGCGCGGGGCTGACCGTCGAGGCGACGGTCACCGGGGCGGTCCGGCCGCTGCCGCAGGGCGTGGAGCTGTCCGCGTACCGGATCGTGCAGGAGGCGCTGAGCAACGCCCTGCGGCACTCGCCGGGCGCGGAGGCGCGGGTGGAGGTCTCGTACGTCCTGGGAGGAATCGGATTGCGGATCGTCAACGGGGCCCCGAGCCGGCTGGCCAAGCCGTCGCCGGGCGCCGGCCACGGTCTGCTCGGCATGCGGGAGCGGGTGCAGATGCTCGGTGGCGAGATGACGGCCGACGCGACGGAGGACGGCGGCTTCGAGGTGGCCGCCTTCCTGCCGGCGGCGCTCACGAAGGGCGGGGGCGCGGCATGATTCGGGTACTGATCGTCGACGACCAGGTGATGGTCCGCGAGGGCTTCTCCGTGCTGCTCAACGCCATGCCGGACATCGAGGTCGTCGGCGAGGCCGTGGACGGCCGGCAGGCGGTGCAGAAGGTCGCGCTCCTGAAGCCGGACGTGGTCCTGATGGACATCCGGATGCCGGAGATGAACGGCCTGGAGGCGACCCGCGAGATCGTCGCCGCCGACGCGGACGCCAAGGTGCTGGTGCTGACCACCTTCGACCTGGACGAGTACGTCTACCAGGCGCTGCGGGCCGGAGCCAGCGGCTTCCTGCTCAAGGACGCCTCGGCCGGCCAGCTCGCCGAGGGCGTCCGGATCGTCGCCTCCGGTGAGGCGCTGCTCGCCCCGACCGTCACCAAGCGCCTGATCAGCGAGTTCTCCCGACTGGGGTCGCCGCGCGCCCCGGCCCAGGAGCGCATCGGGGATCTGACGGAGCGGGAGACGGAGGTCCTTGTGCTGGTGGCCCAGGGCCTGTCCAACGGCGAGATCGCCGCGCATCTCGTCGTCGCCGAATCGACGGTGAAGACGCACGTCAGCCGGATCCTGGTGAAGCTGGGGCTGCGCGACCGCACCCAGGCCGCGGTCTTCGCCTATGAAGCGCGGCTGGTGACCCCGGGCGGCTGACGGCGCCGCCCACCCGGCCGTCCACAGCCTGTGGACGGCCGGGTGCCCCCACGGGAGTGCGCCGACTGCGCTCCCTGCCCGACGATGCGCGGCCGCGTTCGAGATCGCCTGCGTCATGCCCCCGAAGATACTCTGACTTCACAAAATTGTGAAGCTAAAAAACCGTATAAAGTCGGGTGGGAGGCTCTGGTCAGGGGAGAGGATGCGGACATGAGCGAGCAGCGGCAGCGGGAAGCGGGCCGGGCGGCCGCCCGCGACGACGCGGCGGTCCTGACTTTCGTCGAGCGGTTCGCGGCGCAGATGGTCGACACCGGGATGCAGCGGATGCCGGCCCGGGTCTTCGCCTGCCTGCTGGCCTCCGACTCCGGCATCCTGACCTCCGCCGAGCTGGGCGAGCGGCTCCAGGTCAGCCCGGCGGCCGTCTCCGGCGCGATCCGCTCCCTCTCCCAGGTGGGCATGGTCGGCCGCGAGCGCGAGCCCGGCTCCCGCCGCGACCGCTACCGCGTCCACAGCGACCAGTGGTACGAGGCCCTGACCCGCCGGGACAGCATGCTCACCCGCTGGGAGAGCACCCTGCGCGAGGGCGTCGACAGCCTCGGTCCGGACAGCGCCGCCGGCCGCCGGATCGGCGAGACGCTGGCCTTCACGGAGTTCATGCAGCACGAGCTCGCCGGCATGCTGGAGCGCTGGCGCGGCCACCTCGAAGGGCTCCGCGCGGATCAGGAGGGCGGGCCGGCGGCCTCCGAGGCCGCGCAGGGCGGCGGCCCGGCCGCGCGGCGCTGAGCCCGCCCGGCGCACCGCCCGGCGGGCCCGGCCCCTGCGGCCCTCAGCGCTGCCGCGGCAACTGGAGCCGCCAGGCCCCTTGCTGCACCGTCCAGGTCCGCGTCCGTACGGGCCCGCCGACGAGCGTGTCCGCCCGGTAGTGGAAGTCCGCCCCGGACACCGTCACCGCCCGCGCCCGTACCCGCACCGGCCGCTCCCCGCCCGGCCAGTGCACGATCACCTCGGCCAGCCCGCCCGGCCGCTCCGCGCCCCCGCCGTCCCCGGCGCCCGGCACCACCGACACCCCGCGCACCGGCTGGTCCAGATCGGCCAGCAGCGCCCCGTCGGCCTCGATCCGCAGCCGCAGCCGCTGCGTGGGCACCCGCCCGCGCCGGCCGCCGCCGGCCTCGGCGGCACCCGGCCGGCCGGCGCCCCAGCGCCCGGCAGCGGGCGCGGTGAGCAGCGACAGCGCCGTACGGGCGGTGCGGGCGGCCGGTGCCCACCAGGGGCGGTGCCGGCCCGCCAGGTCCGTCGGGCCGGCCCCCTTCGCCGGCTCGGACGGCGCTCGCCCGGAGAGCCCGCCCTCCCCGGGAGGCACGGCCCGGTCCCGCGCCGCGGCCGGCCCCGGCGCCCCGTCGGCGGTGGGCTCACCGCGCTCCGGCGACACGCCGTAAGCCGCCCCGTATGCCGCCGGCGCCCCGTCCGCCTCGCCGCAGGGGATCCGCAGGCCGCCCAGCACGATGCCGTCGCTGTCGTCCGTGAGCAGGTCCATCGGCCGCTCGCCGCCGTTCAGGACGGCCCGCGCGGCGGCCACCGCGTCCGTGGGCAGGCCCAGCGTCCGGCTCAGCGCGACCGTCTCCGGCGGCCCCACCGGCACCATCGACAGCGGCACCCCGGCCAGCTCCCGCTCCTTGTGGAGCAGCGCCACGGCCCGGAGCAGCGCCCGGTCGTCGCCGATCACTACCGGACGGCGCCGGCCGCGCCGGGCCAGCGCCTGGGCGAACTCCGCCGGCCCCTCCGGGAGGCAGATCTTCGCCCCCGCGCCCGCGCACAGCACGTCCTTGGCGATCCGCACGGACTCGCCGTCCGTCCTGCGCGCGACCGGGTCGATGACCACAAGCAGGCAGCACCCCGGAACCGAGTCCGCGGGAGAGTGCCCAGAAGACTGCGCCGACACCTCGGTCCTTCCTCAGGTAGCATCTCGGTGCAAGAGCCCCTTGCGCTATTGCGCCAGGGGCTTCGTCTATTCCGGGGCACCGGTTCAACGGCGCCGGCGAGACGTCACGCGTACACACGCGGGCGCCGCGCCGTCCACGCACGTTGGACATGCCCCGCCCGGAAGGGGTGTACGCCTGTGCCCGCACTTGTGCTGCTCGGTGCTCAGTGGGGTGATGAGGGCAAGGGAAAGGCCACCGACCTGCTCGGTGGTTCCGTTGACTATGTGGTGCGCTACCAGGGCGGCAACAACGCCGGCCACACGGTGGTGGTCGGTGACCAGAAGTACGCACTGCACCTTCTCCCTTCCGGAATCCTCTCGCCGGGGTGTACCCCGGTCATCGGCAACGGTGTCGTCGTCGACCCGGCGGTTCTGCTCTCCGAGCTGAGCGGACTCAACGAGCGCGGCGTCGACACGTCCAAGCTGCTGCTCAGCGGCAACGCGCACTTGATCACGCCGTACAACATCACCGTCGACAAGGTGACCGAGCGCTTCCTCGGCAAGCGGAAGATCGGCACCACCGGCCGCGGTATCGGCCCGACCTACGCGGACAAGATCAACCGCACCGGCATCCGGGTCCAGGACCTCTACGACGAGTCGATCCTGACCCAGAAGGTCGAGGCGGCCCTCGACGTCAAGAACCAGCTGCTGACCAAGCTCTACAACCGCCGCGCCATCGAGGCCGGGCAGGTCGTCGAGGAGCTGCTGGGCTACGCCGACAAGATCAAGGGCTATGTCGCCGACACCACCCTGATCCTCAAC
The DNA here is from genome assembly GCF_044754325.1 of Streptomyces sp. NPDC093097. Classification (NCBI taxonomy): domain Bacteria; kingdom Bacillati; phylum Actinomycetota; class Actinomycetes; order Kitasatosporales; family Streptomycetaceae; genus Streptomyces; species Streptomyces sp. NPDC093097. The sequence continues at coordinate 125,444 of NZ_JBIVOW010000026.1, forward strand.
AAGGCCCTGGACGACGACAAGGTCGTGCTCTTCGAGGGCGGGCAGGGCACCCTGCTCGACATCGACCACGGCACGTACCCCTTCGTCACGTCCTCGAACCCGACCGCCGGCGGTGCCTGCACCGGCGCGGGCGTGGGCCCCACGAAGATCAGCCGGGTCATCGGCATCCTCAAGGCGTACACCACCCGCGTGGGCGCCGGTCCGTTCCCGACCGAGCTGTTCGACGCGGACGGCGAGGCGCTGCGCCGGATCGGCGGCGAGCGCGGTGTCACCACCGGCCGGGACCGCCGCTGCGGCTGGTTCGACGCGGTGATCGCCCGCTACGCGACCCGGGTCAACGGCCTGACGGACTTCTTCCTCACCAAGCTCGACGTCCTCACCGGCTGGGAGCAGATCCCGGTCTGCGTGGCCTACGAGATCGACGGCAAGCGCGTCGAGGAACTGCCCTACAGCCAGAGCGACTTCCACCACGCGAAGCCGATCTACGAGATGCTGCCGGGCTGGTCCGAGGACATCACCAAGGCCAAGACCTTCGGCGACCTGCCGAAGAACGCCCAGGCGTACGTCAAGGCGCTGGAGGAGATGTCGGGCGCCCCGATCTCCGCGATCGGCGTCGGCCCCGGCCGGGACGAGACGATCGAGATCAACTCGTTCCTGTCGTAAGGCGGTTCGCGGCGGCCTGAGGCCGCCGGGTCCCGCCGGGGACACCGGCCGTCCGGGGTGGCGGCGGAGGCGGCGCGCCTTCGCCGTCACCCCTTTTTCGCGTACAGCAGCGGCGCCAGGCCGTTCGCCTGGTCGAAGGTGCGCCGCAGCTGGCCGCCGATCAGCTCCAGGGTGCTGGGGGAGCCGGGGCGGCAGGTGTCGGGCGGGCCGGAGACCACGGTGGACGGGCCCAGGCGCACCGGCGGGCCGGCGCTCTTGAGGGTGGCCACGAACCGGCAGTCGTACGTGGGGCCGGTGGCCTGCATCCGGAGCACGGTCTCGCCCGGCTTGCCCTGGACGAGGGTGAAGCGGCGGACGTCCAGGGCGGAGTCGCCCACGGTCGTCGACCAGATGCCCAGATAGCCGGCGGGGATGGCGCCGTCGGCCGCCGGGGTGCGGCCGGTGGCGTTCTCGATGGCGGCGGCGCTGCCGTTCGGGCTGCCCAGCAGCGTGTAGGCGGTGGCGGCGCCCGCCCCGACCAGTGCCAGCACGGCGGCGGCCAGCAGCGTCCGGCCGGTGCGGCGGCGGCGCGCCGGGGCGGCCGGCGACGCCACGGTGGCGGCCGCCGCGGACGCCTGGCCGGCGGTCGGCAGGGCGGACGTCCGGTCCGCCGTGCCGTCCTGCGGGTCCTCCGCCTCCAGCAGCTCCACGGCGTGCCGTCCCAGGCGGGCGATCAGCGTCCCCGGGAGCCACGGTTCGTCGTCCGCCGCCCCGTCGGCGTCCGCGTCCGCCGCCCGCGCCACCAGCTCCTCGGGCGTCGGCCGCCGGGCCGGGTCCTTGGCCAGGCAGTCCGCGATCAGCTCGTGCAGTCCCGCGGGGAGCGCGGTCAGGTCCGGCTCCTCCTCGGCGATGCGGTACATCATCGCGTGCGGCAGGGTCGTCGCGGAGCCGAACGGCTGGCGCCCGGTGGCCGCGTAGACCAGGACGGAGCCGAGGCAGAAGACGTCGCAGGCCGGGGTGAGCGGCTCGCCGCGGACCTGTTCGGGGGCCATGAAGCCGGGGGAGCCGACGGGCGAGCCGGTGTGGGTCGCCACGCTCGTGGTGACGCCCTCCAGGGCCCGCGCGATGCCGAAGTCGATGACCCGGGGGCCGTCGATGGTCAGCAGGACGTTGGACGGCTTGAGGTCGCGGTGGATGATGCCGGCGGCGTGGACGGAGCGCAGCGCGCGGGCCAGTCCGGCGGCCAGGATCCGCACCGTGCGCTCCGGCAGCGGACCGTTGCGCGCGACGACCTGTTGGAGGGAGGGGCCGGCGATGTAGCCGGTGGCCACCCACGGGGTCTCGGCCCCGGTGTCCGCGTCCAGGACCGGAGCGGTCCACTCCCCGCCCACCTTCCGCGCGGCCCGCACCTCGCGGCGGAAGCGGTCCCGGAACTCTTCCTGGTGGGCCAGTTCCGCGCGGACCAGCTTGACCGCGACGGTCCGGCCGCGGTCCGAACGGGCCAGGAACACCCGCCCCATGCCGCCCTCGCCGAGCCGGCCGAGCAGGCGGTAGTCGCCGATCTGCTGGGGGTCGTGCGCGCCGAGCGGCGCCAGCCCGCCGAGCCCTCCGGCCCGTCGCTGCTGCCCGGTCCGTCCAGGCTGTTCCATGATCCCGCAGCCCCTTTTTGTCCGGCTTCCCCCGGCTCCGCCCTGTGGGAGCGGCCGCTTGTCCGCGGCGAGGATATCGAGACCGCGCGCACCGGTGCCGGGGCGGTATTCGGCCATGGTGCGCGCCTGTGGGGACGGCCCGGACCGCCGCGTCCACGGAGTACCGGCCTTTCTGGGGCACGTATCCGGACACGGCGGTGACCTCACGTCAGAAAAAGTGTGCCGTCCGGGAACTGACGTAATGGATGGCTGATTCCGCGTCCCGGAACTTTCCGGGGTTATCGATCGTAAAGAAAGGAGAAAAACCGCAGAGAGCGACGACCGGACCCGCACGATCCCCCGCCCCCGAATCCCAAGGAGACCGTGTGATACCCGCCGTACGAGCCATCGCACGCGCCGCCATGGCCGCCCGTCCCGTCCCGCTGGCCGAGGTCCAGGCCCGCGCCGCACTCCTGGCCCGCCACAGCACCGACTACCTCGTCCCGTTCGACGTCTTCGCCGCCTTCGCGGCCGACCTGACCGACCGCCGCCGCCCCGGCGGCCCGTTCGCTGTGCTGTGCATCAACGGCCGCCGCTGGTTCCGCTACCACTCCGCCTACTACGACACCCCCGACCTGCGCTCCTTCCACGACCACCGGCAGCGCGGCGGGCACCGCTTCACGCTCCGCGAACGGCGCTACGCGGACACCGGAGAGCGGCAGTTCGACGTCCGGCTCACGGAGGAGCACGGCCGGACGGTCACGCACCGGCAGCCGCTGCCGCCCGGCGAGCCGGCGCTCGGTGCGGCCTCGCGCGACTTCCTCGCCGCCGTGCTCGACCGCGCCTACGGCATCGAGGCCCCCACCGAACTGGCCCGCTCCATCGAGACCGAGCACCAGCGCGCCACCTTCGTGGCCGACGGCCAGCGGATCACCTGCGACGCCGCCCTGGTCTGCCGCGACGCGGAGACCGGCCGCACCGTACGGGCCGACGGCGGCCTGGTCGTCGTCCGGACCAAGAGCAGCGACCGGTTCACCGAGGCCGACCGGCTGCTGACCGCATACGGCGCCCAGGCCGCCGACTTCGCGACGTACTGCGGCGGGCTGTCGGCGCTCCGCCCGAACCTGTACGCCGACCACTGGCGCGGCCCGGTGCGGACCGCGTTCCCCACCGCCCTGGCGGCCTGAGCCGGTGCGCGGGGCGGCACGCCCGCAGCGCCACGGATCCTGACGGTGCCCGGGGGCAGGTACCCCACCCCCGGGCATCTCTGGAGTTTCCTCCAGGACCGTAGACATACTGTCCGCGCCCGCGGTGAGGGCCATACACAGTGTCGGTACCGCCCGACGCACCGTGATCCCTAGGCTGGGGCCGTTCGCCGCGCTGCCCGGCGGCGGAACCGAGCGACCCGATCCGAGGTACTGACCGTGACCACGACGCACCCTGACCCTGCCGCCGGCGCCGCAGTTAAGGCCGCCGACCGCGCGCACGTCTTCCACTCCTGGTCCGCCCAGGGCCTGATCGATCCGCTCCCGGTCGCCGGCGCCGAGGGCGCGTACTTCTGGGACTACGACGGCAACCGCTACCTCGACTTCTCCTCCCAGCTGGTCAACACCAACATCGGCCACCAGCACCCGAAGGTCGTCGCGGCCATCCAGGAGCAGGCCGGCAAGCTGTGCACCCTCGCCCCGGGCTTCGCGGTGGACGTCCGCTCCGAGGCCGCCCGGCTGATCGCCGAGCGCACCCCCGGCGACCTCGACAAGATCTTCTTCACCAACGGCGGCGCCGAGGCGGTGGAGAACGCCGTCCGGATGGCGCGGCTGCACACCGGCCGCCCCAAGGTGCTCTCCGCCTACCGCTCGTACCACGGCGCCACCGCCGCCGCGATCAACCTCACCGGCGACCCGCGCCGTTGGCCCTCCGACACGGGCTCGGCCGGCGTCGTCCACTTCTGGGGCCCGTTCCTCTACCGCTCGCCGTTCCACGCCGAGAACGAGGCCCAGGAGTGCGAGCGCGCCCTGGCCCACCTGGAACAGACCATCGCCTTCGAGGGCCCCCAGGCGATCGCCGCGATCATCCTGGAGACCGTGCCCGGCACCGCCGGCATCATGGTCCCGCCGCCCGGCTACCTCGCCGGCGTCCGCGAGATCTGCGACCGCCATGGCATCGTCTTCATCCTCGACGAGGTGATGGCCGGCTTCGGCCGCACCGGCCACTGGTTCGCCGCCGACCACTTCGGCGTCACCCCCGACCTGCTCACCTTCGCCAAGGGCGTCAACTCCGGTTACGTCCCGCTCGGCGGCGTGGCGATCAGCGCCGAGATCGCCGCCACCTTCGACCGGCGGCCCTACCCCGGCGGTCTGACCTACTCCGGTCACCCGCTGGCCTGCGCCTCCGCCGTCGCCACGATCAACGCGATGGCCGAGGAGGGCATCGTGGAGAACGCCGCGGAGATCGGCGAGAACGTCATCGGCCCCGCGCTGCGCGAGATGGCCGAGCGGCACCCGTCCGTCGGCGAGGTCCGCGGCCTGGGCGTCTTCTGGGCGCTCGACCTGGTCCGCGACAAGGAGACCCGCGAGCCGCTGGTGCCCTACAACGCGGCCGGTGCCGACAACGCACCCATGGCCGAGTTCGCCGCGGCCTGCAAGCGCGGCGGCCTGTGGCCGTTCGTGAACATGAACCGCACCCATGTCGTCCCGGCCTGCACCATCACCGAGGCCGAGGCCAAGGAGGGCCTCGCCGCCCTCGACGCGGCCCTGGCCGTCGCGGACGCGCACACCGTCTGAGCGGCCCCCTCCGCGGAGCACGCGCGAGCGGCCCTCGCCTATCGTGGCGGGGGCCGCTCGCTGCGAGGTTTCACGTGAAACCCCGCAACCGCCTCGCCCGTCGTGGACGAGGCCCGCTCCAGCCGCGGTCATGGACGTCGAAGGAGACGCACCGCATGGCCCCGGGCTCGGACAGCTCCGTGATACGGCGCACCACCCTGCGCGAGCAGATCGCCGACGCGCTGCGCGACGAGATCCTGGCGGGCCGGCTGCCGTCCGGCCACCCGTTCACCGTCAAGGAGATCGCCGAGCAGTACGGCGTCTCCGCAACTCCGGTGCGCGAGGCGCTGCTCGACCTGTGCGCCCAGGGGCTGCTCGACGTCGAGCAGCACCGCGGTTTCAAGGTGCACGCCTTCACCGCCGACGACTTCCGCGCCATGGTCGAGGCCCGCACCCTGATCATCGAGGGCATCTTCCGCAGCAACGCCGAACGGGCGTTGCTGACCACCCCCGCCGAGGTGCTGATCTCCGTCCGCCGCCGCGCCGAGGAGGCCGAACGCGCCGCCCGGGCCGGCGACCTGGACGTCCTCATCGGCTACGACCTGCGGTTCTGGCGCGAGTTGGGCGGCATCGTCAAGAACGCCTACATCAGCGACTTCCTGGACCGGATCCGCGTCCAGACCTGGATGTTCGCGGTGCCGCTGCTGCGCCGCGAGCCGCGGCTGAAGGGCCTTCTCTGGCACGGCCACGGCGAACTGGCCGACGCGCTGCTGCGGCACGACCTGCCGGCGGCCCAGCGGCTGATCGGCGAGTACAACGCGCACTCCCTCGCTCTCGTCGGAACGGCCCGGTAGCACTACGCTGTCCCGACCATCGGCCGTCATGGGCCGTACCCGTGGCGGTACGAGGGCCGGTGCACTTCGTCCCCGACCGGAAGCGAGTCCCCACCCGTGGCATGTGATCTGTGGCTGGTACCCCTCGTCGACGTGCTGTGCCACAGCCCCGACAACCCGTTCTCCGAAGAACTCGCCGCCTACAACGACGCGCTGGCGAGCGCGGGCCTGCCCGCGGTCCCCGTCTTCAGCTACATGCCGGGCCTCTCCGGCGATGTGGCGCCGGTCGCCGGCTTCGACTACGACGCGCTGCACTTCCTGCGCCGCGCCTATCTGCTACGGCTGTGCGGCCTGGAGGTGACCCCGGTCGACGAACTCGGCGGCGACTACGAGCAGTTGCTGGAGATGTTCGAGTCCACCGCCCAGCAGTCCCACCTGGTCTGGCACTACGACCACGCGGGCGCGTACGTCCCGGTCGACTTCCCGCATCCGCTGGCCACCGAGGAACTGCTGGCAGGTGGTGGCCCGTTGGGCTCCTCCCACGGCCTGCTGCGGGACCTCGAACTGGTCGCCCCGGCGCTGGGCATCGACCCGGCCAACCCACCGGCCCCGCCCGCACCGCCGGCCGGCCCCACCTCCCTGGAGGAGCGGGCCACCGGGGTCCCCGTGGACGACGGTCCGTTCGCCCGCGAACGGCACGTCTGGCTCGGACTGCACGCGGCCGCCACCCGGAGCCTGGGCCAGGGCTCCATGATCGTCTTCAGTTGAGCGGGCCGGACCGGCCAGGGGCGCCGTGTCCCCGCCCCGGCCGGTCCGCGCTCAACGCGGCGTCTCCGGCGGCCGCTGCCGCGGCATGTTCGGCCGGGTGCCGGGCGGCAGCATGAACCGCGCCGGGTGCCCCTGGCCGTCCGGCCGCGGCGCGGCCCACGGCAGCACCGCGTGCGTGGCCTGCGGCACCGGCCCGGACCGGAACTCCACCATCCAGTCCGACGTCTCCGCGCGCACCAGCTCCCCGATGTCCTCGTTGAACCGCCGCAGCACGGCCAGGCAGCGCTCCGCCGCCTCGCTCGCGGTGCCCTCCGCCGGCCCGAGCACCTCCCGCACGCTCTCCGCCGCCCAGTCGAACTGCAGCGCCTCCACCCGCCGGTGGATCGCCTGCGCGGTGGCCAGGTCCCGCATCCAGCCCGCGGTCACCCCGAAGTACCGGTCGCAGCCCACGCACACCGCCGCCAGCAGCAGCGTCAGCGCGCCCCACGGCGCCCCGTGCTCCCAGACGCCGGCGAGGTCGAGCAGCGGCAGCGTCCCGCCCGCGGTCACCCCGGCCGCGGCCCCCACCCGCAGCGCCCGCGCCCCCCGGCGCTTGGCCAGCCGGTCGCGCAGGTACCAGTCGGCGGTGCGCAGCGCCCCCTCCTCGCTCCACAGGTACAGCGCGTCCAGCCGGTCGCCCGGCTCGCCCCAGTCGCCGTGCGGGAACGCCCGTCCCACGAGGTCGCCGCGGCTCCTGAGCGACCCGGCGGGACGGCGCTGCGGCCGGCCCTCGGTCCGGTCGCGGTCCAGGGACCGCCCGCGGCCCCCCTCGGGCCTGCCCTCGCCCCGAGGGGGCCCCTCGGGCTGCATCTCCGGCTGACTCACCCGTGCGCTCCCTCGTAGGCGGATACGTGCGGTGCGCGCACGGCCTACGGGAGGGCCGCGCACCGCCCCCTTTCCTACCGCCGAACGGCTGGGCTCTGTCCCAAGATCGCCCGGTTTCCGCCCGGAAGTGGTGCGGGATCCGGTATAGGGCGCTCGTCGATCTCACCCGAAAGAGTTGTCGGCGTGCGGGGGGACGGTGGCGCCGCCGCCGGCGGCTTCCGGTCGAGGCCGCCCCTTGTGCGATCCGGGCCCGCCCGGCGACCGGCCGATTGGTGCGTTCGTCTAGGCTTCACCCCGTGAAGGTCCTCGTCATCGGCGGCGGCGCCCGCGAACACGCCCTGTGCCGCTCCCTGTCCCTCGACCCCGACGTCACCGCGCTGCACTGCGCCCCCGGCAACGCCGGCATCGCGGAGGTGGCCGAACTGCACCAGGTCGACGCCCTCGACGGCCGGGCGGTGGCCGACCTCGCCGCGCGCCTGGCGGCGGACCTCGTCGTCGTCGGCCCCGAGGCCCCGCTGGTGGCGGGCGTCGCGGACGCGCTCCGCGAGCGCGGCATCCCGGTCTTCGGTCCCTCGGCGCAGGCCGCCCGGCTGGAGGGCTCCAAGGCGTTCGCCAAGGACGTGATGGCCTCCGCCGGCGTGCCCACCGCCCGCAGCTACGTCTGCACCACCCCTAAGGAGATCGACGCCGCCCTGGACGCCTTCGGCGCCCCCTATGTCGTCAAGGACGACGGCCTGGCGGCCGGCAAGGGCGTCGTGGTCACCGAGGACGTCGAGGCGGCCCGGGCGCATGCGCTGGCCTGTGTGTCGCAGCGTCGCGAAGCGACTCCTGCCGGGGCGGTGGCGGGAGACGGGCGGGCAGTGATCGAGGAGTTCCTCGACGGCCCGGAGGTCTCCCTCTTCGCGGTGACCGACGGCGAGACCGTCGTCCCGCTCCAGCCCGCCCAGGACTTCAAGCGCGCCCACGACGACGACCAGGGCCCCAACACCGGTGGCATGGGCGCCTACAGCCCGCTGCCCTGGGCCGACCCCCAGCTGGTCGACGAGGTGCTCAGGACCGTCCTGCAGCCCACCGTCGACGAGTTGCGGCGCCGCGGCGCCCCCTTCTCCGGACTCCTCTACGCCGGCCTGGCGATCACCTCCCGCGGGGTCCGCGTGATCGAGTTCAACGCACGGTTCGGCGACCCGGAGACCCAGGTCGTGCTGGCCCGTCTGAAGACCCCGCTGGCCGGCCTGCTGCACGCCGCCGCCACCGGCGCGCTGGCCGCCTTCCCGCCGCTGCGCTGGAGCGACGGCGCCGCGGTCACCGTCGTCATCGCCTCCCACAACTACCCGGGCACCCCGCGTACCGGCGACCCGATCGAGGGCCTCGCCGAGGTCGCGGAGCAGGACGGCCCCGACGCCTACGTGCTGCACGCCGGCACCGCGAGCGACGGGTCCGGGGCGGTGCGCAGCGCGGGCGGCCGGGTGCTGTCCGTCACCGCCACCGGCGCCGACCTGGCCACCGCCCGGGAGCGCGCCTACCGCGCCGTCGGCAGGATCTCGCTGGACGGTTCGCACCACCGCACCGATATCGCCGCGAAGGCGGCAGCGGGGGCGTAGGACCCGGCGCGGCGGTCGGCACCCGATTCCCGCTCTTCACGACGACCGAGGCATATGTCAATTGCTTGACATATGCCTCGGTTGCGTTCCCGGCCGTTCCATCCGCCGGGAAGCGGCCCAGACCTGCTGTTTTCGGGACCGCGGCTTTACCCAAAGCCATTCCATCGAGTGACCGCGCGGGCATCCTGCTGACGAACTCCGCACCCCCAACTAGGGTGCCGCGCAAGCGTCCTGCGGTCAGCGGTGCCGAACTCCGGCACCGCTGCCGCGGTGGCGTCCGGCAACTGGCCCACCGGCATTGCGATGTCAGTGGCCGGTGCCACAGTGGGGGAGTGGGGCCGCACGCCTCGCCCGCACACCGCACGACCGTTCCGTCCGTCCCGTGTTCTCTCCGTCCCGCTCCATCAGGACCGCTGGGGGTGTACAGGCTCGTGGCAAGTCCGGAAACAGGCGTCCTGGTGGCGCGTGCCCGCGCCCTCGCGGTGCTCCGCGTCCGCGGTGCCGCGCTGGCGGTCGCCCTGCTGCCGGCGGCCGTCGCCGTGGTGCTCCTGGTCGGCGGCGCCACCGGCCGGCTCGGCACCGACGGCGGCTGGGCCGTCGCCCGCTGGACGGCCGGCGGCCTCACAGCGCTCAGCCTCCTCCTGGCCGCCCTGGTCTCCGCGGTCGTCGCCCGCGCCCGGCCCGCGCTCAGCCCCTCCGTGCCGATCGCCGAGGAGGCCGCCCCCGACCTCTACCGCCTGGTCCGCGACCTCGCCGACCGCCTCGACGTCCCGGCCCCCTCGGCCATAGCCCTCACCCCGGACTGCGACAGCTGGCTGGAGGACCGCACCCACCGCGCCCACGCCCCGCCGCGCCCGGACCGGCGGGCCGGCCGCCCGGTGTCCGAGGCCCCGGTGCTGGTCATCGGCTCGCCGTTCCTGTGGTGGATGCGGGTCGCCGAACTGCGCGCCCTGCTCGCCCCCGTCGTCGCCGGCACCGGCCCGTCGGCGGATCCGGACATAGCCGCCGCCCGCCGCTTCCTCCGCGGGCTGGACGCGGCCGTCGCGGTCGCTGCCCAGGCCCGGGGCCTGCTGCGCGCCCTCCCGCTCTGCTTCGTCGGCCGGGTCGCCCGGCTGCTGCTGCGCGCTGCCCGCGAGCACGCCACGCTCATGGAGCGCGGGGTCGCGGCCGCCGCCTCCGAGCGCGCCCAGGGCGTCGACTACGGCCTGCGGCTCGTCGCCCAGGAGCAGGTCGGCCTGGCCTACGCGGGCTGGGACCGGCTGCTCACCCGGGTCGCGCTGCCCGCCTGGCGGATGGGCCGCTGGCCCTCCCGGCTGGACGCCGGCGTGGTCTCCGCGCTCACCGAGCTCTCCCGCCGCGACCGCCTCGCCGAGGGCTTCGCCTCCCGGCTCGGCGAGCGGCCCGCCTGCGACCTCCTGGAGGAGCCCGGCGTCGTCGACCGGGCCGCCTCCCTGCTGGCCGCCCGGCTCTTCCACGGCGGCCCGGCCGCGGCCGGCCCCGGCTGGTCGCCGGTCGGTTGGCAGCAGTACCCGCAGGAGATCGTGGACCGGAAGTGGCGCCTGGAGGCCGCCCGCCTGCACCGCGTCCTGGACGAACTCCCGCTCGCCGCACCGGACCCGGACCGCGCGGCGCCGGAGCCGCCCCGCCCGCCGGACCGCCCCGCCGTCCCCGTGGACGCCCCCGACGCCGGCCCCGCCCCCCGGCCCGCCGCCGCCCCCCGCCTCACCTACGCCGGGGCCCGCGCCCACACGCCCGCCGCCCACCACCCCGGGGGCATCCCCGAAGCGCTCGGCCCCGGCCGAGCGGGACGGACTCAGGCCGAGGCCACAGCCTCCCCCTCCTCGGCCACCGGCCCGACCCTGGCCCGGGTCATCGACCGCCTGGCCCGCGACACCCGCGCCGGCGATCTGCTGGCCGCCCGGCTGGGCGCCGAGGTCGCCCGGGAGGAGCGCGAGGAGGCCGCCCGCCAGGCCGCCCACTGCCGCTCCGCACCGCCCGCCGCCGATACCTCCTGGGGCGAGGGCCCGGTCGACGGCGGCCTCCCGCTCTTCCCCCTGCAACCGCCCCGCACCGCCCGCGAACTGCTCGCCGACCACGTCACGGCCATGGTCTGCTGCGCCGCCGTGGACACCGCCGGCGCCGCCCCCGGCCTGGACTGGCTCGACGGCCCGGCCCTCCTCGTGGACGGCACCCGCCGCGCGGATCTGGGCCACCCGGTCCTCAGCCTGGTCGACGAGGGCGACGCCGAACCGCTCCGCGGCTGGCTGCACCGCGTCGGCGTCCGCCCGGAGAAGCCGGTCCGGCTGGCGTGAGTCCGGGGCGCGGCGCCCGCCGCACCGGCTGAATGTTCCCTTCCAGTTCGGGCTTCGGGGCAAGGGCGTCTAAATTCACGACGAAGGGTGACGGAGTGAGTGCGTAATGTGATGTGCTGGAGGGTGGGTAGGCCCGGTCGGCCGCGGCCATGGGGGACGCGGGAGGGGAGTGGAAGGTGGCGACGGAACAGATCAGGCGCTGGGAGTCGGGTGCCCTCGCCCACGCGGTCACGGATCCGTTCGGCCAGGGCCCGCTGCCCTGGCTCCGCGGCAGCGAGACCTACTTCGACTCCGGCCGCATCGTCCCCTGGTACGTCGATCCGGCCGTCGCCCAGGGCGACCTGCAGGTGCCCGCGCCCCGAAAACACAACGGCCCCCGCACCGCCGACGACGTCCACGGCCAGATCAAGGGCTTCACCGTCCCCGGCGCGGTGGCCCCCGGCGAGGCCCTCGACTTCCGGGTCTCGGTCGACCCGCCGCAGCCCTTCAGCATCGACGTCTACCGCATCGGCCACTACGCGGGCGCCGGCGCCGCCAAGATCACCACCAGCCCCCGCCTCGCCGGCATCGCCCAGCAGGCCCCGCTGCTCGCCGACCGCACCGTCTCCTGCCACCACTGGTGGCTGTCCTGGCGCCTCCAGGTCCCCACGTACTGGCAACTGGGCGCCTATGTCGCGGTCCTGACCACCGCCGACGGCCGCTACCGCTCCCACATCCCCTTCACCGTCCGCGACGCCGAGCCCGCCGACCTGCTCCTGCTGCTCCCCGACATCACCTGGCAGGCGTACAACCTCTACCCCGAGGACGGCCACACCGGCGCCAGCCTCTACCACGCCTGGGACGGGAAGGGCGTCCTGCTCGGCGAGCAGGACGCCGCCGCCACCGTCTCCTTCGACCGCCCCTACGCCGGCGCCGGCCTCCCCCTCCACGTCGGCCACGCCTACGACTTCATCCGCTGGGCCGAGCGCTACGGCTACGACCTCGCCTACGCCGACGCCCGCGATCTGCACGCCGGCCGCGTCGACGCCACCCGCTACCGCGGCCTGGTCTTCCCCGGCCACGACGAGTACTGGTCGGTGCCCATGCGCCGCACGGTCGAGGCCGCCCGGGACAGCGGCACCTCCCTGGTCTTCCTCTCCGCCAACACCATGTACTGGCAGGTGGAGCTCGCCGCGTCGCCGGCCGGCCCGGACTCCCTGCTCAGCTGCCGCAAGCGCCAGGGCCCCGGCCGCCCCGCCCTCTGGCGCGAACTGGGCAATCCCGAACAGCTGTTGATGGGCATCCAGTACGCGGGACGGGTCCCCGAGCCCGCCCCCCTGGTCGTCCGCAACACCGAGCACTGGCTGTGGGAGGCCACCGGCGCCCAGGAAGGCGACGAACTCCCCGGCCTGGTCGCCGGCGAGGCCGACCGCTACTTCCCGCGCACCAGCCTCCCCCAGCACACCCGCCGCATCCTGCTCGCCCACTCCCCGTACCGCGACGGCGAGGGCGTCCGCCGCCACCAGGAGACCTCCCTGTACCGCGCGCCCAGCGGCGCCCTGGTCTTCTCCTCCGGCACCTTCGCCTGGTCGCCCGCGCTGGACCGCCCCGGCCATGTCGACCAGCGCGTCCAGCGCGCCACGGCCAACCTCCTCGACCGCATCTGCAAACGCGACTAGGTGTATTGCCCTGTGAGGTTGGGGACGCGGCTGGCGGGTGGTTGGCCCTTGAGTGCGGTGTGTCTGCGGTGGTGATTGTAGGTGTGAAGCC
>NZ_JBIVOW010000027.1:0-112969 GCF_044754325.1 Streptomyces sp. NPDC093097
GGCGTTGACTTTTGGCACGCTGTTGAGTTCTCAAGGAACGGACGCTTCCTTCGGCCACCCTCTCGGGCTTCCTCCGGGCGCTTCCCTTCGGTCTTTGCGTCTCCGACTCTATCAGACCCTTTCGGCCCCGATTTTCGCCGGTGCGATCCGGCCTTTCAGCTTTCTCGCGGTTCCAACCGTACCAGATCCGTTTCCGTCTCCGGCCCCCTGTTGGAGCGGGGTTCGGCCGCTTCACTTTCGCTTTTCGGCCTTTCCGACTTTATCAGATCTTCTTTCGTTCTGATTCCCCGTCGGCGGGGTGTCCACTACGTTAGCGGGATTCCTCGGTGACGCCTAATCAGGCGCCCGGAATGAATTTCGGCGTGCGGAATTCGATCTCGTTGAGGGGCCGTGCAGTAGTGAGGTGCCGCGATGCGGCGGGATGGCTGCCTGGGGCCGTCGGCTCCATGACAACTCGAAGAGTTTACAAGATCCTACGGGTACGGCGCGACTCGGGGGGCATCCGCGGTGGTCCGAGCCGTCTCGGACCACCAAGCCGCCGGGCCGCCTGGTCATCGGAGCATCCACAAGGTGGGCACGCGCTCCGCCGGCGGCTCGAACCGCGTCCGCCCCTTGGGTCATGTTCTGCGCCGTGGTCTCCGTCGCTCACCACAGGCGCCCCTCCTCCGGCTCAGAGTCCGTGCTCGTCCATCAGGCGCATCAGGTTCCGCTTGCGCTTTTGAGCGGTACGCAGGGCGGTCACGTACCCGGTGAACTCCTCCGGCGTTCCCAAGCGGCGGTGGCAGTCCCGGATGCTCAGCAGCAGGCTGACGAGCTCCTCGTAGACCGCGTTGCCGGTCTTTGTGGTCAGCGGCTCCGCCAGGCGCACGTAGACGGCAAGCGTGTCGGCAGGGCGGGTGGCACGGGCCTGGTCGGCGAGGGTGAGCCACTGCCGGTCATCGGCGCCGCCCTCGGTGGCGGCGTGCCAGGCAGCGTCGATGTCTTTGTCGTCGAGTAGGGCGTCAACCAGGACAGGGCCGCCGTACCGACCCTGTTGCCGATGCTCCGCGTCAGCCCGCAGCAGGGCCAGCGCGCTCTCGCGCTCGGCCGGCCAGCAGTCCGCGGCCCGGGCTGCGGTGCGCAACTGCTGGTATGTGAGCAGGGTGCGGCGGGCGCCGAAGTGGTCGCGGCGCAGGGCGACGGCGTCGGCGAACCGGTCCGCCTGCACGTAGCGGTCGCAGAGGTAGTCGACGAGGGCGGTGTCGACGGCGGCGAGGTCCTGGGTCTCCCGGACACCGCGTTCCGCCCAGTCCAGCGCCTCGTCGCGGCGCCGGGCGGTGTCCAGCTCGCGGGCGATGACGAGGTGAGTGTGGCCGTTCGGCGCGAGGTCGGCCGCATGCACGGCGATCACCGCATCGATATCGTCTCCCGCCTTGGCCAGACGTTCCATCAGGTACTTCTCCGCCCAGCCGCGGCGGTTGGCCTGCCATGCCTCGACCGCCAGCTTCCGCAGGGCGGCCATCCCCTCTGTGCCGAGAACGTCCTCGTAGTCGAGTGGATCGATGTCGGTGAGGTCGTCGCCCGACTCGCCGAGCGCATGGCCGACCAGCCAGTGCGCGAGCTCTCCCGGATCGGGGGACGCCGCACGGCACGCGTCGAGGTGGGCGTCGGCGAGGCCGTCGCCCACCTGGCCGAGCCATCCGTCGGAGTCGTCGACGCTCTCCACCGCCTGGGCCAGCAGCTTCATGGCCTCCCGCACCAGGGGGATCGCTTCGGCTGCCCGTCCGGAGCCGGTGAGCGCGCCGATCGCGGACACCGCCTGCTCGGCCTGGTCCGCGTAGGCGCGGGCATCGGCGTACTCGACGTACCCGTACTGTGCGAACGGGCCGATGTCGAGCAGTTCGCGGATGCGGGCCCGGACCGCGGCGAGATCCCCGCGTGCGCTCGCGGCCCGTACCTCCAGGCGACGCCGCAACTGCCGGTCCTCGCCGAGCTGTTCGCGCAGCAGAGCGAGCAACTCGTCCTTGGACTGGGCAGACAGCCACCCGTCGAGGTCTTGCGCCCGGTCCTGGGCCGCCTTCCTCTGCCGCGGCAGGCCCTCCGGTCGGGCCAGCATCGTCAGGCCGAGGGCGACCAGGTGCTTGCAGAAGTTGCCCTCAAGGCCGAACGGGCAGTCGCACTCGCCGGACAGCCCGCCGGGCCCGTCCAGGGACAGCTCCACCTCGTACCGCTCCGTACCGTGGACGCTCGCGCTGATCCAGCCGTCACCGACCTCGACCCCGGACACCGCATCCAGGTATCCACGCCCGCGCTCGAAGGAACGGGAGCCGGCCAACATCTTGAGGTTCGATTCGGTGAGGTCGCGCATGGTCTCTTTCGCCCTGTCTTCTGGTCCTGTCCGACACCGCTTGGCAGTTCATGACTGCCGGGCAGCCTGATCCGGCAGCTCCAGAGCGTCCCCGTCGCCGGGGTCCGTACTGCGCGGTGCGCCGAGCAAGGAGGGTCTGCCCACTGGAGGGGTCGGCGAAGCGGTTCTCCCTCTGCTGTCTGCGCTCTCAGCATTCCTCGCCCCCAGCGGGGCGTCGACCAGGATGGGGCTGCCTCACCAGCCCTGCTGCCGCTCTCCGCGTCGGCCTGCAGCAGGCCGACGCGCTCTCGCGCTCGGCCGGCCGGCGGCCTGCGGCCCTGGCAGCAGCACGCAGCTGCTGGTACGGGAGCAGGGTGCGGCGGGCGCCGAAGTGCTCGCGGTGGCCTGACCAACGTCAGGCCGGTGCATGGAGGCCCGTGTCCCGCGCCGGTGCTCACGCGCCCCTCGTGCCCACGGGAGAGTGGCATTGGGGGCTACGGAACCGAGCACCGCACATCGTCCAGCCTTCGCCGCTTCGGCTGGTGAATCTGCCCTGCGGGTGCCGCGCAGGAACTCGACGGTGATCTCGATGCTCCTGCCGGTGCCGGTGATCGTCGACGCGCTCATCGGTCGGCGCGAGGCCTTCGCCTTGACGGCCCTCGGTGCTCGTCAGCTCTCCCGTCTGGCGATCGCCGTTGCGAACCACTGGGCGCTACCCGTCCTCGCGACTTCGACTGCCAACTCCCGTGCGTACACGCATACTTGGCTCACGATCAGCAAGGGTCGTTGTGGACGGTGCGGCATGGCGCTCCCTGCTGGCAGAGGTAGGGATGAGAAGGCTCCAGGCGCGAGGTGTTCGAGCCTCGGCAGGTGGGTGAGTGCCCAGTGGGGCGCGGTCGAAGGGAAGGTACGCGATGCGAGTGCTCTTGGCCGAAGATATGCAGCTCCTGCGTGGCTCGTTGGCGAGCCTGCTGCGCCAGGAAGCAGACATCGACGTCGTGGCGGAGGTGGCGCGTGGGGACGAGATCGTGCCGACGGCACTGCGCACCGAACCCGATCTCGCGTTAATAGACATCGGCTTACCGGGCATGGACGGACTCACTGCTGCGGCCCAACTGCACGAGCACCTGCCGTCGTGCCGATGTCTCATCGTCACGAGCCTGGGCCAGCCCGGAAACATCCGACGTGCCCTGGCCGCACACGCCAGGGGATTCCTGCTCAAGGACACCCCGCTGGATCAACTCATCGTGGCCATAAGGAAGGTTGCGAAGGGTGAGCGGGTCATTGATTCGGAGCTGGCAGCCGCAGCGTTGGACAGTACTCCCAACCCCTTCACCCCACGGGAGGCCGAGGTACTCCGGCATGCGGCCGAAGGCGCGCGGCCCCAAGAAATCGCCCAACGGCTTCACCTGGAACTGGGCACCGTGCGGAACCACTTGTCGAGGGTCGTCACCAAGTCAGGCGCCAGAAATCGCGTCGACGCCATCCGGATTGCCCTGCACGAGGGATGGATCTGATGCCTTCCAGGGGAGCAGGCGTCGCTGGGGCGGAGAAGCGCCGTCATCGCCGTCCACGTGTCCGGTCGGAAGGTTGACCGGTAGGCGGACCTCCAACCGGAACTCTTCTCCCCGAGTGGTTGCCGGGCGTGAGACGGACAGGGTTCCCCCCAAGACCGCGACGCGCTCGGAGAGGTTCCGCAAGCCGCTCGATTCGGGGGGCACGACGGCCCGTGCGGGACGGGGACGGTCATTGACGACAATGAGCCGGGTGGTGCCCTTGTACCGGGTGATCCGTACGGTGCAGTGACGCGCCGCGCTGTGACGCACGACGTTGGTCACGGCCTCCCTGAGGACCGCCGCCAGAACGCCGCCTGAGCTCTGCGGCAGCGAGACGCCGTGGTGCGAAAAGTGAGGCGCTATGCCGGCAGCCTGGAGCGTTGAGCGGGCCGAGACCAGCTCCGACTCCAGGGAGAGGCTGCGGTACCCCTGGGCGGCCTTGCGTATTTCGGCGTGCGCCTGCCGTACGGTCTTGATGAGATCGGCGACCTCCCCCCGGGCGGCCCGTGGGTCCTGAGCGAGCAACCTGTGCGTCAGCTCGGCCTTGACGGAGGCACTGGAAAGCGTGTTCCCGACCAGATCGTGGAGGTCGCGTGCGAACCGTATCCGCTCCTGGGTGACGGCCAGCTGCGCCAGATCCATCCGTAAGGCATGGGCCTCGCGGGTCTGATCGGCAAGACGCACCGCGCCGAACAGTGTCAATCCGATCAATGCGGTGACCAACAGCCCGACCAGAGCAGAACGCGCGTCGTGGCTGACTCCGAACACCAACACGGGGTTGAAGGCGGTCACACAGCCGGCCAGCAGCCAAATCTTCCGGCCGCGCAGGCTGAAGAGCAGGGAGCCGACAAACAGGCCCGGCACGCCGCTCCATCGGTCTCCGACAAGGAGATGAGGAAGATGGGCCAGCACACCCTGCGCCGCCAGGACAAAGGGACCCCAGCGTAGCTGGCGTCCGCACAGGGCACAGGCGGTGAGATATATCTGCATACCGCCGAGAGCAGCCACCACGATTTCACTGACCACGATGCCGGGCGTAACCGCGGGAGCTTTGCTGATCTCCAAGAGAACCACGACAAGAAACCCAGCGGAAATGACCGTAACGACAGCAAGTGCCAGTTGCTGGGCCTGTCTTGGCGTGCCGATCCCCGTGCCGAACTCCACTTGCACTTCCCCCCTTATGAAGCCCTCCCGAGATGAGCATCTTTCCGATGCCCCTACAGCTGTCGACCCCGGGACGGCGCACCGGCCATCTCCCCTGCGGTTGGCGCGCGTTCAACGAGGCCGTCGACTCCACTGCAAAACGTACACGTCCTCGCGAAGACGGGTGGCAAGGGTAAGGAATCACGTCTCTGCGCCATAACCCGTTATTTCTGGCCAACCCGGCTGGAATGATGCTCCACGCTTGCCCTTACGACTCGAAGCCGCCAGTGCCGGATCTCCAGATTCCGGTTTTGTGACGCGAGTTGCCGCCGCCAGGGCCCAGGTCACGCCGGCGCCCGCACGACCTCCGCGGTCGACTGTGAAGTATTAACAGGGGATTTCAGGAGTTCTTCTCTCGTGCAGAAGCGGCCCGCCAGGCAAGGTTCATGGTGCACCCACCAAGGACGCGGGGCGTCGAGGAGGATCCACGGGCCCAGCATGTCCGGGGAACCGGCAGTCAGCAGAGGGGAATTTCGATGGACAAGCGCTATGAGAATTACTGCATGGCCGACCCCGTCTTCTTCGAAGCCCCTGGCCGGTCCGACAACGGCGCCAGCGGTACCGATTTCGCAGTGTCCGGACGCGCCGTTCCCGAAGGGTGGCGGCAGCACAGAGGGGACATGTGGCTTGAGCTCCACCCCCTTGGCGAGCACATGCTGGAACAGGGGTGGAAGGTACACGCCTCGGGTACCGCGGAGAATGCCGAACGCATGATTGAGACGGTGTGGGACTACTGCGTCCCCCGCCGCTATGGATTCAAATTCCTGCCCAGCCGGCACGCCTTCCTGGGGCAGAACGGCAAGTATGCTCCGCGGGGTGCGAGCGGCAAGCTCATCACGATCTACCCTCGCAACGAGGCGGAGTTGACCGATGTACTGACCGGTCTTTCCGCTCTCCTGGAGGGAGAGCCCGGCCCGTACATCCTCAGCGATGCACGCTATGAAGCCGGCCCGCTCTATGTGCGTTACGGAGGTTTCCGCAAGCGGGAGATCCTGCTGGAGAGCGGTGACGTCGTCCCCGCCATGCAGAGGCCAGACGGTGAGCTCGTACCGGATATACGTCGGCCGGTCTTCGAGGTTCCGGAGTGGGTGACCCCGCCAGGCATCCTCAAGAAGAGCATCGAGGCACGCACCGTGGCCTCGAACGATACTTTCCCGTACCACATCCTCAAGCCGCTCCACTTCTCCAACGGCGGCGGGATCTATGTGGCCAAGCGCCTCTCCGACGGACTCCAGGTCGTCCTCAAGGAGGCCCGGCCGCATGCCGGACTCGATGCGGAGGCAGCCGACGCGGTGACCCGGCTTCTCCGTGAGCGGGACACCTTGGTCAAACTCAGCGGGGTACAGGGGATACCCCAGTTCCATGAGCACTTCACCGCTTGGGATCACCACTTCTTGGCCATCGAGCACTTCGAGGGTGAGCGGCTGAGTTCGAAGGAGGCTCAGACCTATCCGCTGCTCGGTGCTAACGCCGACGACGAGCAGAAGGCTGCCTACACCCAGTGGGCCGTGGACATCTGCCGGCAGGTGGAGACATTGCTCGGCGAGATCCACGAGCGGGGTGTGGTGTACGGCGACCTGCACCCGCACAACGTTCTGGTGCTTGAGGACGGCCGGGGGGTGCTCGTCGACTTCGAGACGTCCTCCTTCGACGCCGAGGGCTTCCAACAGGCCATGGCCGCACCCGGTTTTGCGGCACCTCGCGAATACCGTGGTACCCGCGTCGACAGCTATGCGATGGGGATTCTGCGCCTGTGGCTCTTCATGCCTCTGGTGCCGATGCTCACCCTCGACCGGGACAAAGTCCACGACCTCATCGACGCGATGGAGGAGAATTTCCCCGTACCGGCGGAGTATGTCGAGGCCATCCGCGCCGGGTTGGGAAAGCACGTGCCCAGGACGAAGGCGGTACAAGCGGGCATCGGCCGGCCTCCGGTGCGGATCCAGGGCGAGGCCACCGACTGGCCGCGACTGCTGGACTCCATGGCAGCGGCGATCAAGACCAGCGCGACACCCGAACGGGAGGACCGTCTCTTCCCCGGTGACGTACGGCAGTTCTCACACGTGGGTGAGACCTTCGCGTTCGGTGCGGCAGGCGTGCTGTACGCGCTGCGGGAAAGCGGCTATGAGATCCCCGAAGGGGCGGACGACTGGTTGCTGTCCGCCGTCGAGCGCAGCAGCATCAACCAACCGGGATTCTTCGACGGTCTCCATGGAGTGGCGCACACGCTTGAGAGAATCGGCCGCAAGGACGACGCTCTGCGCCTGATCGAGCGGATCGACCCCACGCTCGACCAGTTGACCAACCCGAATCTGTTCGGCGGGCTCTCAGGGATAGGGCTGAATCTCCTGCACTTCGCCGACGTCACGGGTGACAGCGCCATGAGTGGCCGCGCCACGCAACTGGCGAAGAGAGTGGCGGAATCGATTGCCGGCGGCACGTTCCCGCGGGCCGCCGGCACACGCTCGGGTGCGGAACTCGGTCTCGTCCGCAAGTCGAAGGGCCCGGCCGGCCTCATGCACGGCTGGTCAGGACCCGCACTGCTGATGTTGCGGATGTACGAGCACACCAACGACAGCTCATGGCTGGACCTGGCATTCACAGCATCCCACCTCGACCTGGACCGCTGCGTCGTTTCCAGCTTCAACACCTTGAACGTCGACGAGGGATGGCGACTCAACCCCTACATCGAGACCGGTGCTGCCGGAATCGCCATCGTCGGCTCGGAGCTACTGCGCCACCGTGCGGACGACAGGTTGCTGGACGCTCTCACCTCCGCACGCAACACCTGCGCCGGCGGCTTCTTCGTGCAGCCTTCCCTCTGGAACGGCCGCGTCGGCCAGATGGCAGCCCTGCAGCACATCACAGGTCCGACCGATGCCGATACGGCCCAGGTCACACGGCGCCATCTCGAAAGACTTTCCTGGCATCAGCTCGGGCTCCACGGAAACGTCGTCTTCCCAGGCTTCCAGCTGATGCGGATTTCGATGGACTACGCGACTGGAAATGCGGGTATTTTGCTCGGCCTCAAGAGCTCGTTGAGCGGAACCGCGAATTTCCTCCCATTCCTCCGTCAGGCCCATCAGGAGTCCTGACGGCGGGTTGACACCCACCATGGGCCGCCTCGGCCCGTACCACTCAAGGAGCGTCATTCATGGCGAACATTCTTGATCTGCAGTCCCTGGAGCTTCGTGACGAGGACATCGTCGCTCTGGGCTCCGGCAATAGCGTCCACTGCAACGACACCAGCGGCATCAGCATCGCCTGCTGAGCCTGCACACCCCACTCATCCAAAGGAGCATCATCATGGCGAACATTCTGGACCTGCAGTCCCTGGAGCTTCGTGACGAGGACGTCGTGGCCCTGGGCTCCGGCAACAGCGAGCACTGCAACGACACCAGCGGCATCAGCGTCTTCTGCTGAATGACCGACTGAGGTCGAATGAGTGCGGGGCGGCGATAAGCCGCCCCGCACGTCGTTTCCGACCACGGCGGTCGGCTCAGGAAGCCCCCGTAAGGAGAGACCATGGACGACAGGCAGCAGGAGCGCAGTGGTCGGGTTCCGGGAACGTGGCGCCGGATCGCAGAATGCGCCGTGCCCTTTCGCAGCCGCCTCATAGGCTTCTTCTTCCTCGTGCTGCTCGAGTCGGCACTGATAGTCCTGCCGTCGCTGCTCACCCAACGCATCGTCGACGAGGGGGTGTTGCGTCACGACAAGGGCCGGGTCATCGAGCTGGTCGTACTGCTCGTCGCCTTGGCGACGTTCGCCGCCTGGGTGACGTATTTCGAGCGGCGTCTGGCCGTTGGCATCGGTGAGGGCATGACCCTGGATCTGCGGAAACGTGCCTTTTCCCAGGTACAACGCATGCCTGTCTCCTTTTTCACCAGGGTGCCGACCGGACGCCTTGTCACTCGCCTCGACTCCGATGTCCTGGGGGCCCAAAAGGCATTCACCACGACCGCGTCCACTCTGCTGTCGAACCTTGTCGCGGTCGTCGCGGTGGCAGTCACCATGGTCTTCCTGTCGTGGCAGATCACCATCGTGGCCGCCGTACTGGTGCCCGCATGCCTGTTGCCGGCTCGGGTTCTCAACAGGCGGCTGCGCAAGCTGAATCGGCGGCAACTGACCGACAACGCCGCACTCGTGAGCTTCATGACCGAGCGGTTCAGCAGCCAAGGGGCGGTGCTCGCCCGGCTCTACGGTCGGCCCGAGGCTGAGATCCAGCATTTCGAGGGGCGTGGCAGACGGCTCCGCGACGCCGGCATTCAGTTGACCGTCACCAATGCCATGCTGGCGCTCACCGTCTCCTGGCTCGCGACCATGGGAACTGCCGCGGCCTATCTGGCAGGTGGGCTCTTGGCCGTCGACGGCGGCATCACCGTCGGCACCCTCATGGCCATGGTCACCCTGATGGCTCGCCTCTACGGCCCCATCACCTCGCTCTCCTCCACGCGTGCCGAAGTCACCGCTGCGGTCGTCAGCTTCGAGCGCATCTTTGAGGTTCTGGACCTTGTGCCCGATATCCAGGACATTCCCACCGCCGTGGCACTTCCCCCGGACAGCGCCTCCATCACTTTTGAGAACGTCCGCTTCCGCCATCGGACGCCGTCGGGTTCCAGCCTCGTCACGCTTGAGGAGGAGGCACCGACCAGCGGAAAAGAACAGGACATTCTCCGAGGCCTGGATCTGCATGTCGAGGCCGGGCGGACTCTCGCCGTGGTCGGCCCGTCGGGTGCCGGCAAATCGACCCTGGTCAATCTCGTGTGCCGGCTGTACGACCCGGTGAGCGGCACGGTTCGGATCGGCCGCCACGACCTGCGCACCGTCGCCCAGGAGTCCATACGGGATGCCGTTGGCGTGGTGGCCCAGGACAGCCACTTCTTTCATGACACGCTGCGGGCCAACCTCACCTACGCGCGTCCCGACGCCACCGATGAAGCATGTGAGAGCGCATGCCGGGAGGCCATGGTCTGGGACACCGTGCAGCGCATGCCCAAGGGCTTGGACACCGTGGTCGGTGACGGCGGGCATCACCTCTCGGGCGGTGAGCGGCAACGGCTGGCCATCGCCCGGCTGTTGCTCAAGAATCCGAGGATCGTGCTGCTCGACGAAGCCACCGCGCATCTCGACTCGGAGTCGGAAGAAAAGGTCCAGCAGGCGCTGGCGCGAGCCCTGCACGGCCGTACGGCACTGATCGTGGCCCACCGCCTGTCCACCGTGCGGGGAGCCGATCGCATCGTCGTGCTGCGCGACGGCGGCGTGGCGGAGAGCGGCACGCACGAGGAGCTGCTGGCGGCCGACGGGCTCTATGCCTCGCTCTACCGCACCCAGTTCGGTGACGGGGCGGTCGGACACGGCCGCGCGGTCGGCATCACCACCTGATTCGGGCCGGAACAGCCGGCACGCGTCGACGGTCCGTGTTCCTCGCGCGCAATCCCGGTTTGTCGAAGTTGTTCCCGATGCATTTCGCGGTCGAAAGTGAGGTCGGCCGGCAGGAACGTCCGGTCACCACCGGGGAGTTCGGGGCGAAAGAGGTTCGGACCGCCTGCGAGTGCGAAGAGCGATACCCGCGCGGCGACCGCTATTCCACCGCGTGGACGGCGTTCACGCGAAGTACCAGAACGCCCGGGACAAGCACGCCGAGTGCGCCCAGTCCCGCACACCCCACGGCGATTTTCGCCATATCGGCCCAGGGCAGCACGGCAGTCATGTCCGTGAGGTACGGCGCAATACGGGACGACAGTCCGGCCAGAAAGACCCAGTTGACCAAGCCGGCTGTCATCAACCCGCTCAGTACCACGGCGACGGACTCCCAGCCCAGCATGCGCAGCAGCTGGGCTCGCGTGCTCCCGGCCAGCCGCAGCGCCGCGAACTCCTGGCGGCGCTGCCGGGTGGCCAGCAACAGGGTGTTGAGGATGCCCAGGGCCGCGCACACGATCAAAGGTGTCATGAGGATGCGCAGACCGACGGCGTTGTTCTCCTGCTGGAGCGCGTTATGCGCGGTGGCGGTCGCCTGCGACACGGCGTTGCCACACCACAGCATGGTGCTGAGCCCGGCCGCCAGCAGCACCGGACCTGCCATGGCCGCCACCCGTCGTCCCGCCGCCGCGCTGTTCGCTGCCGCAAGACGCCCCGTGCAACGGGACAGCAGCCGTCCGGGCAGGGCGCTGAGCGCCGCCGCCGGACGCACGACGAGCGGAAGCAGCAGCCACGCGGCGATGAGCAGCATCATGCACAGCGCCATCGAGCCGTTGACTGCTTCGTGTGCCCCGCTCTTGCGTGCGTAACGCTCCCAGACCGCCCAGGCCAGGAGCAGCATGACCACCGCCCCGATCGCCCGCCCGGTGGGCAGCGCGCGGCGCTCGACCACGGCTTCCCGGAGGGCGGCGACCGCGGACGTGCGCAACGGGCCGCGGACTGCCGCCAGCGCCGCCGGGACGGCGATCACGACGGTGGAGAGCAGCCCGACGGCAAAGCCGAGGGGCGAGAAGTCGGGTCGAGGTCCGCTCGGAAGCACGTGGTGGCCGATGAGCCAGTCCAGTACGGGGCCGAGGGCGACCGTCCCGCCGGCGGCCCCCGCCACGCCGCCCAGCGCGGCGACCACCGCGGCCTCGCTCACGATCTGGATCCGGATCTGCGTCGTGCTCGCTCCGACGACCCGCAGCGCTCCGATCTCCGTCCGCCGCTGCTGGGCGACCAGGGTCAAGGTGTTGGAGACGAGGAGCAGGGCGGCGAAGCCGGAGGTGCCTCCGACCAGGCCGAGCAGCGATTGTGCCGAACGCTCGGCGCGGTGGCCCGGGTCGGCTTGGTGGACGCTGTCCAGGACGGAGGCCAGCAGGGTCAGCAGACCCGCGCTCATGGCGGAGACGAGGAGTACACCCACGTACTGCCCCAGGCGGGTACGGACGGAGGCAAGGACGAGAGAGAGCATGGCTGTTCACACCTCCAGGGCGGCCAGGCGAGCCGCAATCGTCTCGGCCGTGGTGTCCTCGGGCCCGGCCAGCCGGTCGACCAGCCGTCCGTCGGCGAGCAGCAGTACGTCATCGGCCCAGGCTGCCGCCTGCGGGTCATGGGTGACCATGATGACGGTGGCCCCCAGGTCGTCGACGGCCCCGCGGAGCAAGGCCAGCACCTCGCGGCCGGAGGCCCTGTCCAGCGCACCGGTCGGTTCGTCCGCGAAGACCACCTCGGGCCGGGTGATCAGCGCCCGGGCCAGCGCGACGCGCTGCCGTTGGCCTCCTGAGAGCTGTGCGGGACGGTGGCGGCGGCGGTCGTTCAGCCCCACGCGCGTCAAGAGATCGTCCAGGCGGTGTGTGTCGGGGCGGCGGCCGGCCAGGCGCAGCGGCAACTCCACGTTGGCGGCGACGCTCAGCGCGGGGATGAGGTGGAAGTCCTGGAAGACGAAGCCGACACGGTCCCGGCGCAGCAGCGTCAACTGCCGCTCGGACAGCTCGCCTAAATCCCGGCCGCCCAGGACGACGGTGCCTGTGGTGGGGTGCTCCAGCCCGGCTGCGCAGTGCAGCAACGTCGACTTGCCCGACCCCGACGGCCCCATCACCGCGGTAAAGGTGCCGGCCGGGAAGCCGTGGTCGATATCGTGCAGGGCCGTCACCGAACCCGCCCCCTTACCGTGCACCTTGCGCACGGAGCGCAGCCGGACGGCCAGGTGTTCGTCCGTGACGGGTCGGTAGGCGAGGGAGGGCGGAGGCGTTTTCTTCATGATCCTATTCAATTCCGGACGGAGATCATTTTCAGTGGACGCGGCGGAATACCGCGGAGGGGAAAGAACTCCCCTTGATTCAAGGGCCTGATTCGGGCGCGCGTGGCCGGCACCGCCCCAATCCAGCGCCGCAGCACGGTGATCACGCGGTATACGCCGGGTGCCGACACGGTCGGCAGCAGGTCGCCGGACGCCCCGTCATCGCCGGCCGGAGGAATCCGGGGCCGCGACGCCTATCCACCGCCGGGCGCCCTCAGGTGCGAGACCCGGGCGGGCGGCAGGTTGTGCCAGACGACGCTGCGGCCGTCGCCGCTGCCGTAACGGGCGGAGAACTCGGCCAGTACGGCCGCCACCGCGCGGTGCCGGGCGGTATCGGTCCGGTCGGCGAACAGGGTCCGCAGGGCGAGCGTGCCGAGATAGCCGAAGAAGGTCAGATGCCCACCGGGGACCAGAGCGGCCATATACCGCTCCATCAGGGAACGCACCGTGTCGGGGGCGAAGTTCGTGAACGGCAGACAGGAGACGATCACGTCGTAGCTGCTCTCGGGCAGCGGCGTGTGGCAGATCGACTCCGGGACGATCCGGATCTGCTCGGCCGCTGCGGCCAGCGCCGGGTCCGTCCGCAGCGCCCCGGTCAGCATGCGCACGAACCGGGGGTTGATCTCGACGGCGTCCAGCCGGTCGCCCGGCCCGATACGTTCGGCCAGGGCGCGGGTGACGGTGCCGGTCCCCGCGCCCACCTCCAGGACGCGCAGTGGGCTGCGGCCGCCGGGGGCGGGCAACGGCGCGGCGAGCCTCCGGGCGAGGGGCGAGCCGCTCGGCGCGACCGCGCCGGTGGCGGGCATGGAGCGGACGGCCTCCCGGAGGAACGCGGCAGCGCCGTCATGACGCCGAGTGCCGGTCGGGACGGTGACCGAGGACGCGGTTGTGACCGTAACCGGTGTCTGGTTCATGCTCACGACGGTAGGCGGCGGCCGAACCTTTTCCATCGGCCGTTCCGCCGCGGCCACCCCGTACGAAAGTAGAGGGTGATGACCGCCAACTAGTCGATGTGGCAAGGATATTGCATACCTACACTGACCTGGTGAACAAGGTGGCGGGCCGAGCCTGGCCGTGGTGGGCCGAGGCACTGGTGCTCTGCGTCGTCGGCGTGGGAACGGTGCAACAGGCCTACGTAGGCGCGGGGTCCACGCTGCTCAGCCCCCAGGTCGCGGCGGCCGTGGCGTTGACCGCCGCGGTCCTGCTGCGGCGCCGTTGGCCGGTGTGCGCCCTGCTCGGCACCATGGTGGGCGCGTTGCTGCTGGGGTTGTTCTTTCCGCTGCTGGTCGTGTTCTTCTACCGCGTCTCCCAGGGCCGGTTCCTCTTCGAGGGGCTGTGCGTGGTGGTCGCGATGATCGGAAGTTCGCTGGCGCATCCGGGATCCAACCTGTGGATGACCCGGAAATACGGGCCGCTGGCGGTGCTGCTGCTCGCGACGGCCATCGGACTGTGGACGGGCAACCGCCGCCGGCACGTCGCCTCGCTCGCCGAACAGGTCAACCGCCTCCGGATGGAGCGTGAACTCCGCGCCGAACAGGCCCGGTTGGAGGAGCGCACCCGGATCGCCGCCGAGATGCACGACGTCCTCGCCCACCGGCTCACCGTCATCGCCCTGCACACCGGCGCCCTCAAACAGCGCGCCGCCGACCTCCCGGAGCCGGTGGCGACCAGGATCGGCCTGCTGCGCACCGCGTCCACCGACGCGCTCGGCGACCTGCGGGACGTACTGGGCGTGCTGCGTGGCCACGACAGCGGGGAGACCACGGGCTCACGCGTACCCGGCCTTCCGGAACTCTCCACAGTGATCGACGAGGCCCGCGCGGCCGGACAGCAGATCGACGCGGTCGTCGAGGGCAACCCCGACCGCGTACCGGCCAGCCATCGCCTCGCCATCCACAGACTTGCCCAAGAAGCCTTGACCAACGCCCGTAAGCACGCCGCCGGAGCGACCGCGCGGCTCGAGGTGCGCTACGGCCCGCCGCAGTCCACGGTGGTGATCCGCAACCCGGCCGGCGCCTCGTCCGAGGCCGCGGCCGAAGGCTCCGGCTACGGCCTGGTCGGCCTGGCCGAGCGAGTGACCGCCCTCAACGGGCAACTGGAGTACGGACCTACGGGATCAGGAGGCTGGCAGGTGGCTGCCACCATCCCACTCGACGACCGACGCAGCAGGGGGGCGGCGTGATCCGGACAATGATCGTCGACGACGACGGCCTGGTGAGGCTGGCGCTCGCCGACATTCTTCAGGACGCCCCCGGCATCACCGTCGCCGCACAGGCATCCGACGGCCGGGAGGCCGTCCGACGGGCCACCGCGCAATGCCTGGACGTCGTGCTCATGGATGTGCGGATGCCCCGCATGGACGGCATCGAAGCCACCAGACAGCTCACCGCACTGCCCGAGCCGCCCAAGGTCGTGTTGCTCACGACCTTCGACCTGGACCAGTACGTCTACGACGGACTGGCCGCCGGCGCCGTCGGCTTCCTGCTGAAGGACACCGACCCCGCGGAGATCATCCGAGCCGTCGAGGTCGTCGCCGACGGGCAGGCGATGCTCCACCCCCATGCCGCCCGACGGCTCATCGAGCGCCATCACCACACCGCGCGCGGCGCCTCGGCAGCCGCCCAGACCCGGGTGGGGCGTCTGACACCGCGCGAGACCGATGTGCTCAGGCTCCTGGCCGGCGGTGCGTCCAACGCCGAGATCGCCACCGGGCTGGGCATGCGGGAGAGCACGGTGAAGGCACACGTCAGCCGTATCCTGTCCGCCCTCGAGGTGGACAACCGGGTACAGGCGGCCCTGTGCGCCAGGGACGCCGGCCTGACGCACTGAGGGCACGTCGAACGACCGTTGTGGGGGCGCCTCGGTACGTGGTCATGCGCGTCCGGTATGCCGACGTCGGCGCCGTATGCCCCGGCCGGGGGTGCACGTGGGCGGCATCCCCCGCAAGCAGCGATCCCTCCGGGCGGCACCTGATGCCGTCCCCACTCCGGGGCAGCCCTCAGCGCCGCCGCTTCACCGTGTCCGGATTCAGGCGCTTCGGTACGTGGTGAGGTGGCGCCGGCCGATGAGGAACCAGAGCAGGCTGCCCAGGATGGGCGCGATGAAGGCGAACACCACCCACACCAGCTTCATCCCGCCGTCCATCCGCGCCTTCAGGATGCTGACCAGCGCACCGACGAACAGCGCGACGAACGCGACCACCGCCGCGAACAGGACGACGAGGCCCGTATAGCCCACGGCACTCTCGGACAGACCCAGGAAGCTCTGCTGACCGGCGAGAACGACGTGCATGACGAGAAGACCACCTTCGTGGGGGGAAAGAGCGGATGTGCGGCGCCCGGGCGCCGCCGGCCCCCGCTCCGGTCCGTGGCCTTCAGGTGAGGCCACCTGAGCGGCGGGCACACCAGAAATCTATGCCGGTGTCGCCCCGGAAACGTTCGCCCCCAGCACGAGGTGACCGTAAGCCCCAGGTGGCACGGACGTCCTACTCAAGGGGTACACGGCGCCCTCGTCCCCCACCAGGCCCTCGTCCTCGCGCGGCTGGCCAGACGCTCCGGACCACCAGACGAGACCCGGGCTCACCACTGCAACCAAACGCACCATGCGCACTCCCCCACCGCAACGACAGGTGACGGAGGTCAGGAGATCCAGCACGAATCCGACACCCGGTACGGCAACGGGGCCGGCCCCGGTCAGGGCCGACCCCGTTGGCCAGGTCGCTACGCCGATGCCTCGGCGGGCATCACGCGTCGAAGCGCGACTCGGCAACTCCGCAAGTCGTCGCGTTCGTAAGGGCTCTGCGCCCCGCCGCTCACGCCTTGTCGGGAGTGGTCGAAGTCAGCCGCAGTGAGATCGAGTTGATGCAGTACCGCTGGTCCGTCGGGGTCGGGTAACCCTCACCCTCGAAGACGTGGCCGAGGTGGGAGCCGCACGTGGCGCAGCGGACCTCGGTGCGGAGCATGCCGTGGCTGCGGTCCTCCAGGAGCTCGACGGCGGTGGTGTCCTTGGGGTCGTAGAAGGACGGCCAGCCGCAGTGGCTCTCGAACTTGGTGTCCGAGCGGAAGAGTTCGGCGCCGCAGGCGCGGCAGGAGTAGACGCCGGTGGTCTTGGTGTCGGTGTACTCGCCGACGAAGGCGGGCTCGGTGCCGCCCTGGCGGAGGACGTGGTACTCGGCCGGGGTCAGCTCGGCGCGCCACTGCTCGTCGGGCTTGTCGATCTCGTACGTCATCGGGGGCTCCTCAGCTCATGCGCCCAGGCGGGACAGGATGGCGGGGCCGAGGTCGGTCACGTCGCCCGCGCCCATGGTGAGAACAAGGTCGCCGGGCCGGGTCATTCCGGCGATGAGGTCCGGGATCGCGCCCTTGTCGGCCTCGGGGGTGGCCTGGGCGCCGGCGGCCAGCGCGGAGTCGGTGATCAGGGCGCTGGTGATGCCGGGGATCGGGTCCTCGCGGGCCGGGTAGATGTCCAGGACGACGGAGGCGTCGGCCAGGGCGAGGGCCTGGCCCATCTCGGTGCCCAGCTCCTGGGTGCGGGAGTACAGGTGCGGCTGGAAGACCACGAGGATGCGGCCGCCGGTCTCCTCGATGGCGCCGCGGATGGCCTCCAGGTCGGCGGTCATCTCGGTGGGGTGGTGGGCGTAGGAGTCGATGACCTGGACGCCGGCGGCCTCGCCCTTGAGCTGGAGGCGGCGCTTGACGCCGGTGTACTTGCCGAGGGCGTCGGCGAGCTGGTGCGGCGGGAGGTCGAGGGCGACTCCGGCGGCCAGCGCGGCGACGGCGTTGTGGGCGTAGTGCCGGCCGGGGACGGAGACGGTGAAGGTGAGGATCTTGCCGCTGGTGAGGGTCACGGTGACGTCGCTGGCCAGGCCGTGCGGGGTGACCTGGAGGACGCGGACGTCGGCGTCCTTGGACTCGCCGTAGGTGACGACCTCGATGTCGTCGCGGCCGAGCCGGGAGGTGAGCTCGCGGGCGCCGGGGTGGTCGGCGGAGACGACCAGGGTGCCGCCGGGGCGGATGCGGCCGACGAAGGTCTCGAAGGAGGCGTAGATCTCGTCCATCGAGGCGTAGTTGGCGTGGTGGTCCAGCTCCACGTTGAGGATGATGGCGACCTCGGGAGCGTACTTGTGGAAGCTGCGGTCGCTCTCGTCGGCCTCGGCGACGAAGATCTGGCCGCTGCCGTGCTCGGCGTTGGAACCGGGGGCGTCGAGGTCGCCGCCGATGGCGTACGACGGCTTGAGGCCGAGGGCGCCGAGGGAGACGGCGAGCATCGACGTGGTGGTGGTCTTGCCGTGCGTGCCGGCGACCGCGATCGGGCGCAGGCCGTCCATGAGGGCGGCGAGGGCGTCGGAGCGGTGGACGACGGGGATGCCGCGCTGCTCGGCGGCGGCCAGCTCGGGGTTGTCGGCGCGGATCGCGGAGGAGACCACGACGCTGGTGGCGTCCGCCGCCAGGTGCTCGGTGGCGTGCCCGATGTGGACGGTGGCGCCGAGGTCGCGCAGGGCCTGGGCGGTCGCGGAGTCCTTGGCGTCGCTGCCCGCCACCTCGGCACCGCGCTGCGCGAGGATCTTGGCGATGCCCGACATGCCGGCGCCGCCGATGCCGATGAAGTGCGGCCGTTCCATCGAGGCTGGGATGGCGGGTGCCATGGGTGCGTCTCCCTGATCGTCGAGCGTGGCGTGCGGGTGGTGCGGTCGTGCGTCGTGCGGTGTCGTGCGGTGTCGTGCGGCCGAGACGTCGTCTCGCGGTGCGAAAGGTTCGCACGCTGCGGACGATTCTCGCACCCGGCACCGACAGCGCCGGTCCGCGACCCCGCGGCGGGGCCTGCCACGGCCGTCGGCCCGGGGCGCTCAGCGGCGGATCAGGCCCTGGGTGGTGGCGGCGGCGACCGCCGCGGTACGGGAGTCGACGCCCAGCTTGGCGTAGATGTGCACGAGGTGGGACTTCACGGTCGCCTGGCTGAGGAAGAGCTGCTTGCTGATCGCCGCGTTGGACAGGCCGTCGGCGACGAGCTGGAGGACCTCGGTCTCGCGTCGGGAGAGGGCGGTGGCGGGCGTCCGCATCCGGTCCATCAGGCGGAGCGCGACGGTGGGGGCGAGCGCGGACTTGCCGGCCGCGGCGGTCCGCACCGCGGCGGCCAGTTCCTCGGGCGGGGCGTCTTTGAGGAGGTAGCCGGTGGCGCCGGCCTCGATGGCGGCGAGGATGTCGGCGTCGCTGTCGTAGGTGGTGAGGATCAGTACGCGGGGCGCCCCTGGGCGGGCGGTGATCTCCGCGGTGGCCCGGGACCCCAGCATCCGGCCGCCGAACTGGAGGTCCATGAGGACCACGTCGACGTCCAACTGGGCCGCCAGTTCCACGGCCTCCTCACAGGTCGGGACGTCGGCGGCGATCTCGAAGTCCGGCTCGGTCTCCAGGACGGCGCGGAGCCCGGCCCGTACGACGGGGTGGTCGTCGGCGAGCAGCAGCCGGACGGGCGTGGCGGGTGCGGTCACGGGGCGGCCCCCTGGGCGGTCTCGGGGACGGCGGACGGGTCGGGGAGGGGCAGGGTGACGGCGAGGGCGGTGCCCTCCCCGGGGGCGGACTCGACGGCGAGGGTGCCGTGGAGGGCGCGGGCCCGGGCGCGCATCGCGGCCAGTCCGAAGCCGGAGCCGCCGGCCGCCGCGGAGCCCGGCGGCGGCACCTGGGCGGGCACGAACCCGCTGCCGTCGTCGACGACGTCCAGGGCGACCTCGGTGTCCATGTAGCTGAGGGTCAGCTCGACGCGGTCGGCGGCGGCGTGCTGGACGGTGTTGGCGAGCGCGGACTGGGCGATGCGCAGCAGGGCGACCTCGTGCGGGGTGGGCAGCGCGGCGGGGACGCCGGAGACCTGGCAGTGCACCGCGAGCCCGGAGCTGCGGGCGGTGGCGGCGCACAGCCGCTCCAGAGCGGCCGGCAGCGAGCCGGCCTCCAGGTCGGGCGGGCTGAGGGCGCGGACGAAGCGGCGCGCCTCGGCGAGGTTGTCGACGGCCGCGGTGCGGGCCTGCCGGATGTGGCCGAGGGCGGTCTCCGGACGCTCCGGTACGGCGCGCTCGGCGGCCCGGAGCAGCAGCTGGATGCTGGAGAGGCCCTGGGCGAGGGTGTCGTGGATCTCGCGGGCCAGCCGCTCCCGTTCGGCGAGGACGCCGGCGGCCCGTTCCGCGGCGGCCAGTTCACTGCGGGCCTCGGTGAGCTCCTCTATGAGGCGGCGGCGCTGCTCGCTCTCCTGGTAGAGGGCCTGGTAGCCGAAGACGACGGCGACCGCGACCGCGGCGCCCAGGGCGGGGCCGATGACCGTGCCGACACTGAGGGTGTGGGTGTGCCAGCCGAACCCGGCGATGGCGGCGACCGTACTGGCCACGACGGCGGGCAGCGCCCAACGGGGCGGCAGCAGATGCAGTTCGACGAAGAAGAGCGGGAAGGCCAGCCAGACACCGTCCGGGGTGAGCGCCAGCAGCACCAGCCAGACCGCGGCCACGGCCGCGAGCCAGAGGGCCGCGGCGCGCGAGGAGCTGCGCACCCGGGGCAGCGAGGGCCCCAGGACGTAGAGCGCCAGGAGGACCGCCGCGGTGGCGAGCACGGCCGGGGCGGCGGGCGCGCCGTCGGCGAGGGCGCGTACGGCGGCGAGCGCGAGCAGTGCGGCCACCATCAGATGGAGGCACAGGCGCAGCACGCGCAGTACGGGGGTGAGGGAGTGGTCGGTCCTGGCTTGTTCGGTCACAGCCTCCTCAGGCTACGGGCCGGCGGGGGCCCGGGCATCAATCGAAAGGTGGAGCGCGGGCAGCCGAAGGTGGAGGCCGGAGCGCATCTTTCGGCTGCCGTGAACCACTCCCGGGCGCGATGCCGCGCACCCCTGTGAAGGGCGACGGTGGGGGCGAACCGCCGGGCAGTGGGCCCGGCTCCGATCCGAGGATGGCCACGCCGGTGTTCGTCGCCTTGAGAGACCTGAGATTCGCCCGGGGCCGGTTCGCCCTGATGGGGACCGTCGTCACCCTGATCACGGTGTTGGTGGGGCTGCTGTCCGGCCTGACGGCGGGGCTGGGCCGGGAGAACACCTCGGCGATCACCGCGCTGCCCGCCGACCACCTGGTCTTCGCCGCCCCGGCCGGGGACGGCGGACCGTCGTTCACCGACTCCCGGCTGTCGGAGCAGACCGTGCGCCAGTGGGCACGGGTGCCCGGTGTACGGAGCGCGGACCCGTTGGGGATCGCCACCACCAAGGCCGAGGGGGCCGGCGGGAAGTCCGCGGCGGTGTCGGTGTTCGGGGTGCGGCCCGGTTCGCGGCTGGCGCCGTCCTCCGGGCCGGCCGGTGACGGCACGGTGGTGCTGTCGGAGAAGGCCGCGGGGAAGCTCGGCGTACGGGCCGGTGACCGGGTCGTCCTGGGCGGCCGGAAGGTCGCGGTGGCGGCGGTGTCGGGCGCGGCGATGTACAGCCACACACCGGTGGTGTGGGCCTCGCTCGGCGACTGGCAGCGCTTGTCCGGGGGCCACGGCGGCGCGGACTCCGGGGGCGCGACCGTCCTCGCCCTGTCCACCACCGGGACGGACGGCCTGGCCGCCGCGGACCGGCGGCTCGGCACCCGGACGGTGGCCTCCGCCGACGCCCTCCAGGCGATCGGTTCCTACTCCGCCGAGAACGGCTCGCTCCAGCTCATGCGCGGCTTCCTGTTCGCCATCTCCGCGCTGGTCATCGGGGCGTTCTTCACGGTCTGGACGATCCAGCGCAGCGGCGATGTCGCCGTCCTCAAGGCGCTCGGCGCCTCGACCCGCTATCTGCTGCGGGACGCGCTCGGCCAGGCCGTCGTCCTGTTGGTGGCCGGTACCGGCCTGGGGACCGCCGCGGCCGCCGCCGTGGGCGCCGCGGTGGGCGGCACCGTGCCGTTCGTCCTCGACACCTCCACCGTGCTGGTCCCGGCCCTGATCATGATCGCGCTGGGTGCCGTGGGCGCCGCGCTGGCCATCCGCCGCCTCACCTCCGTCGACCCGCTGACCGCCCTGGGAAGTGCCCGATGAGCCTCGAACTGACCGACGTCACCCTCACCTACCCCGACGGCGACGCCCGGCTGACCGCGCTGGACGCGGTGTCGCTGACCGTGCCCGCCGGCACCCTCACGGCGGTCGTCGGACCGTCCGGGTCCGGCAAGTCCAGTCTGCTGGCGGTCGCCGCGACGCTGATCCGGCCGGACCGCGGACAGGTGGTGATCGACGGGACGGACACCGCGGGGCTGACCCGCGCCGCACTCGCCGCGCTGCGCCGGACCACCATCGGGACGGTCTTCCAGCAGCCGAACCTGCTGCCGTCGCTGACCGCCGCCGAGCAGCTCCAGGTGATGGCCCACCTGGCGGGCCGCCCACCCCGTTCGGCGCGGTCCCGGGCGCGGGAGCTGCTGGCGGCGGTGGGCCTTGAAAGGCAGGCGGACCGGCGGCCGCACCAGTTGTCGGGCGGCCAGCGGCAGCGGGTGAACATCGCCCGGGCGCTGATGAACGAGCCCGCGGTGCTGCTGGTGGACGAGCCGACCAGCGCGCTGGACCACGAGCGGGGCGCGGCGGTGCTGGAGCTGCTGACCGACCTCACTCACCAGCGCGGCACCGCGACGGTGCTGGTCACCCACGACCGCTCCCATCTGGACGCGGTGGACGCGGTGGCGGAAGTCCTGGACGGCCGGCTGTCCTTGGGGACGGGCGCGGGGGTGTGAGCCTCCTACGGGACGGGCGGGGCACCGGCCCGTCCCGTATGCCTGGCGCGCAGGCCCCGCATCCGTTCAGTCGTCGCGGTGGGAGAAAGTGGGGAAGAGGCTGGACTTCTCGGCCTTCCGGTCCTGCTGACGGCCGTGCGCTCCGGACTCGGAGTCGTCGGCTTCCGAGGCGGCCGGGCCCGCCGGGTCGGTGCCGCGCTTCTCGTCCCGGGTCCGGTCCTCGTTCCGGCCGCGCCTTCGTTCCGCGTCCGGTTCCCGCTGGTCCGCCATGACGGCCCCTTTCCTCGTTGCGCCGGTCCTCGACTGTGCTGGATTCGGCCCGCTGTGGGCCGCTTCCTGACCAGGAACGCACCGATTCAGGACGGCGGTGAGCTAGAGGTGACCCGTTCGGGTGGAGAGTCGGCGCAAGCTTGACGCGCCGGTCGGAACGGGTCGTACCGGGGCCGCGGCTCAGCCGCCGTTGGACGCCTGCGGCTGCTCGTCGGCGGCGTGCGAGAACAGCTTGAGGACGGGAACGCCGACCTTGTGGCGGGCCCTGGAGGCCCAGTCCCGGTGGAAGAACTCCTCGACGAAGTGCGGGGTGGTCAGCACGATCACCTCGTCCGCGCCGGTCTCGTCGACGACCGACTTCAGCAGGTCCAGCGGGTGGTCCTCGACCACCTGCCCCACCGCCTCCGCGCCGGCGGCACGCAGCGCCTGGAGGCTGTGGGCGAGCCCCTGCTCCGCGGGGAGCACGGCGTTCACCCCGCCGGGCTCCTCGCCCTCCCGCACGGCGTCCTCGAACTCCCCGAGCGCGACGTCGTCGATGGCTCGCAGCAGGACGTCCTGCTTGCCGCGCGGCTGCATGAGGACCACGAAGGAGACCCGGTCGTCACCGTGCAGAGTGGTGACGAACTCCACGTCGGCGGGCGCCAGCGGCTTCTCGATCATCAATACGCTCGTGAACACGACGGACGCCCTTCTTCTCTTCCAAGCACCTTATTCCCGGGTGCCCACAGAAACCATCCTGCCCCGTCACCACACGGGACCTGTCGGCTCTTAGTGTGCCCACCGGAAGCTAAGCGGAACAGATAGTTCCGCCGAAATCAGAGCCGGCGGTAACGGGTGAACAGGAACCCGGATTCCTCCAGCACCGACACCAGCGCGAACCGCTCGGGAACCGCAACGGCGGGCCCGTCCATGATCCGCTGTGCGCTGCCCACCGCCACCACCGGGGCCAGCGACAGGCACATCTCGTCCAGCGCCCCGGCCGCCGCGAACTGCCCCAGCAGCCGCGGCCCGCCCTCGGTGAGCAGCCGGGTGTGCCCCCGTGCGGCCAGCGCCCCCGCCACCCGTCCCGGGTCGACGCCCAGCCCCTCACCCGCGAACAGCACCTCCGCGCCGCCCGCACGGGCCGCGCGCACCCGCTCCTCGGGGGCGTCGGTGCCGGTCAGCACCACGGTGGGCACCAGCGGCTCGGTGAACAGCGGCAGCGTGAAGTCCAGCGCGAGGCCCGCGCTCACCACCGCAATGGCGGGGGCCGGGCCCTGCCCGGCAGCGGCCCGCCGGGCGGCGAACGCGGCCCGGGCGCGGGCCGGCCGGTAACCCTCCCGCCGGACCGTCTCCGCGCCGACCACGACCGCGTCCGACAGCGCCCGCAGCACCCCGAAGATCCGCATGTCGGCGGCCCCGGAGAGCGGCTGCGAACGCCCCTCGTGGTGGGCCGCGCCGTCCAGGGAGGACACCATGTTCGCCCGCAGCCAACCAGGACGGCCGACGCGCAGCGGGTCGTCCGCCTCCGGGTACGCATAGGCCGCGGCCAACTCGTCCAGGGTCCACTCGCGGTCGGTGCTCCCCTCGGGGCCGGCGGTCCGGTCGGCGCCCGGCAGGGCGTCCTCGGCGGCATCCGGGGCGGTCGGGAGGGGGAGGGGGAACAGGCGTCGCATGGGCGCAGTGTGACATGCCTCGCTCACCGGGCCGGGGGGTACCTCAGAGCCACTAGGCTGGACGGCTGTGTCACCTTCGCAGCCCTCGTCCTCCGCGCCCTCCCCGATAGCCACGCCCCCGGCCGACGGGGGCAAAGCCACCGCGCCCACCGCGCTGACCTCCCGCGCACCGCAGGTGCCGGCCGAGCGCCTGGTCGCCGAGATGGTGCCGCCGCCGCGCTTCCAGGGGGCCCGCTTCGACACCTACATCCCCCAGCCGGGACAGCCCAGCCAGGCCGAGGCCGTACAGACCCTGCGGACGTTCGCCGCGGGCATCGGCGGCGGCGCGGACGCCGACGGCGGCAAGCGCCGCTGGTTCTCCAGGGCACCGAAGAAGCCCGCCGCCCCCAAGGGCCCGCGCGGCGTCTACCTGGACGGCGGCTACGGCGTCGGCAAGACCCACCTGCTCGCCTCCCTCTGGCACGCGACCCCCGCGGCCCCCGAGCTCAAGGCGTTCGGCACCTTCGTCGAGCTGACCAACCTGGTCGGCGCGCTGGGCTTCCAGCAGACCGTGCGCACGCTCGGCGAGCACCGGCTGCTGTGCATCGACGAGTTCGAGCTGGACGACCCCGGCGACACCGTGCTGGTCTCCTCCCTCCTGGGCAAGCTGGTCGAGGCGGGCGTCGCCCTGGCCGCCACCTCCAACACGCTGCCCGGCAAGCTCGGCGAGGGCCGGTTCGCCGCCGCCGACTTCCTGCGCGAGATCCAGGGCCTGAGCTCCCACTTCCGCGCCCTGCGCATCGACGGTGAGGACTACCGCCACCGCGGCCTGCCCGAGGCGCCCGCGCCGTTCGACGACGAGACGGTGGTCCGCACGGCACACGACGCCCCCGGCGCCTCGCTGGACGACTTCCCCTCCCTCCTGGACCACCTGTCGAAGGTGCACCCCAGCCGGTACGGCGCGATGTGCGACGGCATCACGGCGGTCTGCCTCACCGACGTCCAGGCGGTGCCGGACCAGTCCACCGCGCTGCGCCTGGTGGTGCTCGCCGACCGGCTCTACGACCGGGAGGTGCCGGTGCTGGCCGCCGGGAAGCCCTTCGACGCGCTGTTCAGCGACGAGATGCTGCGCGGCGGCTACCGGAAGAAGTACTTCCGGGCGATATCGCGCCTGACCGCACTGGCCCGGGACGCCAAGACGCTGGTCGCGTAACCCGACAGCCGGCAACGGGCGGAGCCGGGCGCCGAGTTGTCAGATCTGGCACCGGCCTCCGGGGCGGTCGGCTCCCCCGCCCGCCTACGGGTGCGCGTGCGGCCTTCGGAAGGTCAGCCGCGGCGGCCGGCGAGGGCGCAGGCCAGGGCCGCGGCGGCGGCCGTGAGCGGCACCGCGACGGCGAGCGGCAGCCAGGGCACGGTGACCGTGCCGTGCTGGGAGCCGGTGACCATGCCGCTCAGCGCGGCGTTGGCGGGCGAGGCCCCCAGGACGAGGACCAGCAGCGCGGCGGCCAGCCCGGCCGGAACGCCCCAGCCGGGGCGGCGCAGCACCGGCCAGGAACACAGCGCACCGATCGCGGTGCCCAGCAGCAGACAGACCAGCGCGGTGAGCAGCCCGGCGCCGAGCGCGGGCAGCACCGGCACGGCGACCTGGTGATTGGTCGAGTGCGCGTCGGAGCGCAGGGTGACATACGCGGTGCCGGCGACCGCGAGGACGAGCGCGGCGCCGGCCGCGGCCAGCAGGGCGGCGCCGTGCGCCCGGCCGGGACCGGCGGCGGCCGCCGTACAACTACGCGCGGCCGGCGGCTCGTTGCTCGCACAGATCCGCGTCAGCCACACGGAGACCGGCAACAGCCCGCCGGCGGCATAGCCGTACGCGTCCAGGATCGGACCGCCGCCCTGGATACCGATGGCGAGGAACGCCGCGTAGGCCAGGAGCGGCGGCACCCACCGGTAGGAACCGGCGAGCAGCGCCGCCTGGTAGCGGACCAGGGCGGTCAAGGAGGCGGTCATGGGCGGGAGTTCTCTCCGGGGGCGAGGGCTTCGGTGCCGGGCGGCCCGGCGGCGGTGACGGCGCGGATGTGCCAGGGCGGGCGCGCGGTGAGCAGGGCGCGGAGCAGGGCGTCGGAGTGGGTGGCCGGGACCGTCAGCCGGTAGGTGGAGGTGCCGTCGGGGCCGGGGGCGATCTCCGGGGAGCCGGGGAGGCCGGCCGGCGGCGGGGTGCCCGGCGGGCCCTCCGCCTCGATGACGGTCCGCGGGCGCGCGTCGTCCGCCGCGTCGTCCCTCACCTCGGCGGTGGGCCCGGGGTCCTGGGGGAGCAGCCGTCCGTCCGCGACGCGGTAGCGGGCGTCCGCGGCCCCGGCCAGTCGGCGCGGGTCGTGGTCGACGAAGACGACGGTGCCGCCGGCGGCGACCCGTTCGGCGACCGCGCGGTCGAGGAGATCCCGGGCGGCCGGGTCCAGGCCCGTCCACGCCTCGTCCAGGACGAGGAGTTCGGGCTCGGCGAGCAGGGCCTGAGCGACCGCGACCTTCTGGCTCGTCCCCTTGGACAGCTCAGCCAGCGGGGTGCGGGCGTGCCCGGCGGCGCCGAAGCGTTCGAGCCACTCGGCCGCCCGGCGGGCCGCCTCCGGCGTCCGCAGACCGTGGATGCGGCCGAGGTGGGTGAGGTACCCGGCGGCGGTGAACGGCAGGGCGGGCGGGAAGCGTTCGGGAACGTAGGCGGTGCGCGGGCGTCCGGCGATCCGCCCGACGGTGGGCCGGTCGATACCGGCGAGCAGCCTCAACAGGGTTGATTTCCCGCTGCCGTTGGTCCCCTCGATGCGCAGCAGCGCGCCCGACGGCACATCCAGCCGCACCTCGCGCAGCACCCAGGGCCCGCGCAGTCCGTAGCGCCGCCCGACCCCGTCCAGCCGCATCCGCTGCCCCGTCTGCCGCGGCATCGGCCACACCTCCCCCATCGGCGTGCTTCCCCGTTCGGCGCCGACGATAGCCGGGCGCGGGGCGGGGCGGGGTGCCGAGGACGGGAGCGGCGACTGCGGCGGCCGTGCACCACCGCGCGACCACGGGCGGTCGCAGGCAGGCACCGGCGGGCGCGGGGCGCTGTCAGTGGTGGCTGGCAGACTGGGCGGCGTGACCAGTACCGAGACCACCGACCGGCCCGGCGAGCAGCGTCAGCACGGCCCGCACGGCCGGGCCCCCGAGGCACGGACCGACGGCGCACGGCCCGACGCGCAGCAGGGCGTCCGCGAGGAAGACCAGGAGCGCGCGGAGACCGCACCGGAGTACGTACTGCCGCTCGTGGTGCGCCTGGAGCGGGACGCACCGCCGGCGCGCACCGACGCGCTGGAGGCGGCGGCGCGGGCGGTGCTGGTGCTGCTCTCCGACGAGCGGGCCACCGGGGCCGGCGCATGGGCCCAGGTGGTGCGGGACTGGCAGGACCACCGGATTCGGAAGGTGGTGCGGCGGGCGCGCGGCGCGGAGTGGCGGCGCGCCGCGGCACTGCCCGGCATCACGGTCACCGGCCGGGAGGCCGAGGTGCGGGTGTTCCCGCCGGTGCCGCTGGACGGCTGGCCCAAGGACCTGGCGCGGCTCCAGGTCTCCGGCACGGAGCTGGACGATCCGCAGGAGCCCGGGG
Organism: Streptomyces sp. NPDC093097; assembly: GCF_044754325.1. NCBI lineage: Bacteria > Bacillati > Actinomycetota > Actinomycetes > Kitasatosporales > Streptomycetaceae > Streptomyces > Streptomyces sp. NPDC093097. The sequence goes on from NZ_JBIVOW010000027.1 coordinate 28,083, forward strand.
AGCCGGCGGCCGGCGCTCCGGTGCTGTGGATCAACCCGGGGCTGGAGATGACCGCGGGCAAGGCGATGGCACAGGTCGGGCACGGTGCCCAGCTGGCGTGGTGGGAGCTGTCCGCGGCGGACCGGGACGCCTGGCGCGCGGCCGGCTTCCCGCTGACCGTGCGGACGGCGGAGCCCGCGGCCTGGGCGGCGCTGATCGACAGCGGCCTGCCGGTGGTCCGGGACGCCGGGTTCACCGAGATCGCCCCCGGGGAAACCGTCGTCGCCGAGGGCGGCGAGCGCTACTGCCCGCTCCCGCGCCTGCGACAGCCGTAGACAGACCGCGGAAGCGCTGCCGCGCCAGGCCTCACAACCCGCCGACGAACCCACCCGGAGCGGGACGTACGGTGTGCCCCATGTTGACCTCCCTCATCGGCTTCACCGTGGTGGCCGCGCTGCTGACCATCTCGCCCGGCCCGGACTTCGCGGTGGTCCTGCGGACCGCGCTCGGCTCGGGGCGGCGCGCCGCGCTGTGCAGCGCGCTGGGCATAGCCGCCGGGTGCTTCGTATGGGGACTGGCGGGGGCGGTCGGGCTGACCGCGATGCTGGCCGCCTCGCGGGCGGCGTACGACGCGCTGCGGGTGGCCGGCGCGGTGTACCTGGTGTGGCTCGGGGGCCAGGCACTCCTCAGCGCCCGACGCCGGCGGCGGGCGGGCGCCGGGGAGACCGGCGCCGCGGACGGGCCCGCGGACGACGCCGCGCCCGCCGTCCCGACCAGCCCCTGGCGGGCGTTCCGCACCGGACTGCTGACGAACGTCCTCAACCCCAAGGTCGGCGTGGTCTACCTCTCCCTGCTGCCGCAGTTCATCCCGCACGGCGCCCCGGTGGTCGGCACCACGCTGCTGCTGGTGGGTGTGCACGCGGCACTGGGTCTGCTGTGGCTGGGCGGGGTCACCCTGGCGGTGCACCGGGCGCGGGCGGTGCTGCAACGTCCGCGGGTGCGGCGGCGGTTGGACCAGGCCACCGGCGGGGTACTGGTGGCACTGGGCGCGGCGGTCGGGTTCGAGGTCGCCCGCTGATCCGCGACCGCGCGGACCGGCCGGCGCACGGCCCGGCCGGTGCCGGCGAAGCGCACATCGGTCTCCGCACCGGACGCACGGGCGCTTGAACCGCCCGTGCGCGGTGCGGAGCACCCCGTCCACGGGGGCGCAGAAGGGGGAGCCATGGAGTATCTGGGCACGGGCATCGGCTGGCGGCCGGAGATCGCCGCGGAGATCGCCGCACTGCCCGGGGTGGACTGGGTGGAGGTGGTGGCCGAGAACGTCTGCCCCGGCCATCTCCCCCACGCCCTGCGGGAGTTGCGGGAGCGCGGGACGACGGTGATCCCGCACGGCGTCTCCCTCGGGCTCGGCGGCGCGGACCGCCCGGACGCCGGCCGGCTGGCGGCGCTCGCCGAACGGGCCACCGCACTGGCCGCCCCGCTGGTCACCGAGCACCTCGCGTTCGTCCGCGCCGGCGGCCCGCCGACCGCGTCGCCGGCGAGGGAGACCGGGCACCTGCTGCCGGTGCCGCGCACCCGCGACGCACTCGCCGTGCTCTGCGAGAACGTCCGGATCGCCCAGGACGCGCTCCCGGTGCCGCTGGCCCTGGAGAACATCGCCGCGCTGTTCTCCTGGCCCGGCGAGGAGCTGACCGAGGGGCAGTTCCTGACCGAACTGGTCGAGCGGACCGGGGTCCGCCTCCTGATAGACGTCGCCAACCTCCACACCAACCACATCAACCGCGGCGAGGACCCGGCCACGACCCTAAACGCGCTCCCGGTCGAGGCGCTCGCCTACGTCCATGTCGCGGGCGGCGTCGAACGGGACGGCGTCTGGCACGACACCCACGCCCACCCGGTGAGCCGGCCGATACTGGACGTCCTGGCGGAGCTGTGCGCCCGCACCGACCCGCCCGGTGTGCTGCTGGAGCGGGACGACGACTTCCCCGAGGGCCACGGGCTGGCCGGTGAACTGGACGCGATCCGCGCCGTGGTGGAGGGAGCACGCCATGGCCGGGCGGCTTGAACCGGCGGCGGGGAGCGACGACGCCCCGGCGGCGGACACCGCTGCGGCGCGCGAGCGGCTGGCCCGGGCGCAGGCCGCGCTGCTGTCGGCGCTGGTGGCCGGGACGCCCGCGCCGGAGGGCTTCGACCAGGCCCGGCTGCGGGTGCAGAGCCGTGCGCTGGCCGCCAAACGGGCCGCGGTCGTCGGCCGCATCGCCCCCGAGCTGCCGCAGATCCTCGGCGACGGCTACCGACCGGCCTTCCTCGACTACGCCCACCACCGCCCCATGAGCGGCGGCTACCGCCAGGACGCCCTGGACTTCGCCGCGTTCCTGCTGTCCCAGGGCCGCCCCGCGGACCCGGCGGCACGCCGGCAACTCACCCGCTGGTGGCGCGACCGTTCCGGCCCGCGGCCCCCGTCCCCGCACCCCGCGGCCCGCCTCGCCCGCGCCACCGCCCTGCGCACCCACACCCTGTGGCGCACCCTGCGCCGCAGGTAATACCGCACGTCACGAACTGCTGCCATCGAGGCGGAGATTGACGCACCCTCCACCAACGGCCAGCCCGAAGTCCCCGCTCCCCAACGGAGGTTCACCACTCCCACCCCCTCCGCGAAACATCACGTCCACATGGCGAGATATTTCTGGCGAGGTCGGCGTCCGTACCGTAGAACCTCCGCCATGTGGCTCCTTTTCCTCCTTCTCGCCTGGTGCGCGGCGGTCGTCTCCTGCGTCCGCGTGTGCCGCACGGCGATCGCCGCCGGCCGGATCCGGCACCAGGCACCGTCCGCCCCGGCGGACGACGCTCCGGCCCCCGACGACGGCGGGCTCACCCTGTACGAGACCGCCTACCTCTCCGGCGGCCCGCACCGACTGGCCGACGTGGTGCTGGTCCTGATGGCGCAGCAACGACGGCTGCACCTGGCCCACACCGGCTGGGCCACGGTCGTCGACCCCGTCGGCCACGATCCGGTCGAGCGCGCCGCCCTCACCGCCATAGGCCCCGAGGGCCAGCGCCCCATACCGGCCGTGCGGAGCGCCCTGTCGACCACGGACACGGTCCGGGGGATGGCCGACCGGCTGGTCCGCGCCGGACTCGCGGCGCCCGCCGCGGTCCGCTCGGGGATCGGTTCCGCGGTCCGCCAGGTGCAGGGCGCCGCCCTCCTGGTGGTGCTGGCCGCCGGCGCGACCTACTGGATGGCGCCGGCCGGCAACGGGGCGGGCCTGATACTGGCCTGGTTCGCGCTCCCGTTGATCCTCACCCTGGCCACCTGGGCCATCGCCCGCGTCGAGGCCCACCCGTACACCGACTGGGCCACCGAGGCCGGTACGGCGCTGCTGCGGCACGTCCACCCCGGTGTGCGGAAGAGACCCGCAGGAGCGGTTCCGGGCGGCCTGACAGGGCTGGCGCTGCACGGGCCCGACGCACTCGCCGATCCGGGTTTGCGCGCGGCGCTCCACTCTTCCGGGGCATAGCGTCCGACACCGCCGCCCGGTGCTTTACTTCGCCTCCGATCGGCCCAACTATCCCTTTTGTATGCCCACCGTGCGGACCAGTGCGGCGAAGCCCCGCACGCGCACCGCGCACCCTACGAAGGGACGGCTCGTGAGAGCACTTGCGTTGTACGGCGCCCTCGGGTCGCTGGTCCTGACCGGCCTCACCCCCGCACCGGCCGGCGGCGCCGTCCGGGATCCGGCGGCACCCCCCGCCCCCGTTCACCACCTCACCTTCGGCCGGTGCGCGGCCGTGGAGCACCTCCCGGCCTCCGTCGAGTGCGGCACCCTCACCGTGCCGCTCGACTACGCGCGCCCGGGCGGCAAGAAGATCAAGCTGACGGTCAGCCGGGCCCGGGCCACCGGCGAGGGCAAGCACCAGGGCGCGCTGGTCTTCAACCCCGGCGGCCCCGGCGCGTCCAGCATGCAGTTCCCGCTCTACGGGACGCTGCCCAACTGGCGCCGCACCGCCCGCGCCTACGACTTCGTCGGCTACGCACCGCGCGGCGTGGCGCGCAGCGCGCCGCTGTCCTGCCAGGACCCCAAGGAGTACGCCAAGGCGCCCACCGACAGCCCGCGGCACCCCACCGCCGCCTTCAAGCGGGAGAAGGTGGCGCAGGCCAGGGCGTACGCCCGCGGCTGCGCCCAACGGGCCGGCGCCGACCTGCCGTTCTACAACTCGGTCAACAACGCCCGGGACCTGGACATGCTGCGCGCGGCGCTCGGCGAGAAGAAGCTGACGTTCATGGGCGCCTCCTACGGGACGTACTTCGGGGCGGTCTACGCGACGCTCTTCCCCGGCCACGTCCGCCGGATGATCTTCGACAGCGTGGTCAACCCCGAGCCCCGGCAGATCTGGTACCGCAACAACCTCGACCAGAGCACCGCCTTCGAGCGGCGCTGGAAGGACTGGCTGCGCTGGGTCGCCAAGCACCGCGCCACCTACCACCTGGGGAGCACCCCGAAGGCCGTGCAGCACTCCTACGACACCGCCCTCGAACGGCTGCGCCGCAAGCCGGTCAACGGCAAGATCGGCCCCGGCCAGCTCCAGTCGGCGTTCCTCAAGACCGGCTACAACGACGCGTTCTGGCCGATGCGCGCCGAGGCGCTGTCGGCATACCTGCACGGCGACGCCAAGCAGTTGATCGCCCAGGCCCTGCCCTCCGGCGACGCCAAGGCCGAGGAGAACTCCAACGCCGTCTACACCGCCGTGGAGTGCAACGACGCGGCCTGGCCGCACAACTGGAGCACCTGGGACCGGGACAACACCGACCTGGCCCGCACCGCACCGTTCGAGACCTGGGACAACGTCTGGATGAACCTGCCGTGCGCGTTCTGGCCGGACCGCGGGCAGTCGGCGGCCAGAGGCGTCGAGGAGGCGGCCCACGGCACCGCCGACCGGGCCGCCAAGGGCTCCCCGGCCGGCGGTGAACTGGCCGACGCCTCCCTGCACGCCGCCGCCACCGACCTGGACGACGCGCTGCGCGGCCCGCGCGGCCCGCTCGACGTCCGCACCGAGCCCGGCGCCCTGCCCTCGGTACTGCTGCTGGCCGCCGAACGGGACGCGGCCACCCCGTACGCGGGCGCACTGGAACTCCAGCGGCGGCTGCCGGGCTCGTCCCTGGTCACCGAGCGGGGCGCGGGCACCCACGGCGTCGCGTTCGGCCCCAACGACTGCGTGAACGCCCACGTCGAGGCGTATCTGCTGCACGGGAAGGTCCCCGGGCACCGGGTGTACTGCGGCCCGCGCGCCGAGCCGGTGCCGGGGCAGTCGCTCCGGCACGCCCGGCAGCACCTGGCGCACCCGGTGACGGGGAAGTAACCGCCGCCCTCATAGACGCACGTGCGGGCCGCCCCTTCACGGGGGCGGCCCGTACGCGTGTCTGCGGGGGCGGGCGGCCGGTCAGGCCAGGCCGGCGACCAGCTCGGCGACCGGCTTGCGGCGACCGGTGTAGAAGGGGATCTCCTCACGGACGTGCTGACGCGCCTCGGAGCCGCGCAGGTGCCGCATCAGGTCGACGATGCGGTAGAGGTCGTCGGCCTCGAAGGCGAGGATCCACTCGTAGTCGCCGAGCGAGAACGACGGCACGGTGTTGGCCCGGACGTCCGGGAAGCCGCGGGCCATCTTGCCGTGGTCGGCGAGCATCCGGCGGCGGTCCTCGTCGGGGAGGAGGTACCAGTCGTAGGAGCGCACGAAGGGGTAGACGCTCACGTAGTCGCGGGCGCGCTCGTCGGCCAGGAAGGCCGGGATGTGCGACTTGTTGAACTCGGCGGGGCGGTGCAGCGCCATGTTCGACCAGACCGGCTCCAGGGCGCGGCCCAGACGGGTGCGGCGGAAGCGGTTGTACGCCTCCTGGAGGGCGTCGGAGCTCTCCGAGTGCCACCAGATCATCACGTCGGCGTCGGCGCGCAGGCCGGAGACGTCGTAGGTGCCGCGGACCACCACGTCCTTGGCGGCGAGCTGCTCGAAGAGCTCGTCGACCTCGTCGGCGTAGCCGGCCCGGTCCTCGGGGAGGACGTCGCGCAGCTTGAAGACCGACCAGAGGGTGTAGCGGATGACCTCGTTGAGGTCCTTGGCCTTCTTGCCCGCGTGGGGGATCTTGTCGGGGGCGGGGGTGGAAGCGTCTGTCATGTCGTCCATTCTCACTCGCTTTCGCCGGCACCCGTCGCCAGGGTCCCAAGGACCTCGTCGGCGGCCTGGTGTGCGGAGGAAATACATGCCGGGATGCCGACGCCGTCGTAGAGCGCGCCGCACACCCGCAGCGGACCGGGCAGGCCGGCGACCGCGGTCCGGACGCGCGCCACCCGGTCCACGTGGCCGACGGTGTACTGCGGCAGCCCGTCGTCCCAGCGGGTGACCGCGGTGGCCACCGGGCGGGCGGCCAGGCCGACCGCCTCGCCGAGATCGGCCAGGGAGAGCGTGACCAGGTCGGCGTCGTCGCGCGCCAGGTCGGCCTGGTCGCCGTAGCGGCCCAGGGAGGTGCGCAGCACGAAGAGGTCCGGGTCGGCCTGGCCGATCCAGTCCCACTTGTTGCTGGCGAAGGTGGACGCCTTGATCCGGTGGCCGTCGACCGGCGGGACGAGGAAGCCGCTGCCGCTCGGGACGGTGCCCAGGTCGGCACGGCGGAAGGCCATGGTGACCAGCGCCATCGAGGCGTACTCGACGGGGTCCAGGGCGTCGGCGGCGGCCGGGCTGCCGGCGCGGAGCAGAGCGGCCGCGGCCGGCGCGGGAGCGGCCAGGACCACCGCGTCGGCGGTGAACGTACGGTCCCCGGCCCGGACCTGCCAGCCGTCGGGGCCGGTCCAGCGCAGCTCCCGTACGGGCATGCCCACCAGGATCTCGCCGCCCGCGCGGCGGACCGCGCCCGCCACCGCACCGGGCAGGGTCCCGATCCCGCCCGCGATGCCCATGAAGACCGGACCGTTCGCGGCCATGCCCTCGGGGAGGGCGGTCACGGCACGCTCCTGGATGGCCCGCACGCCCTCGATCAGCGAACCGCCGCGCCGCGCCACGTCGAAGAGCTGCGGGACCGCGGCGCGCATCGAGATGCGGTACGCGTCGCCCGCGTAGACCCCGCCGAGCAGCGGTTCGACGAGCCGGTCGACGACCTCCCGGCCGAGCCGCGCGGCGACGTACTCGCCGACCCCGACATCGGTGCCGGCGTCGGTCGTGGGCAGCGTCCGGTCCTCCTCGATGCGGGCCAGGCCCTCCGGGGAGAGCACACCGGAGGCGGTGAGCGGCGCCAGATCGCCGGGGACGCCCATCACATGGCCCTTGGGCATCGGGCGCAGCGCACCGCGGGTCCACAGCGACGCGGTGGCGGTGCCGGGCGGCTGGAGCCGTTCGCCCAGGCCCACGGCCCGCGCCAGGGCCACCGCCTCGGGCCGCCGGGCCAGCATCGACTCGGCACCGAGATCGACCGGGACGCCGGCGACATCGCCGGCCAGCAGCTTGCCGCCCAGACGCTCGGACGCCTCCAGCAGGGTCACCCGGACCCCGCCCTGAAGCAGCCGGTGCGCGGCGGCCAGTCCCGCGATCCCGCCGCCGATGACCAGGACATGATCGGGCGCTGGGCCCGTTCCGCTATGCGCTGTGCTCATGTCCTCAACTGTCTCAAAGGCCCTTCGGCCCTCCGGGAGCCGGGCCGAGCGGCCCGCTCGTCCTGCCCACGGCACCGGCACCGCCGGTGAAGGTGGCCGGGCACACCGTTGACACCGGGCGGTGGCGGGCAAAGACTCGGGGCGGCGGGCGGCGATCTTCGAACCGCCCGGCCGCCGATCCGCTACCGCGAGGACAGCGCAGACAGCGAGGACACAGCCTGATGACCGAGCCACACGTACGCGACGCCGTGCGGGACGTCTACATCGTCGACGCGGTACGGACACCGGTCGGCAAATACGGCGGCGCGCTGGCCGGGGTGCGCCCCGACGACCTCGCCGCCCATGTGCTGCGCGCCCTGGTGGACCGCACCCCGCAGCTCGATCCCGCGCGGATCGACGACGTCTACTTCGGCGACGCCAACGGCGCGGGCGAGGACAACCGCAACGTGGCCAGGATGGCGGTGCTGCTGGCGGGGCTCCCGGTGAGCGTGCCGGGCGTGACCGTCAACCGGCTGTGCGGGTCCGGGCTGGAGGCGGTCATCCAGGCGGCCCGCGCCATCGCGCACGGCGACGCGCAGATCGCGGTGGCCGGCGGCGTGGAGTCGATGAGCCGGGCGCCGTACGTCCTGCGCAAGCCCGACCGCGCCTTCCCCGCGGGCCACCAGGAGATGTTCTCCTCCACGCTGGGCTGGCGGATGGTCAATCCGCGGATGGCGCCGGAGTGGACGGTGGCGCTGGGCGAGGGCGCCGAGCTGGTCGCCGAGAAGCACGGCATCGGCCGGGAGCAGCAGGACGTGTTCGCGCTGGCCAGCCATCAGAAGGCGGTGCGTGCCTGGGCCGCGGGCGACTACGACGCGGAGGTCGTGCCGCTGCCGGGGGTGGACCTGGCCCGTGACGAGACGATCCGGGAGAACTCCTCGCTGGAGGCGCTGTCCAGGCTCAAGCCGGTCTTCCGCACCGAGCAGGGCACGGTCACCGCCGGCAACTCCTCCCCGCTGAACGACGGCGCGGCCGCGCTGCTGCTGGTCGACGAGGAGGGGCTGCGGGCCACCGGGCGGGAGCCGCTGGCCCGTATCCGCGCGAGCGCGGTGACCGGCATCGAGCCGCAGTTGTTCGGGCTCGGCCCGGTGGAGGCGGTCCGGCGGGCGCTGGAGCGGGCCGGGCGGGGCTTCGGCGACCTGGCGGTCTGCGAGCTCAACGAGGCGTTCGCGGCCCAGGCGTTGGGGTGCATCGCCCAGTGGCCGGAACTCGACCCCGCCGTGGTCAATCCGCGCGGCGGCGCGATCGCCATCGGACACCCGCTGGGCGCCTCCGGGGCCCGCCTCGCCGGCGCGGTGGCCCACCAACTCGCCGCCCAGGGCTCGGGCACCGGCCTGGCCGCACTGTGCATCGGCGTGGGCCAGGGGCTGGCGATGGTGCTGGAGCGCTAGCCCCACCGCTCGGGACACGGCGCGTCCGCCGGGCGGGCGATCCGGTCGGACCGCCCGCCCGGATCGCCGTCCGCCGGACGCGCCCCGCCTCCATGGGGCACACTCGTTGCCCACTCGGTTGACCTATCAACTGCCCCGTTCCCACCGGAGGTTGGCGCGATGGCCCTGCTCGATCCCAAGGACTGGCTCACCCTGCACGGCGGCCCCGCCGAGGCGGTGGAGCCCGCGACGGGCCAGGCGCTGGCGGAACTGACGCTGGCCGCGCCCGCCGACGTCGCGGAGGCCACCGCCTCGGCCGCCGCGGCGCAGCGGGACTGGGCCCGCAGACCGTACACGGAACGGGCCGCGGTGCTGCGCCGCGCCGGCGACCTCCTCCACCGGCACGCCGCGGAGATCGGCGAGTGGCTCGTCCGGGAGGCCGGCAGCATCCAGGGCAAGGCCGAGTTCGAGATCCGCACCGCGGCCGAGGAGTGCTACGAGGCCGCCGCGCTGGCCCACCGCCCGCTGGGCCAGGTGCTGCCCTCGGGCGCACCGCGCCTGTCGTACACCACCCGGGTGCCGGCCGGAGTCGTCGGCGTGATCGCGCCGTTCAACGTCCCGCTGGTCCTCGCCGCCCGCTCCGTCGCCCCGGCCCTCGCGCTCGGCAACGCGGTGGTGCTCAAACCCGACCCGCGGACCGCCGTCTGCGGCGGGCACGTCCTGGCGGCGGTGTTCGCCGAGGCCGGCCTGCCGGCAGGGCTGCTGCACGTCCTGCCCGGCGGCGCGGACACCGGACAGGCGCTGGTCGAGGACCCGCGGGTGCGGATCATCTCCTTCACCGGCTCGACCGCGGCCGGCCGCAGCGTCGGCGCGCTGGCCGCCCGGCACCTCAAGCGCGCCCACCTCGAACTCGGCGGCAACAGCGCCTTCCTGGTGCTGGAGGACGCCGATCTGGACGCCGCGATGTCCACCGCCGCCTGGGCGTCCTTCTTCCACCAGGGCCAGGTGTGCATGACGGCCGGCCGGCACCTCGTCCACGCCTCCCTCTACGAGGAGTACGTGGCGCGGCTGGCCGAGAAGGCCGACGCGCTGACCGTCGGCGACCCGTTCCGCGCGCAGGTCCACCTCGGCCCGGTCATCGACCGCGGACAGCTCGACAAGATCGACGCGCTGGTCCGGGAGAGCGCCGCGGCCGGCGTGCGGATCGCCGCCGGCGGCACCCACGAGGGGCTGTTCTACCGGCCGACGGTGCTCGCCGACGCGGACCCGTCGGCCGCCCACGGGCCGGGCTCGGTGGGCACCTGCCCCGCCTACGCCCAGGAGGTCTTCGGCCCGGTCGCCCCGGTCCGCGCCTTCCACACCGTCGACGAGGCGGTGGCCCTGGCGAACGAGTCCTCCTACGGGCTGGCGCTGGGCATCGTCACCCGCGACGCGGCCCGCGCCCTGGAGCTGGCCGAGCGGATCCCCACCGGTCTGCTGCACCTGAACGACCAGACAGTCAACGACGAACCGGTGGCGGCCTTCGGCGGATCGGCCGACTCCGGGACCGGCTCCCGCTTCGGCGGCGACGCCAACCTCGACGCGTTCACCGAGACCCGCTGGACGACGGTGCGCGCCACCCCGGCCGCGTACCCCTTCTGAGCCGGCCCCGGCACCGCCAATCCCGCGCACCGGCGCACCCCCGCACGATCATGTGGACGAGGACGAACGAGAGGACGTGGTGGGGATGGCGGCGGAGCGCCTGGTGGTCGTCGGCGGCGATGCGGCGGGGATGGCCGCCGCCTCGCATGCGCGCCGGCTGAAGGGACCGGACGAACTGACCATCACCGCCTTCGAACGCGGCCACTTCACCTCGTACTCCGCCTGCGGCATCCCGTACTGGGTGGGCGGCGAGGTGGACGGCCCGGACGCGCTGATCGCCCGCACGCCCGAGGAGCACCGGGCCCGGGGCATCGACCTCCGGCTGCGCACCGAGGTCGTCGAACTCGACCTGGACCGGGGCCGGGTGCGCAGCCGCGACCTGGAGGACGGCGGCCGCGCGTCATGGACCGGCTTCGACAAGCTGGTGCTGGCGACCGGGGCGCGCCCCCTGCGCCCCCCGCTGCCGGGCATCGACGCACCGGGCGTCCACGGGGTGCAGACGCTGGACGACGGGCAGGCACTGCTGCGCGGCCTCCAGGGCGCGACGGGCCGGCGGGCCGTGGTGATCGGCGCCGGCTACATCGGCGTCGAGATGGCGGAGGCGCTGATCAACCGCGGATTCGAGGTGACGGTGCTGGAGCAGGGCGCCCAGCCGATGTCCACCCTCGACCCGGACATGGGGACGCTGGTGCACACCGCGATGACCGGTATGGGCGTCAAGGTGGTGACCGGCGCGCGGGTCACCGAGGTGCTGACCGGCGCGGACGGCTGGGCCCGCGCGGTGCTGGCGGAGGGCACCGCGTACCCGGCGGACGTGGTCGTGCTCGGGCTGGGCGTCCGCCCGGAGACCACCCTGGCCGAGGCGGCCGGACTGCCGCTGGGCGCGTACGGGGGCCTGCGCACCGACCCGTCGCTGCGGGTGTCCGGCCAGGAGCACGTCTGGGCGGGCGGGGACTGCATCGAGGTGCGCGATCTGCTCACCGGGGAGTTCCGGCATATCGCGCTGGGCACCCACGCCAACAAGCACGGCCAGCTCATCGGCGCCAACGTGGCCGGCGGCTACGGGACCTTCCCCGGGGTCGTCGGGACGGCCGTCAGCAAGGTATGCGATCTGGAGATCGCCCGCACCGGGCTGCTGGAGAGTCAGGCCCGGGCCGCGGGGCTCCAGTACGTCACCGTCACCGTCGAGTCCACCAGTCGCGCCGGCTACTACCCCGGCGCCCGCCCGATGCACGTGAAGATGCTCGCCGAGCGGCGCACCGGGCGGCTGCTCGGGGTGCAGATCGTCGGGCGCGAGGGCGCCGGGAAGCGGGTGGACATCGCCGCGGTGGCCCTCACCGCCGGGATGACGGTGGAGCAGATGACCTCGCTGGACCTCGGATACGCCCCGCCGTTCTCGCCGGTGTGGGACCCGGTCCTGGTGGCGGCCCGCAAGGCGGACGCGGCGGTGCGGGCGGCCGGGGCCTGACGGCCCCCGGCCGCGCCCGGCTCAGCGCGCGGTCTGCGCGTGGACGTACTCGACGAGCCCGGTCAGCGCGCCCGGGTCGGTGGTCGGCAGCACGCCGTGGCCGAGGTTGAAGACGTGGCCCGGCAGACCGGCGGCGGCGTCGAGGACCTCGCGCGCCTTGGTCTCGACGGCCTCGCGGGGAGCGAAGAGCACCGCCGGGTCGAGGTTGCCCTGGAGCGCCTTGCCGGGGCCGACCCGGCGGACCGCCTCGTCCAGCGGGACCCGCCAGTCGACGCCGACCACGTCCGCGCCGGCCTCGCCCATCAGGCCGAGGAGTTCGCCGGTGCCGACGCCGAAGTGGATCCGCGGGACGCCGTGGACGGCGACCGCGTCGAAGACCTTGGTGGAGGCCGGCATCACCGCGCGCCGGTAGTCGGCCGGGGAGAGCGCGCCGACCCAGGAGTCGAAGAGCTGCACCGCGCTGACGCCGGCCTCGATCTGGACCTTGAGGAAGGCGGCAGTGATGTCCGCGAGCCGGTCGAGCAGGTCGGCCCACAGCTGCGGGTCGCCGTACATCATGGCCTTGGTCTGCTCGTGGTTGCGGGACGGGCCGCCCTCGACGAGGTAGCTGGCGAGCGTGAACGGCGCGCCGGCGAAACCGATCAGCGGGGTGGCGCCCAGCTCGCGGGTGAGCAGGCCGATGGCCTCGGTGACGTAGGGGACGTCCGTGGGCTCCAGCGGGCGCAGCCGCTCCAGGTCGGCGCGGGTGCGGATGGGGTTCTCCACGACCGGGCCGATGCCGGGCTTGATGTCGAGGTCGATGCCGATCGCCTTCAGGGGCACCACGATGTCGCTGAAGTAGATGGCGGCGTCCACACCGTGCCGGCGCACCGGCTGCAGCGTGATCTCGGTGACCAGCTCCGGCTGCATGCAGGAGTCGAGCATCGCGATGCCCTCGCGGACCTTGCGGTACTCGGGCAGTGAGCGCCCGGCCTGGCGCATGAACCACACCGGCGTGTGCGGCACCGGCTCGCGCCGGCACGCCTTGAGGAAGGCCGAGTCGTACGTAGCGGTCTGCGGGTGGCCCGTAGGGGCGTCGTTGGCGCTCACGCGGCAAATCTTCGCACGCACCCGGCGGCACCTCCGAATGGGCGACGCGCGCACCGGGTGTCCTCCGCGTATGAGCGCCGTCTTCCGCCTACCCTTCCGGGCATGGCTGCGGCTCAAGAACACCTCGCGGACAGCGCGGACGAGACCCCGATCCCCTTCCGTCAGGCGGTCGAGGCGCTCCGCGCGGCACGACTGCGGCCGGAGATCGAGATCGACCCGACCCCCGCACCAAAACGACTCGCCCCGTACGCCTACGCATTGGAGGCCACGGTCGTCGAGCACGGCACGGGCCCGGACGGCGAGGACCGGGACCTGGCCGACGGCCGGCTGGTGGTGCTGCACCAGCCGGCCGGCGACGAGACCTGGCACGGCACGTTCCGGGTGGTGACGCTGGCCCGCGCGGAACTGGAGCCGGAGATGGGCACCGACCCGCTGCTGCCGGAGGTGTCCTGGTCCTGGCTGACCGGCGCCCTGGACGCGCGCGGCGTCCGCTACGGCGCGCCCAGCGGCACGATCACCCGCGCCGGGTCGCACTACTTCGGCGAGCTGGCGGCGCGGGAACCGGCGACCCAGATCGAGATCCGCGCGTCATGGACGCCGGCCGAGGGTCCGGGCGGGGTGCCCGACCTCGCGGCGCACCTGGCGGCGTGGTGCGACCTGCTGTGCCAGGTGGCCGGGCTGCCGCCGGCCCCGCTGGACCCCTCGCCGCGCGGCGGGGTGGTGGCACTGCCCCAGCGTCGCGGTCCGCACGCCCGCTGACCGGCGGAAACGACCAACGGCAGGTGCCGCGCACCGGGATGCTCCGGGTGCGCGGCACCTGTCGTTCGCCGTTTCCGGTTCCGGACGGCATCGCGTACGCCTGTGATCACCTCGATGTGCACTGCGTGCTCACCTTGATCGCTCACGCGTCCGGTTTGCCCGAATTGCCCCTAACTAAATCGTGATCAAAGTCTAAAGTCCCGCCGGATTGCTGCCGAAGAGGTCAGTGACCCTTCAAACACGGATCATTCCGGCTTTCCCCAGCCGGCTTCCGTCTCCGCCACTCCCCAGGAGGCCCGGTGTCAGTTCTCCTTGAGCAGCCTTCGAGCCTGGTCGCCTACCGCCCGAACAAGCCGACCGCCATGGTCGTCGTGGCCGACCCCCGCGTCCGCTCCACCGTCACCCGTCACCTGTGGGCCCTCGGCGTGCGTGACGTGATCGAGGCGTCGTCCATCGCGGAGGCCCGTCCCCGCGTCGGCAACCCGCGCGACATCTGCGTGGCCGACGTCCACCTTCCCGACGGCTCCGGCCTGACCCTGCTGTCGGAGACGCGGGCGGCCGGCTGGCCCAACGGCCTGGCGCTCTCCGCCGCCGACGACATCGGCGCGGTGCGCAACGCGCTCGCCGGCGGCGTCAAGGGCTACGTCGTCACCGGCACGCGCACCAACCTGGGCCTGCCGGGCCGACCGGGCGCCACGCCGATCGGCGCCAACGCGGCCCGGATGCAGCGCCGTCCGCCGGGCGCCCCGGGCCACCCCGGCGGCTACCGCGAACTCTCGGGGCGCGAGGTGGAGGTGTTGCGGCTGGTGGCGGAGGGCCAGTCCAACAAGGCCATCGGCGTCTCGATGGGGCTGTCGGCGCTGACCGTGAAGAGCCACCTCGCGCGGATCGCACGCAAGCTCGGCACCGGCGACCGGGCCGGGATGGTGGCGGTCGCACTGCGCACCGGCATCATCCACTGAAACCCGCCTCCTGCCCCGTCCCGCCCGTCGAGGGAACATTCCCCCGACGGGCGACGCGCATCCACAGATACCCTTGACTGGTGACCGACGCCCAAAAGACCGCAGCAGACACGACACTGCGAGCACCCGGAGAATCGCCTCCGGATTCCCGACCGGCGCCGGTACCCCTACTGGAGCCCCGTGAGGGGATCCCTCCGGTGACCGCCACCCCGGAGGCACTCACCGAGGTCATCGCCGCCTTCGCCGCCGGCCGCGGACCGGTCGCGGTGGACGCCGAGCGCGCCTCGGGCTACCGCTACGGCCAGCGCGCCTACCTCATCCAGCTGCGCCGCGAGGGCGCCGGCAGCGTACTGATCGACCCGGTCGGCTGCCCGGACCTCTCCGCGCTGGGCGCGGTGATCTCCGACACCGAGTGGGTGTTGCACGCCGCCACCCAGGACCTGCCCTGCCTGCGCGACATAGGGATGATCCCCACCGGGCTCTTCGACACCGAGCTGGCCGGGCGGCTGGCCGGCTTCCCCCGGGTCGGCCTGGGCGCCATGGTCGAGAACGTCCTCGGCTTCGCCCTGGAGAAGGGCCACTCCGCCGTCGACTGGTCCACCCGCCCGCTGCCCGAGCCGTGGCTGCGCTACGCCGCGCTCGACGTCGAGCTGCTGGTGGACCTGCGCGACGCGCTGGAGGAGGAGCTGGACCGGCAGGGCAAGCTGGAGTGGGCCCGGCAGGAGTTCGCGGCCATCGCCACCGCTCCCCCGGCGCCGCCCCGCAAGGACCCCTGGCGCCGCACCTCCGGGATGCACAAGGTGCGCCGACGCCGGCAGATGGCGGTCGTCCGGGAGCTGTGGACGCTGCGCGACCAGGTCGCCCAGCGGCGCGACGTCTCGCCCGGCAAGGTGCTCGGCGACGCCGCGATCGTCGAGGCCGCGCTCCAACTGCCGCCCAACACCCACGCGTTGGCCGCACTGTCCGGGTTCGGGCACCGGATGGGCCGGCGCCAGCTGGAGCAGTGGCAGACCGCCATCGACCGTGCCCGGGCGCTGCCGGAGACCGAGCTGCCGCAGCCCGGACAGGCGCCCGGCGGCCCGCCGCCGCCCCGCGCCTGGGCCGACAAGGACCCGGCCGCGGCGGCCCGGCTCGCGGCCGCCCGCGCCTCGGTGACCGCGCTCGCCGAGCAGCTGCACCTCCCGCAGGAGAACCTCATCACCCCCGACACGGTGCGCCGGCTGTGCTGGGAGCCGCCGTCCGGCCCGACCCCGGAGACGGTCGCCGAAGTCCTCACCGGACACGGCGCCCGTCCCTGGCAGATCGAGCTGGTCGCGCCGCTGCTCACCGACGCACTGCGGGCGAGCGGCGCCTGACCGCGCCCCGCAATCGACCCACCGACGGCCCCGGCCGCGCCTGCACCGCGCGACCGGGGCCGTCGGCGTTCGCCGCGTCGCCGCGTGCGCTGCGCCGACGGGTTCCGGCCGGCGCGCGGTGTGACGTTCGCCGCTCCGGGCGAGGGGGGTGTGCAGCTTGGTTACTCGTAAGTAGCATGGGCCTGTGACGCGTCCTCCGGGGCGCGAACGCAGCAGTGCCATCCCGCACCTGGAGGAGAGCCAACGTGCCTCGTACCGCTAGGGACGTCGTCTTCGTCGACGGCGTCCGCACCCCGTTCGGCAAGGCGGGCCCGAAGGGCATCTACCACGAGACCCGCGCCGACGACATGGTCGTCAAGTGCATCCGGGAGCTGCTGCGCCGCAACCCGGACCTGGACCCGGCCCGGATCGACGAGGTCGCCCTCGCCGCCACCACCCAGATCGGCGACCAGGGCCTGACCCTGGGCCGCACCGCCGCCATCCTGGCGGGGCTGCCGCAGTCGGTGCCCGGCTTCTCCGTGGACCGGATGTGCGCCGGTGCGATGACCGCGGTGACGAGCATCGCCGGCGGCGTGGCCTTCGGTGCGTACGACATCGCCGTGGCCGGCGGTGTCGAGCACATGGGCCGGCACCCCATGGGCGAGGCCGTGGACCCCAACCCGCGCTTCGTGTCGGAGAAGCTGGTCGACGAGTCCGCGCTCTTCATGGGCATGACGGCGGAGAACCTCCACGACCGGCTGCCCCACCTCACCAAGCAGCGCGCCGACGAGTACGCGGTGCGCAGCCAGGAGAAGGCCGCCAAGGCGTACGCCGACGGCAAGATCCAGCAGGACCTGGTGCCGATCTCGGTGCGCCGCACCTCCCCCGAGGGCGGGGAGCTCGGCTGGGGCCTGGCCACCGCCGACGAGCCGATGCGCCCGGGCACCACGCTGGAGAACCTCACCGGCCTGAAGACCCCGTTCCGCCCGCACGGCCGGGTGACCGCGGGCAACGCCGCCGGCCTCAACGACGGCGCCACCGCCTCGCTGATCGCCGCCGAGGACGTGGCCCGCGAGCTGGGCCTGCCGGTCAAGATGCGCCTGGTGGACTACGCCTTCGCCGGCGTCGAGCCCGAGGTGATGGGCATCGGCCCGGTCCCGGCGACCGAGAAGGCCCTGGCCAAGGCTGGTCTGACGATCGACGACATCGGCCTGTTCGAGATCAACGAGGCGTTCGCCGTCCAGGTGCTCTCGCTGCTCGACCACTACGGCATCGCCGACGACGACCCGCGCGTCAACCAGTACGGCGGCGCGATCGCCTTCGGCCACCCGCTGGCGTCCTCCGGCGTGCGTCTGATGACGCAGCTGGCGCGGCAGTTCGAGGAGCAGCCCGAGGTCCGCTACGGCATCACCACCATGTGCGTCGGCTTCGGCATGGGCGGCACCGTTATCTGGGAGAACCCGCACCACAAGGGGGCAGGCAAGTGACCACCACCGCTGAGCTGTTGAAGGGTGCGGCCGCGCTGTTCCCGGACGAGGTCGTGACGCAGGCGCACGTGCGCCACCTCGACCTGCCCAAGGGCGCGGGCCGGTTCGCGCTCATCACGCTGGACAACGGCCTGGACCACACCAAGCCGACCACCTTCGGCCCGCAGTCGCTGGCGAACCTCGACGCCGCGATCGACCAGGTCGAGAAGGAGGCCGCGGCCGGCGAGATCGTCGGCATCGGCCTCACCGGCAAGCCGTTCATCTTCGCCGTGGGCGCCGACCTCAAGGGCGTCGAGCTGCTGGCCCGCCACGAGGACGCACTGGCCATCGGCAAGGGCGGCCACGACGTCTTCAAGCGGCTGTCCGCGCTGGCCGTGCCGACCTTCGCGTACTACAACGGCGCCGCGATGGGCGGCGGTGTCGAGGCGGGTCTGCACTGCACCTACCGCACCGTCTCCAAGGCGCTGCCGGCCTTCTCGCTCCCCGAGGTCTTCCTCGGCCTGGTGCCCGGCTGGGGCGGCTGCACGCTGCTGCCGAACCTCATCGGCGCCGACAAGGCGATCTCGGTCATCATCGAGAACTCGCTCAACCAGAACAAGCAGCTCAAGGGCAAGCAGGTCTTCGAGCTCGGCATCGCCGACGCGCTCTTCGAGGGCGCGGACTTCCTGGAGCGGTCGCTGGACTGGACCGCCGCGGTGCTGACCGGTGAGACCGAGGTCCACCGGACCGAGGTGGACCGCGGCGAGGCGTGGGACGCCGCCGTGCAGCGCGGCAAGGCGATCGCGGACGGCAAGGTGCACGGCGCGGCCCCGGCCGCCTACCGCGCGCTGGACATCATCGCGGCCGCCAAGAACGCGGGCTCCGCCCGCGAGGGCTTCGACACCGAGACGCTGTTTGATCTCGAAAACGTGGCGCTGGCCGACCTCATCATGGGCGGCGAACTCCGCTCCGGCATCTACGCGTTCAACCTCGTGCAGAAGCGCGCCAAGCGCCCGGCCGGTGCGCCGGACAGGTCGCTGGCCCGCCCGGTCACCAAGGTGGGCGTGGTCGGCGCCGGTCTGATGGCCTCTCAGCTGGCGCTGCTGTTCGCCCGCCGCCTGGAGGTCCCGGTCGTCCTCACCGACATCGACCAGGCGCGGATCGACAAGGGCGTCGCGTACGTCCACGGCGAGATCGACAAGCTGCTCCTCAAGGGCCGCGTCAACCAGGACAAGGCGAACCGCCTCAAGGGCCTGGTCTCCGGCCACCTCGACAAGGCCGCCGCCTTCGGCGACGCGGACTTCGTCATCGAGGCCGTCTTCGAGGAGATGGGCGTCAAGCAGCAGGTGTTCGCCGAGGTCGAGGCGGTGGTGCCGGCGCACGCCATCCTCGCCACCAACACCTCCTCCCTCTCGGTCACCGAGATGGCCTCGAAGCTCAAGCACCCCGAGCGGGTCGTGGGCTTCCACTTCTTCAACCCGGTCGCGATCCTGCCGCTGCTGGAGATCGTCCGGGCGGAGCAGACCGACGACGCGTCGCTGGCCACCGCCTTCGCGGTCGCCAAGTCGCTGAAGAAGACCGCGGTGCTGGTCAAGGACGCCCCGGCGTTCGTCGTCAACCGCATCCTGACCCGCTTCATGGGCGAGATCCAGAACGTCATCGACGAGGGCACCTCGGTCGAGGTCGCCGAGAAGGCGGTCGAGCCCCTGGGCCTGCCCATGTCGCCGCTGGTGCTGCTGGAGCTGGTCGGCCCGGCGATCGGCCTGCACGTCTCCGAGACGCTGCACGGCGCCTTCCCGGAGCGCTTCACGGTCTCCCCGAACCTCAAGGCCGTCGTCGAGGCCGGCAAGCGCGGCTTCTACGTCTACGACTCCGGCAAGCCGGAGCTGGACCCGGAGGTCGCCGCGCTGCTCAAGCAGGGCGACGCGGTGCTGACCGAGGAGCAGGTCCGCGACCGGGTGCTGGACGCCGTCGCGCAGGAGATCGGCCTGATGCTGGACGAGGGCGTGGTCGCCGAGGCGCAGGACATCGACCTGTGCCTGATCACCGGCGCCGGCTGGCCCTTCCACCTGGGCGGCATCACGCCGTACCTGGACCGTGAGGGCGTCTCCGAGCGGGTGACCGGCAAGAAGTTCCTGGCCCCGGGCGTCGCGAGCGTTCCCGCCTAAGGGACCTGCACAGCTGGGTAGTTGGCGCGCGGACCGGCTCGGTGGAGCCGGTCCGCGCGTCGTTCCGTACCCGGACGCAGGGCGGGCGGCGGCGCGGCGCGTGGCAGGCTGGCGGTATGGATTCCTTGGTCGTCGTCGATGCCGCGAACGTCGTCGGCTCGGTGCCCGACGGCTGGTGGCGGGACCGGCGCGGCGCGGCCGAGCGGCTGCGGGACGCGCTGGCCGACCGCGCCGCGACGGGGCTGCCGGGGCTGGTCGAGCCGCCGCTGGAGCTGGTCCTGGTGGTGGAGGGCGCGGCGCGCGGGGTGGCGTCCGTACCGGGCGTCCGGGCGGTGTCGGCGCAGGGCAGCGGCGACGACGCGATCGTGGCGCTGGTGGCCGACGAGGGCGCGGACCGGGACTGCCTGGTGGTCACCGCCGACCGCGGGCTGCGCGAGCGCGTACAGGCGCTGGGCGCCCGTGTGACGGGCCCGCGGGCGGTCCGCGGGGAAACGGGTCGGCGCGGGGCGTCGTAGCCGCGCAGCGCGGCGTCTGCGGCCGCGGGGCCGACGGGCGGGCGCGGCCCACAGCCGCGGGCCGGCCCCGGACGGGAGCGCTACGGGCGGGCGCCGGCCGCGTCCCGTTCCCGCAGGTACCGGGCGAGGCGGCTGTTGCGGCGCCCGTAGAGGAAGTAGACGACGAAGCCGGCCGCCATCCAGATCGCGAAGCGGACCCAGGTCTCGGCCGGCAGATTGAGCATCAGCCACAGCGAGGCGAGCACCGACAGCACCGGCACCACCGGGACGAACGGCGTGCGGAAGGCGCGCGGCAGGTCCGGGCGGGAACGGCGGAGCAGCACCACGCCGACGGCGACCACGACGAACGCGAACAGCGTCCCGATGTTGACGAGTTCGGCCAGCACGTCGATGGAGGTGAAGCCGGAGACCACCGCGACGACGGCACCGAGCACGATGGTGGAGCGGTGCGGGGTGCCGAACTTCGGGTGCACACGGGAGAAGACCTGGGGCAGCAGCCCGTCCCGGCTCATCGCGAAGAACACCCGGCTCTGGCCGAGCAGCAGGATCATGCAGACCGAGGTCAGGCCGACCGCCGCCCCAAAGCTGATCAGGCCCGCGAAGAAGGGGTAGCCGACGTGCTTGAAGGCGTCGGCGAGCGGGGCGTCGACGGTGAGCCGGTAGTACTTCTCCATGCCGGTGACGACGATGGAGACGGCGACGTAGAGCAGGGTGCAGATGGCCAGGGAGCCGAGGATGCCGCGCGGGACGTCGCGCTGCGGGACGCGGGTCTCCTCGGCCGCGGTGGCCACGATGTCGAAGCCGATGAAGGCGAAGAAGACCACCGCGGCCGCCGCGAAGACGCCCATCACGCCGAAGTCGGACGGGGTGAAGCCGAACATCAGCTGGGAGAGCGGTGCGGCCAGTCCCCCGCCGACGGCGCTGGGGCGGCTCGGCGGGATGAACGGCCGGTAGTTCTCCGGGGAGATGAGGAACGCGCCGGCGATGATCACCAGCAGCACCACGGTCACCTTCACGCCGACGACCACCGTCGTCACCTGCGAGGAGAGCTTCATGCCGAGCACCAGGACGGCCGTGATCACCAGGACGAGGACGCAGGCGAGCAGGTCGAAGCCGAAGTGCCCGCCGTGGCTGCCGGACAGCGCCGCCGGCACGTGCACCCCCACCGAGTCCAGCAGCGAGCGCACATAGCCGGACCAGCCGACGGCGACCACCGCACACCCCAGGGCCAGTTCCAGGATCAGGTCCCAGCCGATGATCCAGGCGGGCAGTTCGCCCAGGGACGCGTAGGAGAAGGTGTACGCGGAGCCGGCCACCGGCACGGTGGAGGCGAACTCCGCGTAGCACAGCGCCGCCAGCGCGCAGACCACACCGGCGATGACGAAGGAGAGGGCGACGGCGGGCCCCGCCTGCTCCTTGGCGATCTTCCCGGTGAGGACGAAGATGCCGGTGCCGATGACCACACCCACGCCGAAGACGGTCAGGTCGAGCGCCGAGAGGGACTTCTTGAGCGCGTGCTCCGGCTCCTCGGTGTCCTGGATCGACTGCTCGATGCTCTTCGTCCGCAGGACGCCGCGGTCGCGGCGCGTGATGCGCGGGGGGTGCGGCCCGGGGCCCGGTGCCTGACCCCGCGGTCCGTGCTGTGTGCTCATGGGCGTACCTCCGCCTGGACGGCCCTCGCGATCTCCTGAACTGCCCGAGTCTGCGCAATGTCCGTAAGGGGGCAGCGGCGGCGGGCCTTCGGGGACCGGGGATTCACCCGATGGGTGGGAACCCCGGAGAGGCCGATGGGCCGGTCGGAACATCCGTGCGGATGTCCGGCCGGCCCATCGGGCGGTACGGGGCGCGGGTCAGTCGCTGGCCACCTCGGCGGGCTCGGCCGCGCCGGCGCCACTCTCCGCGGTGCCGGCGGGGTCCGCGGCCTTCGGGGCCACCTCGGCGTCGTCGTCCCGGTTGTCCATCTTGGCGACCAGACCGGTCACCTGGCGGGCGATGTCCGGGGCGGTGAGCCCGATCTCCGCCATGACCTCCTTGCGGGAGGCGTGGTCCAGGAACCGCTCGGGGATGCCGAAGTCGCGCAGCGGGACGTCCACACCGGCGTCCCGGAGCGCCTGGGCGACGGCCGAACCGACGCCGCCGGTACGGATGTTGTCCTCGACGGTGACCACCAGCCGGTGCTTCGCGGCCAGGCCCGGCAGCGCCTCGTCGACCGGCTTGACCCAGCGGGGGTCGACGACGGTGGTGGAGATGCCCTGCTTGTCGAGCAGGTCGGCGACCTCCAGGCACATCGGGGCGAGCGCACCGACCGACACCAGCAGGACGTCGGGCCGCCCGGCGGCGGCGGGCTCGCGCAGCACGTCCATGCCGCCGACCCGCCCGACCGCCTCGACGGCCGGGCCGACCGCGCCCTTGGAGTAGCGCACCACGGTGGGCGCGTCGTCGACCTCGACGGCCTCCCGCAGCTGGGCGCGCACCTGGTCGGCGTCGCGCGGCGCGGCGATCCGCAGGCCGGGGACGACCTGGAGGATCGACATGTCCCACATGCCGTTGTGCGAGGCGCCGTCGGTGCCGGTGACACCGGCCCGGTCCAGGACGAAGGTGACGCCGCACCGGTGCAGCGCGACGTCCATCAGGACCTGGTCGAAGGCGCGGTTGAGGAAGGTGGCGTAGACCGCGAAGACCGGGTGCAGCCCGGCGGTGGCCATACCGGCGGCGGAGACCGCGGCGTGCTGCTCGGCGATGCCGACGTCGTAGACCCGGTCCGGGAACTGCTTGGCGAACTTCTCCAAGCCGACCGGCTGGAGCATGGCCGCCGTGATGGCGACGATGTCCTCGCGCTCCTTGCCGAGCTCGACCATCTCGTCGCCGAAGACGGACGTCCAGTCCTTGCCGCCGGAGGAGATCGGCAGGCCGGTGTCCGGGTGGATCTTGCCGACGGCGTGGAAGCGGTCGGCCTCGTCCTGGAGGGCCGGCTTGTAGCCGCGGCCCTTCTCGGTCAGGCAGTGGACGATCACCGGGCCGCCGAAGCGCTTGGCGCGGGCCAGCGCGGACTCCAGCGCCTCGATGTCGTGGCCGTCGATCGGGCCGACGTACTTCAGGCCCAGGTCCTCGAACATGCCCTGCGGGGCGATGAAGTCCTTCAGGCCCTTCTTGGCGCCGTGCAGGGTCTCGTAGAGCGGCTTGCCGACGACCGGGGTGCGCTCCAGGATGTCCTTCCCGCGGGCCAGGAAGCGCTCGTAGCCGTCGGTGGTGCGCAGGGTGGCGAGGTGGTTGGCCAGGCCGCCGATGGTCGGCGCGTAGGAGCGCTCGTTGTCGTTGACGACGATGACCAGCGGGCGGTCCTTGGCGGCGGCGATGTTGTTGAGCGCCTCCCAGGCCATACCGCCGGTGAGGGCGCCGTCACCGATGACGGCCACCACCCGGTCGTCCGTGCCGCGGACCTCGTGGGCCTTGGCGATGCCCTCGGCCCAGCCCAGCACGGTGGAGGCGTGGCTGTTCTCGATGACGTCGTGCTCGGATTCGGCACGGGAGGGGTAGCCGGAGAGGCCGCCCTTGGCCTTGAGCTTGGAAAAGTCCTGGCGGCCGGTCAGCAGCTTGTGGACGTAGGACTGGTGTCCGGTGTCCCACAGGACCTTGTCCTTGGGGGAATGGAAGACGCGGTGCAGGGCGATGGTCAGTTCGACCACGCCGAGGTTCGGGCCGAGGTGTCCGCCGGTCTTGGAGACCGCGTCGACGAGGAAGCCGCGGATCTCCCCCGCCAGCTGCGTGAGCTGCTCGGGCGAGAGCCGGTCCAGGTCGCGCGGCCCCTTGATACGGGTCAGCAATGCCACCCCATGCCTCCTTGCTGCCGTAGGTCGAGCTTGCCGATCAGATGAGTCTAATGTTGCGTCCGCGGCCGGCGCGGCCGGGCCTCACGATGCATGCCACTTGGGTGACAGTCGCCCCGAACGCCGTTTTCCAGCCGCCCCCGTGGCCCCTGGACGCGGCGCGGCCCCCACCGGAGCGCGTACGAAACGCGTCCGACAGGGGCCGTTTTCCACCGTTTTGTCAGAGAGCGTGCAGCCGGGTGCGCCCGCGACGCCGCCGCAGCCGCCCGACTGCCCGCGCCTAGGTGCGCCCGGCGGTCTTCTGGGTCCGTCGCGACACCGAGTCGATCACCACGGCGGCCAGCAGCACCGCGCCGGTGATCATGTACTGGATCTCACTGGCCATGCCGAGCAGGTTCAGGCCCTGCTGGATCGACTGGATGACCAGCATGCCCAGCAGCGCGGACCAGATCTTGCCGCGTCCGCCGAAGAGGCTGGTGCCGCCGATGACCGCCGCCGCGATGACGTTCATCAGGGTGTTGCCGGAGCCGAGGTTCTTGGTGGCGCCGCCGGAGAGGCTGGCGATGAACAGGCCGCCGAAGGCGGCGAGCATCCCGGAGATCGCGAAGACGGTGATCCGGACCCGGGCCACGCTGATACCGGCCCGGCGGGCCGCCTCGGCGTTGCCGCCGACCGCGAAGATCTGCCGGCCGTAGCTGGTGCGGCGCACCACGAAGTCGGCCAGGACCAGGACGGCGAGGAAGAGCACCAGGGCCAGCGGCAGACCGCGGGCGCCGGCCGGCTCGTTGAGGACGTAGGCGACGACGAAGGCGAGCACCGCGACCACGCCGGTGCGCAGCAGGATCTCGCTCAGCGGCCGGGACGGCAGGGCGGCGGCCCGGCGGCGCCGGGTGTCCAGCAGCAGCGAGCCCGCGTACGCCAGGACCGCGACCAGCGCCAGGCCGTAGGCGGCGCCCTTGTCCTCGAAGTAGTAGCCGGTGAGGCTCTCCACCACACTGCCGCTGGGCGTGTTGATGGAGCCTTCCTTGCCCATCAGCCAGATCTGCAGACCGCTCCAGCCGAGGAAGCCGGCCAGGGTGACGACGAAGGCAGGCACGCCGATCTTGGCGAAAAAGAACCCGTGGAGGGCGCCGATGGCGGCGCCGGCGGCCACCGCGATCACGACCGCCAGCCAGTCGTTGACGCCATGAGTGACGCTCAACACAGCCCAGACGGCCGCGCCCACGCCCGCGACCGAGCCGACGGAGAGATCGATCTCACCGAGCAGCAGGACGAAGACGATGCCGACCGCCATGATGCCCAGACCGGCGGTGTAGACACCGATGTTGGCGAGGCTGTCGGCGGACAGGAAGCTGCTGTTCTTGAACTGGAAGACGACCGCGATGACGATCAGGCCGACGATGACCGGCAGGGACCCCAGCTCACCGCCGCGGATCCGGCGGGTGAACTCCTCCAGGTAGCCGGCGAACCCCTTCTCCCTGACCAGCAGCCGGGGGTCGACGGCGGCCGGCTGCGGGGACTGCGGTGCCGCCTCGGTGGTCTGCTGCTCACTCACGCCCCGGCCTCCTTCTTGAGCTGGCCGGTGCGCGCCCTGCGGCGGGTGACGGCGTTGTCCGAGGCGCCGGTGATGGCGGCGATGATCTCTTCGTGGGAGGTGTCCGCGACATCGAAGACACCGTTGTTGCGGCCCAGCCGGAGCACCGCGACCCGGTCCGCGACCGCCAGCACGTCGGCCATGTTGTGGCTGATCAGGATGACGCCGAGGTCCCGCTCGCGGAGCCGCTCGACGAGGTCGAGGACCTGGGCGGTCTGCTCGACGCCGAGGGCCGCGGTCGGCTCGTCGAGGATGACGACCTTCGGCTCGCCGATCAGCGCGCGGGCGATGGCGACGACCTGCCGCTGACCGCCGGAGAGCGCGGCCACCGGAATCCGGACGCTGGGAATCCGGATGGACAGGGTGTCCAGCAGCTCCTTGGCCCGCTTCTCCATGGCGATCTCGTCGAGGACGCCGGCGGTGCGGAGCTCGTTGCCGAGGTAGAGGTTGGCGACGACGTCGAGGTTGTCGCAGAGCGCGAGGTCCTGGTAGACGGTGGCGACGCCGAGCTCCTGGGCGTCGTGCGGCTTGCCGATGCGGACCGGCGCGCCCTGCCACTCGATGGCGCCGTCGTCGACCGGGTGGACGCCCGAGATGGTCTTGACCAGGGTGGACTTTCCGGCGCCGTTGTCGCCGACGAGGGCGACCACCTCACCGGCGTGGATCTCCAGCGTGACGTCGGTGAGCGCCTGGACGGCGCCGAACCGCTTGGAGACGCCGCGCAACGCCAGCACGGGCGGAGCGGACACGTGAATCATCTCCTTCACCGCCGTCGCTGCGGCGGGAATGGTGGTACGGGTGCGGGGGGTGCGGGGCCCCGGCGCGGCGGCCGTTCGGCTGCCGGGCCGGGGCGGGGCGGGTGAACGGGCCCGCCGCCCGCGCTACTTGATGCCCGCAGCCGTGCAGGCCGCCTTGACGTCACCGGTGCAGAGCTGGCTCGCCTGGTAGACCTTGTCCTTGATGATCGTGTCCTCGACGTTGTCCTTGGTCACGACCTGGGCGTCGAAGAGCTTCGCGGGAATGCCCTTGACCTCCCCGCTGAGGCTGTCGACCTTGGTGGGCGTCAGGGAGTCGAACTTCTCGCCCTTGAGCAGCCGGACCGCGATCTCGGCCGTGGTGTCGGCCTGCGGCTTGATCTGCTTGTAGATGGTGAACGCCTGGTCGCCCTTGAGAACCCGCTGGAGACCGGCGAGTTCGGAGTCCTGGCCCCCGACCGGCACGGAGACGCCCTGCTGCTTGAGGGCGGTGATGATGCCGCCGGCCATCCCGTCGTTGGCGGAGTAGACGCCCTGGAAGCCGTCCTTGCCGAGGGAGTCGATGGCCGCGCTCATCTTCTTGTTGGCCTCGTCCGGCGACCAGTCCGGGATGTCCTGCTCGTAGACGACCTTCTTGACCTGCTTGTCCAGGACGCTGTGGGCGCCGCGCTTGAAGAACGGGGCGTTGGCGTCGGTCGGCGAGCCGTTGATCATGACGACATTGCTGTCCTTGGCCTTGTCGCCGAGCGCCTTGACCAGCGCCTCGCCCTGGAGGCGGCCGATCTTCTCGTTGTCGTAGGAGACGTAGGCGGAGATCTCGCCCTCGGCCAGGCGGTCGTACGCGACGACCTTGACGCCCTTCTTGGCGGCCTCGTTGACCCAGGACTTGGTGGCCTTGTAGTCGACCGGGTCCAGGACGATCACCTTGACGCCCTGGGTGATCAGGGCGTCGAACTGCTTCTTCTGGTTCTGGGTGTCCTGGTCGGCGTTGTTGTACTTGACCTGGCAGTCACTGCAGAGCGCCTGGATCTTCTTGGTGATCAGCGGGCGGTCGAAGGTCTCGTAGCGGGTGGTCTTGTTCTCCGGCAGCAGCAGGCCGATGGTCTTGCCGTCGCCGCCGCTCTTGCCGCCGTCGCCGGCCTTGCCGCAGGCGGCCACGGACAGCGCCATCGAGACGGCGGCGGTACCTATGACGACGCGACGCGTCCACACATTCATTGGGGGTTGCCTCCCTGACGTGGCCGCGTCGTTGCGGCCGAGGTGGCAGCGAGTCAACTCGGCCGCAAGCGCACCGTCAAGGAGTAAATCCTTAACGAGATGACAACGGTGCCATGCGTTTGGGGGATGAACTCATGCCGGTCACGCTATGGCAGGGGCGTCCGCCCCCCGTACGCCGTCGAGCAGGGTCGAGTCGCCCATCTCGCTCAGCACCAGGGCGAGCGCGCCCAACACCTCGGCGCGGCCCCCGAGCGTGCCCGTCACGATGCCCAACTGCCGTGCGGCGCTGGGGATCGCGTACCGCGACACCGACTCCCGGATCGGCCCGAGCACCAGCTCACCGGCCTCGGCGAGGTCGCCGCCGAGCACCACCCGGCTGGGGTTGAGCAGATTGCACAGGTTGGCCACGCCGCTGCCGATGTGCCGGCCCACGTCCGCGATGACCCGCCGGCAGCCCGGATCGCCCTCGCGGGCCAGCTGGACCACCCGCGCCATCGTCAGGTCGGCGCCGTGGCTCGGCTGGAGGAGCGGGAGGACGTAGCGGGCGGCGGTGAAGGTCTCCAGGCAGCCGCGGTTGCCGCAGCGGCAGACCGGGCCGGACTCGTCCAGGGTGATGTGCCCGATCTCGCCGGCCGTACCGCCCGGACCGCGGTAGATCTGGCCGCTGATCACCAGCCCGGCGCCGACCCCGCTGGCGACCTTGATGTACGCCAGGTCCGCCGCGCCGCGGCCGCCGCCCCACACCAGCTCGCCGAGCGCACCGAGGTTGGCATCGTTGTCGACGTGCACCGGCACACCGAGCCGCTCGGACAGCTCCGCGCCGGGCTTGGTCCCGGACCAGCCCGGCAGGATCGCGGTCGAGCCCAGGGTGCCGGACTCCACGTCGATGGGGCCGGGGACGCCCAGGCCCACGCCGATGACCTTGGCAGGATCGACCCCGGTCCGCTCGATCAGCCGGCTGACCAGCTGTTCCGCCCGGTCGAAGCCCTCGGCGGCGGAGGCGTCCACATCGATCGGCTCGGCCTCCTCGGCGAGCACCTCGTGGGCGAGGTTGCCGACCGCCACCCGCAGGTGGGAGTGGCCGAAGTCGACGCCGACGACGATCCCGGCGTCGCCGGAGAGCGAGACGCTGCGCGCCCGGCGGCCGCCCGCCGAGGTGGGCGTCACCTCGACGGTCCCGCCGTCCTTCAACTCGCGAACGATGTTCGAGACGGTGGCCGCGGACAGCCCTGTGCTCCGGGCGATCTCCGCCTGGGTGAGCGAGCCCGCCATGCGCACCGCGCGGACGACCCGCTCCAGATTGGCCCGGTGCAGCGAGGACTGCGACCCCGGAGTCTCCATCGACTCATCCACTCCCGCCTGGGGCGGGCAGTGCGACGACTGCCCGCCGGCCGCACCCACGTCATCGGGGGACGGCAACCGATTTCAACATGTGAACTCTAAGAAGAACTCCAGCGGGGAAGTCTCGTCAAGGCGTTGAGCCCGGGCGGAATCGGCGGCCTCCGGGCATGCGGGAAGGGCGGTTCCCCCTGGTGGGGAACCGCCCTTGGGCGCCCGAAGGCGCTACTTCAGCGCACCGGCCGTCAGCCCGGACTGCACCTGCCGCTGGAAGATCATGTAGACGAGCAGCACCGGCAGCATCGCGATCATCATGCCTGCCATCAGCCCGCCCCAGTCACCCTGGTAACCCTGCTGGAGCGCGAGGTTGGCCAGGCCCTGGGTGAGCACGTACTTGCTCTCGTCCTGGTTGAGGACCATCGGCAGCAGGTACTGGTTCCACTGCCCCAGGAAGTTGAAGATCCCCACGCTGATCAGGCCCGGCTTGGCCATCGGCAGCATGACCTGGAAGAACGTCCTCATGTGCGAGGCACCGTCGATCATCGCCGCCTCCGCGATGGAGGTCGGCAGGGTGCGGAAGAACGACGTCATGAAGAAGACCGTGAACGGCAGCGAATAGGCGATGTAGACCAGGATCAGGCCGGGGTACGTCGCCAGCAGCGGGACGCCGGGGAAGTCCCGCAGCACGAAGAACAGCGGGATCACC
The DNA here is from genome assembly GCF_044754325.1 of Streptomyces sp. NPDC093097. NCBI lineage: Bacteria > Bacillati > Actinomycetota > Actinomycetes > Kitasatosporales > Streptomycetaceae > Streptomyces > Streptomyces sp. NPDC093097. Next base: position 57,948 of record NZ_JBIVOW010000027.1, read on the forward strand.
AGCATGAAGACCGGGAAGGACATCCCGGCGACGAAGAGGTAGTAGACGAGGCGGTTGCCGGGGAACTCGAAGCGGGCCAGGACATAGCCCGCCATGGACCCCAGCACCATCGTGCCGGTGAGCGAACCGCCCACCACGATCAGGGTGTTGAGGAACATCCGGCCGATGTTGGCCTTCTCCCAGGCGTTGGCCCAGTTCTCGAAGTGCAGCTTCCCCGGGAGCGACCAGGGGGAGGTGAGGATGGCGCCGCTGCTCTTGAAGGAGCTCCACAGCACCCACAGCAGCGGCAGGCCCACCATCAGCGCCCAGATGACGAGGATGCCGTGCGAGAAGACGTTGAGCGTGCCGCCCTCGGCGGTCCGGCGCGATCGCGCCTGCGTGGTCGGTGTCGTCATGCGCCCTGTCCCTAGAACTCGATCCGCTCACGGCGCGCGAAGCGCATCGTGAGGGCGGCGAACAGCAGCGTGACGACGAGCATGGCGACGCCCATCGCCGCCGCGTAGCCGAACTGACTGTCGCGGAAGGCGGTTAGGTAGAGGCGGAGCGGGACGACGTCGGTCGCGCCGTCCGGACCGCCCACGTTGACGGACATGATCTGCACCAGCGCGAACGCGTCCATCGCGATGATGCCCATGTAGACCCAGCCCGTCTGCACGGTGTCCCACAGCAGCGGAAGGGTGATCCGGAAGAAGGTGTGGAAGCGGTTGGCGCCGTCCAGCAGCGCGGCCTCGTAGATCTCCCGGGGGATGGAGGCCATGGCGGCGGAGAACAGCACGACGTAGAAGCCGACGTTCGCCCAGACCATCACCACCATGATGCAGGCCAGGGCCAGGCTCCCCTCCCCCAGCCAGGCGCTCTGGAGGGAATCCAGACCCACCGCGCCGAGCAGCGAGTTGAGCATGCCGTCGTGCGGATCGGGATTGTAGATGTTGAACCAGATCACCGAGATGATGGTGATCGAGATGACCTGCGGGAAGAAGTAGACGAATTTGTAGAACGTCGCGCCGCGGACGCCGGTGATGACCGCACCGCGCCGGGAGCGGCCGCCGACGTTCAGCATGAAGGCGAAGAACAGTCCCAGCGCCAGCGTCGCGATCGGCACCAACACCAGCATGATGACGTTGTGTTGGAGCGCATTCCAGAAATCGTCGCTGTGCAGCAGTTTTCCGTAGTTGGCCAGCCCGACGCTCTTGGCGGTGCCGCGCAGGCCGCTCCATTCGGTGGTGGATATCTGGAACGCCTGGACGAACGGCGAGATCACGAAGATGCCGTAGATCAACAGGGGCAGGGCCAGGAACCCCACGATGAATCGGTACTTGCCGTGTCGCATGAGCTCCCCGGCCCTCCCTCGTCAGCGGTGGTACGTGGACGCGAATCCCGGTCGGAAAGCCCGGCTCAGGCGGTGCGGTGGAACTTGGTGACGGAGCTGTCCTTGGCGATCGCGTCCGCGTACTCCTGCGCCTTCTTGATCCACTCGGCGGCCTTGAGGTCACCGGTGAGCAGCTGGCTGGTCAGACCGCCGAGCTTTTCGTCGGTGAGCTGCGGATACCACTCCTGGAGCTGGATCATCAGGAGGTTCTGCCCGCCCTCCTTGACCGCCTTGGCGGCCGAGGCGAGGCCCGGCGAGAGCTGCATTCCGTCGGTCGCGCCCCGCAGGGCGGTGAGCGACTTGACCTTGGTGGCGAAATTCTGCGCGTGCTTCTTGGACAGCATCATCCGCAGCAGTTCCATTCCGCCGATGGGATTCTTCCCGCCCTTGGCGACGATGAACGGCTCGCTGGGCTCGGCGCGCAGCGTGCCGTGCGGCAGCTTGTCGCCGCTGCCGCCGTCGAAGAGCGGGCCGACGGTCATCTCGAAGTCGGCCGGGGTGGTCGGCGCGGCCTCGTTCTCCACCCAGGAGCCGTTGGGGATGAAGACCGCCTTGCCGCGGGTCCAGGCGGTCTGCGCCTGGATGTGCGTCATGCCCTGACTGCCCGCCAGAAAGTAGCCCTTGGCGGCCAGTTCCTCGTAGTGCCCGACGACCTGCTTGACCGCGTCGTTGGAGGTCCAGGCGTTCGGCTCCAGGTTGTCGATGGCGATCCACTTGTCCAGACCGCCGATCTTGGCTATCTGGGCGAACATGTTGAAGTGGACGTAGTAGGGATACTTCCCCGGATACGTCCAGGGCGCGATCCCCGCCTTCTTGATCTCGGCGCAGAGCTTGACCATGTCGTCCAAGGACGTGGGGTATTCCCAGCCCTTGTCCTTGAGCACCTTGCTCGAATACCACGTGCCGTAGACCGTGAAGGCGTAGTAGAAGACGTCGAAGGCGTCCTTGTGCTTGCCCTTTTCGATGGTGCTGGGGTAGAGCGTGTCCCGGACCTTCTTCTTCGGGTCGTCCAGCGACGGGGCGTCGAGCAGTGCGGTGAGATCCTGCAACTGCCCTTGTGCGGACAGCTTGTTCATGTCGAGGTGGTCGGCGCCGGAGTTGTCGATCACATCGGGGGGATTGCCGCCGGCGAAGCGCGGCTGGAGTTTGGGACCGATCTGCTGGGTGCCGGTGTGCTTGACCGTGACGCCATAGGTCTTGCCGTAGTCGGCCTCGGCGTCCTTGGCGTACTGGTCGCCCAGTCCGCCCTTGAAGATGAAGGCCTCCAGCGGCACCCCGTTCTTCACGCCGAGCGGATTCTTGGCGGAGGTGGCGCCCTTGTTCTTGGTGCCGTCCTCGGAGCCGCCACCGCCCCCGGTGGCACAGGCCGAGAGGGCACCCATGGCCGGAACCGCGAAAATTCCCAACGCGGCGGCCCGCTTGACCAGATCGCGACGGCCTACTTCAGAGGTGGATCCCATGCTCAAGTCCTCGCCTTCTTCAGGACTCAGGCGGTGTACCGGAGCCACCCCGGCACCGCGGGTCAGATGAAGCTGAGTGGTACGGGATGTGCAACCGGGCGCGCCAGGCGTGTCGTCAAACGGGCGCCTGCCGTGCGACGCCTGGCACGCACGCTCGCCGCGTTGTCGGACTACCCCGATACCCCGGTATCGAGACAGCCCTCCGCCTTGCGATCGCACGCACCAGACGCCGCACGGCCCGGCCTCCGGCCGAACGTCATCGGTTCGACGACACGCCCAAGGGAAATGCGGGGAAATCGCGTCCCTCCCCGCCTTCCCCCCGGAATCCGACCCGGCAGACGTACGACCGGTTTCGGACGCCGACAGGTATAGTCCACTTCCGGCCGAACGGGCAAGATCGGATACCGAGTTGGCCGGGAGTCTTTCCCTAGTTGAGACCTCTCCGGCATGCGCCTTCGCCCGCATCCCGGACCCCGTGGCGGCCCGACCGCTCCCGCTCCCGTCGCACCCTTGACACCCACCCCCACGCGCACCTTACTTATCTCTGCACTACACAACTGACAACGATGTCAATCCCGTTGAGAGGGCTCGCGTGCGGCACAGACACCGGCACAGTCCACTGCGGAGGATCGCCCGCCCCGCCGCCCTCGCGGCGGCCACCCTGCTCGTCCTGACCGCGCCGGGCGCCACCGGCGCGGCCCAGGCCGCGCCGCCCCGACCACCGCACAGCGCAACGGAGTTCCACTCCTCCTTCGAACCCGGCCAGCCGGCACCCGACTGGACCGACACCGTCGAGACCGGCCCGGACGGCCGGCCGAAGACCTCCGGCGTCACCCCCGGCATCACCCCTGGCGCCCCCGGGATGAGCACCGCACCCGGCACCGGCCCCGCCGACTCCCCCACCGCCAAGGCCCACGCGGGCTTCACCGGCGGCCATGCGCTGCGCTACGCCGGCACCCACACCGCCGCCGGCCGGGCCTACTCGTACAACAAGCTCTTCGCCGTCCACCTCCCCGTCACCCCCGCGACGACGCTGTCGTACAAGCTCTTCCCGGAGCTGGCCGCGACCGACCTGGACTATCCGGCCACCCATGTCGCGGTCGACCTGGCCTTCACCGACGGGACGTACCTGAGCCAGCTGGCCGCGACCGACCAGTACGGGGCGCCGCTGACCCCGCAGGGCCAGGCCGCCGCCAAGACGCTCTACGTCAACCAGTGGAACAACCGCGAGTCCCGGATCGGCGCGGTCGCCGCCGGCAAGACCATCGCCCGGGTCCTGCTCGCCTACGACGCGCCCCGGGCGCCGCGCACCGCACCCGCCTTCCGCGGCTGGCTCGACGACCTCGCCATCGGCCCCAAGGCGCCGGAGAAGCCGCTCGCCCACCTCTCCGACTACGCCGTCACCACCCGCGGCACCCTCTCCAGCGGCGGCTTCTCGCGCGGCAACACCTTCCCCGCCACCGCGGTGCCGAACGGCTTCACGTTCTGGACCCCGGTGACCAACGCCGGCTCCACCGACTGGCTCTACGAGTACGCGCGGAAGAACAACGCCGACAACCTCCCCACCCTCCAGGCGTTCGGCGCCAGTCACGAGCCGAGCCCCTGGATGGGCGACCGGCAGACCTTCCAGGTGATGCCGTCCACCGCGGCCGGCACCCCGGGCGCCTCGCGCACCGGACGCGCGCTGCCCTTCCACCACGAGCACGAGACCGCGCGGCCGTACCAGTACGCGGTGACCTTCGACAACGGGCTGCGGGCCGAGATCGCGCCGAGCGACCACGCCGCGCTGATGCGCTTCACCTTCCCCGGCGCCGACGCCAACCTGCTCTTCGACAACGTGAGCAACAAGGGCGGCCTCACCCTGGACGCCGCGCACGGCGTGATCAGCGGCTACTCCGACGTCCGCAGCGGGCTCTCGGTCGGCGCCGGCCGGCTGTTCGTCTACGGCGTGGTGGACACGCCGGTCACCGCGGGCGGATCGCTGGAGGGCGGCGGCGGCAAGGACGTCACCGGCTATCTGAAGCTGCGGCCGGGCGCCGACCGCACCGTGACGCTGCGCCTGGCCACCTCGCTGATCGGCGTCGACCAGGCGAAGGCCAACCTCGACCGGGAGATCCCGGACGGCACCTCCTTCGCAGGCGTCCGGGACCGCGCCCGCGCCCAGTGGGACGCGCTGCTGGGCCGGATCGAGGTCCAGGGCGCCAGTCGCGACCAGCTGACCACGCTCTACTCCAGCCTGTACCGGCTCTACCTCTACCCCAACTCCGGTTCGGAGCAGGTCGGTTCGCGCACCCGCTACGCCAGCCCGTTCTCCCCGCCGGCCGGCCAGGACACCCCCACGCACACCGGCGCGAAGATCGTCGACGGCACGGTGTACGTCAACAACGGCTTCTGGGACACCTACCGCACCACCTGGCCCGCCTACTCCCTGCTCACCCCCGGGCGCGCCGGGAAGATGGTCGACGGCTTCGTCCAGCAGTACAAGGACGGCGGCTGGATCTCCCGCTGGTCCTCACCCGGCTACGCGGACCTGATGACCGGCACCAGCTCCGACGTCGCGTTCGCCGACGCCTACGTCAAGGGCGTGCCCTTCGACGCGGCGGCCGCCTACGACGCGGCGGTGAAGAACGCCACCGTCGCCCCGCCGTCCCCCGGCGTCGGCCGCAAGGGCATGGACACCGCACCGTTCCTCGGCTACACCAGCACCGACACCCGCGAGGGCGCGTCCTGGGCGCTGGAGGGCTACCTCAACGACTTCGGCATCGCCCGGATGGGAGAGGCCCTCTACGCCAGGACCCACAACCCCCGCTACAAGGAGGAGTCGGCGTACTTCCTGGGCCGGGCGCAGAACTACGTACGGCTCTTCGACGACCGTGTCGGCTTCTTCCAGGGCAAGAACGCCCAGGGCGCCTGGCGGCTGTCGCCGGACCGCTTCGACCCGCGGGTCTGGGGCTACGACTACACCGAGACCAATGCCTGGACCTTCGCCTTCGCCGCCCCGCAGGACACCCGCGGACTGGCCGACCTCTACGGCGGCCGGGCCGGCCTGGCGAAGAAACTGGACGCCTACTTCAGCACCCCGGAGACCGCCGCCAAGCAGTTCGCCGGCTCCTACGGCGACGTCATCCACGAGATGACCGAGGCCCGCGACGTCCGGATGGGGATGTACGGGCACAGCAACCAGCCCTCCCACCACATCGCCTACCTCTACGACGCGGCCGGGCAGCCGTACAAGACCCAGGCGAAGGTCCGCGAGGTGCTCTCCCGGCTCTACCTCGGCAGCGAGATCGGCCAGGGGTATCCGGGAGACGAGGACAACGGCGAGATGTCCGCCTGGTACGTCTTCAGCGCCCTGGGGTTCTATCCGCTGGTGATGGGCCAGGGCGAGTACGCGGTGGGCTCGCCGCTGTTCACCAAGGCCACGGTCCACCTGGAGAACGGCCGCGACCTGGTGATCAACGCGCCCCGCAACAGCGCCCGGAACGTCTATGTGCAGGGCCTGCGGGTCGACGGCAAGCCGTGGAACTCCACCGCCCTGCCGCACGCGCTGCTCGCCCGCGGCGGCACCCTGGACTTCGCGATGGGCCCGCACCCCTCCGCCTGGGCCACCGGCCCGGACGCCGCGCCCACCTCGATCACCCGGGACGACAAGGTCCCGGCACCGCCCCGGGACGTGACGACGCCCGCGGGCCCGCTCTTCGACAACTCCTCCGCCACGTCCGCCGAGTTCACCTCCGCGGAGCTGCCGGTGGCGGGACCGGTCCGGGCCCTCCAGTACACGCTCACCTCGGCGGACCGCGCGCGGGCGCCGGACGCCTGGGTGGTGGAGGGCTCGCAGGACGGGAAGAACTGGACGGAACTGGACCAAAGGTCCGGCGAGACCTTCGCATGGGACCGCCAGACCCGCGCCTTCTCGCTCCGTTCGCCCGGGACGTACCGGCACTACCGGATCGTCTGCGGGAACCGGGCCGAGCTGGCCGAACTGGAGCTTCTCGCGCCGCCGCACCCGTAGTCGGCCGTCCCGCCGCCGTCGACGGCGGGCAACGCGAGGGCCGCACCCCCCAGCTCCGGGGAGTGCGGCCCTCGTTCGTGCTGCCGTGCCGTACCGCTTACTTGCGGATGAGGTTCCGCAGCACGTACTGCATGATGCCGCCGTTGCGGTAGTAGTCCGCCTCACCGGGGGTGTCGATGCGGACCACCGCGTCGAACTCCACACCGGTGTCGGTGGTGACCTTGACCGTGCGCGGGGTGGTGCCGTTGTTGAGCTCCTCGACGCCGGTGAAGGAGAAGGCCTCCTCGCCGGTCAGACCGAGGGACTCGGCGGACTGGCCCTCCGGGAACTGGAGCGGCAGGACGCCCATGCCGATGAGGTTCGAGCGGTGGATGCGCTCGTAGGACTCGGCGATGACGGCCTTGACGCCGAGCAGCGCGGTGCCCTTGGCGGCCCAGTCGCGGGACGAGCCGGAGCCGTACTCCTTGCCCGCGAGGATCGCGAGCGGGGTGCCCTGCGCAATGTAGTTGCGCGAGGCGTCGTAGATGAAGGAGACGGGACCGTCGGCCTGCGTGAAGTCGCGGGTGTAGCCGCCCTCGGTGCCCGGCGCGATCTGGTTGCGCAGGCGGATGTTGGCGAACGTGCCGCGGATCATGACCTCGTGGTTGCCACGGCGCGAGCCGTAGGAGTTGAAGTCACGGCGCGCGACGCCGTGCTCCGTGAGGTACTGGCCGGCCGGGGTGTCGGCCTTGATGGCGCCGGCGGGCGAGATGTGGTCCGTCGTCACCGAGTCGCCGAGCTTGGCCAGGACGCGGGCGCCGGTGATGTCGGCGACCGGGGCCGGCTCCATCTCCATGCCCTCGAAGTACGGGGGCTTGCGGACGTAGGTGGACTCGCTGTCCCACTCGAAGGTGTTGCCGGTCGGGATCGGCAGCGCCTGCCACTGGGCGTCGCCGGCGAAGACGTCGCTGTAGGACTTGTTGAACATGTCCTCGCCGATGGCGTTGGCGACGACGTCGTTGACCTCGGCCTCGGTCGGCCAGATGTCCTTGAGGTAGACCGGGTTGCCGTCCTGGTCGGCGCCCAGCGCCTCGGTGGTGATGTCCACCTTCATGGAGCCGGCCAGCGCGTAGGCGACCACCAGCGGCGGGGACGCCAGGTAGTTCATCTTGACGTCCGGGTTGATCCGGCCCTCGAAGTTCCGGTTGCCGGAGAGCACGGACGTCACGGCCAGGTCGTGGTCGTTGACGGCCTTGGAGACCTCCTCCGGCAGCGGGCCGGAGTTGCCGATGCAGGTGGTGCAGCCGTAGCCGACGAGGTTGAAGCCGACCTTGTCGAGGTAGGGGGTCAGGCCCGCCTTGTCGAAGTAGTCGGTGACGACCTTCGAGCCCGGGGCGAGGGTGGTCTTGACCCACGGCTTGCGGGTCAGGCCCTTCTCGACGGCCTTCTTCGCGACGAGCGCGGCGGCGACCATCACGTACGGGTTCGAGGTGTTGGTGCAGGAGGTGATCGCGGCGACGGTGACGGCGCCGTGGTCGATCTGGTAGGTCGTGCCGTCGGGGGCGGTCACGGTGACCGGGTTCGACGGGACGCCGTTGGAGACGGCCGGGGCGTCGGAGGCCGGGAAGGACTCCTTGCCCGCCTCGGAGTCGTCCGAGACGTAGTTGCGCACGTCCTGGGAGAACTGCTGGGCGGCGTTCGCGAGGACGATGCGGTCCTGCGGGCGCTTCGGGCCGGCGATGGAGGGGACGACCGTGGAGAGGTCCAGCTCCAGCTTCTCGGAGAAGTCGGGCTCGGCGGCCGGGTCGAGCCAGAGGCCCTGCTCCTTGGCGTACGCCTCGACGAGCGCGACCTGCTGCTCGGAGCGGCCGGTCAGCTTCAGGTAGTTCAGCGTCTCGCCGTCGATCGGGAAGATCGCGGCGGTGGAGCCGAACTCCGGCGACATGTTGCCGATGGTGGCGCGGTTGGCCAGCGAGGTGGCGGCGACGCCCTCGCCATAGAACTCCACGAACTTGCCGACGACGCCGTGCTTGCGCAGCATCTCGGTGATCGTGAGCACCAGGTCGGTGGCGGTGGTGCCCGGCTTGAGCTCACCGGTCAGCTTGAAGCCGACGACGCGCGGGATGAGCATGGAGACCGGCTGGCCGAGCATCGCGGCCTCGGCCTCGATGCCGCCGACGCCCCAGCCCAGCACGCCCAGGCCGTTGACCATGGTGGTGTGCGAGTCGGTGCCGACGAGGGTGTCGGGGTAGGCCTGGCCGCCCCGGACCATGACCGTGCGCGCCAGGTGCTCGATGTTGACCTGGTGGACGATGCCGGTGCCCGGGGGGACGACCTTGAACTCGTCGAACGCGGTCTGGCCCCAGCGCAGGAACTGGTAGCGCTCCTTGTTGCGGCCGTACTCCAGCTCCACGTTCTGGCCGAAGGCGTCCTTGGTGCCGAACTTGTCGGCGATGACGGAGTGGTCGATGACCAGCTCGGCCGGGGCCAGCGGGTTGATCTTCGCCGGGTCGCCGCCCAGCTCCTTCACGGCCTCACGCATGGTCGCCAGGTCCACGACGCACGGCACACCGGTGAAGTCCTGCATGATCACGCGGGCCGGCGTGAACTGGATCTCCTGGCTGGGCTGGGCCTGGGAGTCCCAGTTGCCGAGCGCACGGATGTGGTCGGCGGTGATGTTGGCGCCGTCCTCGGTGCGGAGCAGGTTCTCCAGCAGCACCTTGAGGCTGTAGGGCAGCCGGGCAGAGCCCTCCACCTTGTCCAGCCGGAAGATCTCGTACGACTCGTCGCCCACCTTCAGCGTGCTGCGGGCGTCGAAGCTGTTCGCCGACACGACAGTCTCCTTCAATGAATTCGCGCGTACCACCGCATCCTGCCGTCACGGGTTCATCACCGATCCGCTAAGGTGAGCCTTAGTTAGGCATGCCTTACTCGTACGGCAGCGGTACGCCTCTCGGCAGATATCTCGATGTCGAGATAACTCTAGTACATCGCTGCTGACTGGTCATGCCCTGGCGGTCGTGATGCGCCACCGCGCCGGAGACCGGTCCATGCGGGCGGCGGGGCCCACCCCTCCAGGACGACGACGTATCTCGGCCCGCGGCCCCGGCGCCTGTCGCCGCCACGGATCTCCTCATGCCCGGAGCGCGCTGCTCGCTCCATGCTCCTCCCGGCGGGGACCCGACGCACGTCGCGATCATGCGAGACGGGTCGAGGGCACCGCCGCCGGCTCCCCGACCCGCCCACGGCGCGCGTCGCACCGTCATGCCGTCTCTCACCGAAACGTGATCACGGCCCAGCTCCGAGTGGAGGCCGCGGTCGCCCACCACGGGCCCGCGGGACCGGCACCCCGGCTCGCGCGGCGGCCGACGCCTCCAGCAGGGGCCGGCCGTCGGCCTCCACCGCCCGCCGCTCCCCTGAGCGCCACCCGCGGGCCGACGCCGCCTGGGGCAGGGCCCGGACGGCGCCCGGTTCGTCGCATGACGTTCCGTCTGCGGGTGGCTCGCGGTGGGCGGCGCACTCACGGGCCGCCTCCGCCATGGGGATTGACCGTCCCAGACAACCCGGTGCCGGCCGTACCAGCGCCGGGACCGGGCCGACGGCCAGGGTGGGCACGGCCATACGCGGCGCGTCATGCACCTCAACTCCCCGGCGCGTCACGATGGTTGGATGCGGTCGCGACGTCCGGCGGACCGGCCCGATGCGGGCCCGCCGCACGGCCGGCGGGCCTACGGCACCAGGGCGCCCGCACTCACCCGGCATCCAGCCCCAGCCGTACCACCCGCACGATCTCCTCGTCGGTCAGGCCCAGGTCGCGGGCCTCGGCGACGAGGCGCTCGGCGGTCTCGCCGAGGCGGGCCCGGGCCGGGGAGGCCGCGCCGGTGACCACCGCGCCCCGGCCGCGCCGGAGTTCGATCAGGCCCTCCTCCTTCAGGCGCTGGTAGCCGCGGAGCACGGTGTGGACGTTGACGCCGAGGGAGGCGGCGAGCGCGCGGGCGGCGGGCAGCCGTTCCCCGGCGTGCACCGAACCGTCGGCGATGGCGCCGCGGACCGAGGCGGCGATCTGGTCACCGAGCGGCACGGACGAGGCCGGGTCGACGCGGAAGAGCACGTCAGCCTCCTTCTCCGGATCGGCTGCGGTCGAGGTAGGTGTTGAGCAGCGCGGCGGCGGTGGCGGAGTCGTCGACCGTCACCACGAACTCCCGGCCGCTGGTGAGCCGCAGCACCACACCCTCCCCCGAACGGAGCAGCAGACCTCTGCCGCCGGGCAGGATGCGGTATCCCCAGCCACCGTACTCGGCGAGCGTGGAGATCTGGCGGCTGGTCGCCTCCGTCACCTTGCCGAGCGGTATGCGGTGCAGCGGCACCGGCAGCAGCGTCGGGGTGAGCGTCAGTCCGCGCCGGTCGACGGTCACCCGCATGGAACAGTGGGCCGCGACCGCCAGACCGCCAAGGAGCATCGCCGCGCCGCCGAACCAGCCGACGCACACGCCCAGGGCGATCCCGGCGCACGCCATCAGGCCCGCCATCGCGACCATCAGCGGTGAGCTGATGGTGCGTGACCAGCCGGCCCGGGTCCCGGCGGGCAGGTCCAGGCGGTGCGCGGTGCCGGGCTCCGGCCGGGACGGCTCCGGGTCGGGCCCGGCGAGCAGCCAGCCCAACCCGCCGGCGACGGCGCCCGCCCCCATGCCCACGGCGACCTGCCAGGTGGGCATCCGGACCGCGGCGCCGCCGCCGGCGTTCTCCAGCAGGGTCAGGACGGCCAGGTAGCCGAGGCAGGCGGCGAAGAAGTAGCCCGACGTGATCGTCCAGCGCACCCCGCGCGCGGGCAGCCCTCGCTGGACGAGCGCGGCGGCGCCGGCGCCGAAGGCGAGCATGGGCACCAGGAAGGCCAGCAGGAGGCTTTGGGGCGAGGAGTAGCCGTCGGGTTGGCCGCCGACGGTGAAGTGGGTGGCCAGCCGCTCGGGCAGTCGGCCGGCGAGCAGCGCGTAACAGCCGCCCACGACCACGGTGACGAGGATGAACGGTAAGGCGGCTGTCCAGCCCTGCCGGCGGGAGTGCACGGGCGGGGCGGACGGGGCGGATCGCATCATGGCAACCTCCAGTTGTTCGCATAGTAGTAGAACAATCGGCGATAACGCATCCATCTCATATCTGAGATACGGTCACCTCATGGCAGACGACTACCTCGTACGCATCGGCAGGCTCATCCGTGACGCGCGGCAGCACCGTGGCTGGACACAGACGCAGCTCGCCGAGGCTCTGGGAACCAGTCAGAGTGCGGTCAACCGCATCGAGCGCGGGAACCAGAACATCAGCCTTGAGATGATCGCCCGCATCGGCGAGGCCCTCGACAGCGAAATCGTCTCGCTCGGGTACGCCGGCCCGATGCATCTGCGGGTGGTCGGCGGACGCCGGCTGTCCGGCAGCATCGACGTCAAGACGAGCAAGAACGCCTGTGTCGCGCTGCTGTGCGCGACGCTCCTCAACTCCGGGCGCACAACTCTGCGCCGGGTGGCTCGCATTGAGGAGGTCTACCGCATCCTGGAGGTGCTGAGCAGCATCGGCGTCCGCACCCGCTGGATCAACGACGGCAACGACCTGGAGATCGTGCCGCCGGCCCAACTGGACCTGGACGCCATGGACCTGGAGGCGGCCCGCCGCACCCGCAGCGTCATCATGTTCCTCGGTCCGCTGCTGCACCGCATGGACCACTTCAAGCTGCCCTACGCCGGCGGCTGCGACCTCGGCACCCGGACCGTCACCCCGCACATGGCCGCGCTGCGCCACTTCGGCCTGGAGATCACCGCGACCGACGGCACCTACCTCGCCGAGGTCGACCGCAGTGTCGTCCCCAAGCGCGCCATCGTGCTGACCGAACGCGGCGACACCGTCACCGAGAACGCGCTGCTGGCCGCCGCCCGGCACGACGGCGTCACGGTCATCCGGAACGCCTCGTCCAACTACATGGTCCAGGACCTCTGCTTCTTCCTGGAGGAGTTGGGCGTCCGGGTCGACGGGATCGGCACCACCACGCTCACCGTCCACGGCACGGCCCGGATCGACCGCGATGTGGACTTCTCGCCGTCCGAGGACCCGGTGGAGGCGATGAGCCTGCTCGCGGCCGCGGTGGTCACCGAGTCGGAACTGACGATCCGCCGGGTCCCGGTGGAGTTCCTGGAGATCGAGCTGGCGGTCCTGGAGGAGATGGGCCTGGACCACGAGCGCAGCGCGGAGTACCCCGCCGACAACGGCCGCACCCGGCTCATCGACCTGACGGTGCGCCCCTCCAAGCTCCAGGCCCCGCTCGACAAGATCCACCCGATGCCCTTCCCGGGCCTGAACATCGACAACGCGCCCTTCTTCGCCGCCATCGCTGCCAGCGCCCAGGGCCAGACCCTGATCCACGACTGGGTCTACGACAACCGCGCCATCTACCTCACCGACCTCAACCGGCTGGGCGCCCAGGTCAAACTCCTCGACCCGCACCGCGTCCTGGTCGACGGCCCCACCCGCTGGCGCTCCGCGGAAATGATGTGCCCCCCGGCACTGCGCCCCGCCGTGGTCGTGCTGCTCGCCATGATGGCCGCCGAGGGCACCTCGGTCCTGCGCAACGTCTATGTCATCAACCGCGGTTACGAGGACCTCGCCGAACGCCTCAACTCGATCGGGGCACAGATCGAGACGTTCCGGGATATCTGAGACGGTCGAGGCGACTGAGACGGCTGAGACGGGCTGGCGGTCGACAGAAACGGCCCTGGGAGATGCGGTGGTTCCGCTCTTCCGGGGCCTTTCGCATGACGTCCCATCGATAACGACTGCTGCGCGCTGTCGCGCGATCGCGGTGATGGCCGAAAGAAGACCGCGCATCACCACGGCAGTTCAGACAAACCCGAAGCGGTATTTTCCGAAAGGCATTCGAGCGGACGGCGGTTCGCTCCAGTTGATGAAACCCCGAACCCCAATTCTGTATTGCTCCGCCGTAACGCGTCTGCGAGCTTGTATAGCGCCCGCACGCAAGGGGATGCGGGCCATCGCGTAGCCGCGGACGGAATGGTTCACCGTACCGGACGGACTCCTCCGCAGCGCTTTTCTTCGGGCGCGCCACACCTCTGCATTCCGTCGTCGACAGGCTCCTGTAGCGACGGAAAGCGACGGGAGAGGAATGTCGGCGGGCAGCCCTGTGCGGGCGACACCCAAAGGCCTTCGAGGGAAGGGCGGAAATGCCGTGCAGCGTAAGGGAAGTGGAAACAGAGGAATTAGAGGAAGCAGAGGAAACGGGGGGAACGGGGGCGGAGGGTGTGGCGATAGGTGGGAGAGCCTGGGAAGCGGGGAGCCGGTCCATGCGGTGCGGGTGGGGTCCGGCCGGCTCACCCGGTTCCTGCCGGGGCGGGCGGATCTCGCGGCGCTGGGCCGGGCGCCGCGCAAGGACGTGTTCGCCGGGCTGACGGTGGCGGTGGCCGCCCTGCCGCTGTCCATCGGGTTCGGCGTGGCGACCGGGCTGGGGGCCCGCGCGGGGCTGGTCACCGCCGTACTGGCCGGCGCGCTGGCGGCCGTGCTGGGCGGCGCCCGGTTGCAGATCACCGGGCCGAGCGGCGTGGTCGCCGTGGTGCTCGCGCCGATCGCGGAGGAACACGGGACGACGGGGGTGCTCACGACCGGACTGCTGGCCGGACTCGCGCTGCTGGCACTGGCGTTGGCCCGTGCCAGCCGCTACGCGCGCTGGGTCCCCGCCCCGGTCGTGAAGGGCTTCGTCCTCGGCGCCGCCGTGGTGATCGTCGCGCAGCAGGTGCCGTCGGCGCTGGGCAGGACGGTGCCGCACGGGGAGCCCGTCGCGGCCGCCGCGGCGCGGGCGGTGGCCGGCTTCGTCACCGAACCGCACTGGCCGGCCCTCCTGACGGCCGTGGCGACCGCGGTCGTGAGCCTGGTCGGGGCCCGGCTGCGCCCGGCCGTGCCCTTCCCGCTGCTGGCCGTCGCCGCGGCCACCGTCGTCGCCGAGGTCGCACCCCTTCCACTCGCCCGGATCGGGCACTTCCCGACCGGGCTGCCCACTGTGTCCTCCGGCTTCCTGGAGCCGGCCGAGGTGCTCGCGCTGGTGCCCGCGGCGACGACGCTCGCGGCGCTGATCGCCCTGGAGTCGCTGATGACGGCCGCCGCGGCGGACACGCTCAGCGGCACCGAACACCACGACGGCCAACGGGTGTTGTTCGGGCAGGCCGTCGCCAACCTGGCGCTGCCGTTCTTCGGCGGGGTGGCGGCCACCGGCACCATGTGCCGCACCGCCATCAACGTGCGGTCCGGCGCGGTGTCCCAACTGGCCGCGCTGACCAACGCCGCGGCGATCGCGCTGGTCGTCTGGATCGCGGCGCCCCTGGTGTCCGCGGTGCCCCTGGCGGCGTTGGCGGGGGTCCTGATCGCCACCGCGGTACGCATGATCGACCTCGCCGCACTGCGCGCCCTGGGACGGGTCGGGCGGGGCCAGGCCGTGATCGCCGCCGTCACCGGGACGCTCACCCTGGCCGTCAACCTGGTCACCGCGGTGGTCACCGGGGTCGTTCTGGCCATGGTGCTGGCGCTGCGCACGCTGGCCGCGGCGGCGCGGGTCGAGCACCAGTGGGTCCCCGCCCAGGGGGCGTTGGACGCCGGCGCCCGACCGCCGTCGCCGGAGGCGCCGGACGCCGCGGAGGGGGCCGGCCCGCCCGCTGCGCAGATCTCGGTCCATCGCTTCGCCGGCCCGCTGCTGTTCACCACCGCCGACCGGGTCCTGCGGCCGGTGATCCTCTCGCAGGCCCGGGCGGTGGTCCTCGACCTCGGGCGGATCACCGGCCTGGACACCACGGCGATGCTGACCCTGGCGGACGTCATCGACCACCACGTCCGGCGCGGCGCGCTGGTCCATCTGTCCGGGGTGTGCGACGCCCACCGCGTCCACCTCGACGCCCTCGGTGTGCTGGCCAGACTCCCCGCCCCCGGCGGCCTCTTCGCGACCGCCGCCGAGGCCGTCGCCCAGGCACGGCAACGGCTCCACCCGCTCGCGTCCGCCCCTCCGGACGGGCCGCTGTACCGCCACTGAAGCCGACCGGCGGGGCGAGGGGGAAGGGGCGGTCGGCGGGCGCGGCGCGCGACGGTTCCGGGCCGATTCGGGTCCGGAACCGTCGCAGCGATCGGCGCCGGGCCGGACGTGGGAGGCCAACAGGCGTCCGTAGGGCCGGAGTTCAGCTTTCGGCGCCGGCTCCGGCCGGTGGGCGGGCGGCGCCGCGGTAGAGCTCCTTGGCGATGATCGAGCGTTGGACCTCCGTGGCGCCCTCGTAGATACGGGGGGCGCGGACCTCGCGGTAGAGGTGTTCCAGGAGGTGGCCGCGGCGCAGGGCGCGGGCGCCGTGGATCTGGACGGCCGCGTCGACGACGTGCTGGGCGGTCTCGGTGGCGAGCAGTTTGGCCATCGCCGAGCGGCGCGCGATGTCCGGGGCGCCGCGGTCGTAGGCGGCCGCGGCCGCGTAGACCAGCAGCCGGGCGGCCTCCACCCGGGTGGCCATCTCGGCGAGTTGATGGCCGACGGACTGGAGGTCCTTGAGCGGTCCGCCGAACGCGGTGCGGGTACCGGCGTGCGCCAGCGCGGCGTCCAGTGCGGCCTGCGCCATCCCGACCGCGAACGCGCCCACGCTCGGCCGGAAGAGGTTCAGGGTGCGCATCGCCACCCCGAAGCCGCCGCCCACCTCGCCGAGCACGTCGGCGGCGGTCACCGGTGTGCCGTCGAAGACCAGGGTGCCGATGGGGTGCGGGCTGAGCATGTCCAGCCGCTGACCGCCCAGGCCCGGCCGGTCGGCGGGGACGAGGAAGGCGGTGATGCCGCGGGCCCCGTCGGCGCCGCCGGTGCGGGCGAAGACGGTGGCGACATCGGCCTCCGGGGCGTTGGAGATCCAGCACTTCTCCCCGGTCAGCCGCCAGCGGCCGGGGCCGTCGGGCTCGGCGGCCAGGGCCAGGGCCGCGGCGTCGGAGCCCGCACCGGGCTCGCTCAGCGCGAAGGCCGCGACCGCCCGGCCGGCCGTCACCTCCGGGAGCCAGCGGGCCCGTTGGGCCTCCGTCCCGGACTGGACGACCGGGCAGGTCCCCAGCCCCTGGAGCGCGAGGGCGGTCTCCGCCTCCGTGCACTCCTGGGCCAGGGACTCCCGCAGCAGGCAGAGGTCCAGCGCCCGCGGGCTGCCGCCGTCGGGGAAGAGGCGGTCCAGCAGGCCGAGTTCACCGAGGGCGGCGACCAGCGGCCGGTTGACGCGGCCCGGTTCCCCCTTCTCCGCCAGGGGGCGCAGCCGTTCGGCCGCCCGGGCGCGCAGTCGGGCGCACCATTCCTCTTGCTCCGGTCCCAGCGCGAATGCGGTCACAAGGCGGCTCCCTGGTAGCGGTACCGGTCGCGGCGACGGCCCGGCGGCCGGTTATCGCGGTCTGTTGACTGCCGTCACGAAGACGTTACGCTGACGAGGATCGGTACGGCAGTCCTCTTCCTGACTCCCCGGCCGCGCGGCGGCCACCCGGCCCAAGGGGGCGCACCCCGCATGGAGCTACGGACCTCGGCCCACACCGACACCTTCGCGCGCGACGGGCTGCCGCCGCCCGAGCAGTGGCCGCACCTGACCGACCTGGGCTATCCCGACCGGCTGAACTGCGGTGCGGAGCTCCTCGACGGCACCATCGCCCGGCTGGGCACGGACCGGCCCGCCCTCCGCGGCGCCGACGGACAGGTGTGGTCCTACGGGGAGTTGCGGGCGCGGGTCGACGCTCTCGCGCATCTGCTCACCGGTTCCCTGGGCGTGGTGCCGGGCAACCGCGTGCTGCTGCGCGGCCCCACCACGCCCTGGCTGGCGGCCTGTTGGCTCGCGGCGATGAAGGCCGGCGCGGTGGCGGTGACGGTGCTGGCGGCGCACCGGCCGGACGAACTCGCCACGATCTGCAAGATCGCCCGGGTCGGGCACGCGCTGTGCGACGCCCGGGTGGCCGACGATCTGGTCCGGGCCGGGGTGCCGGGCCTGCGGATCGCCACGTTCGGCGGGGAGGGGCCGGACGATCTGGTGCGGTGCGCACGGCCCGGCGGCGCTCCGTACGAGGCGGTGCCGACCGCCTCCGACGACGTCGCGCTGATCGCCTTCACCTCGGGCACCACCGGCCGCCCCAAGGGCTGTCTGCACTTCCACCGCGATGTGCTCGCCATCGCCGACACCTTCTCCGCGCAGGTGCTGCGGCCGCGTCCGGACGACGTGTTCGCCGGCAGTCCACCGCTCGGCTTCACCTTCGGGCTGGGCGGGTTGGTGGTCTTCCCGCTGCGGGCCGGGGCCTCGGCGTACCTGGCCGACTGGCGCGGTCCACAGCAGCTGCTCGGCGATATCGCGGCGCACCGGATCTCGGTGCTGTTCACCGCGCCGACCGCCTACCGGGCGATGCTGCCCCAGCTGGCCGGGCACGATCTGGCCTCGCTGCGCCGCTGCGTGTCGGCCGGCGAGAACCTGCCTGCCGCGACCTGGCGGTCCTGGCACCAGGCGACCGGGCTGCGGATCATCAACGGGATCGGCGCCACGGAGCTGTTGCACATCTTCCTCTCCGCCGCCGACGACGCGATCCGGCCGGGGACGACGGGGCTGCCGGTGCCCGGTTTCGAGGCGCGGGTGGTGGGCCCGGACGGCGAGCCGGTGCCGGACGGCGAACCGGGCCTGCTCGCGGTCCGCGGGCCGACCGGCTGCCGCTATCTGGCCGACCCGCGCCAGACCTCCTATGTGCGCGACGGCTGGAACCTCACCGGCGACACCTATGTGCGGGACGAGGAGGGCTACTTCCGCTATGTGGCCCGCGCGGACGACATGATCATCTCGGCCGGGTACAACATCGCCGGGCCCGAGGTGGAGGACGCCCTGCTGCGGCATCCGGACGTGGTCGAGGCGGCGGTGGTCGGCCGGCCCGACGAGGACCGCGGGGAGGTGGTCGTCGCGCATGTGGTGCTGCGGGACGGCGTACCGCCCGGGGAGGAGACCGTCGCCGCGCTGCGCACGTTCGTCAAGTCCCGGATCGCGCCCTACAAGTGCCCGCGCGAGGTGGTCTTCCGCACCGCGCTGCCCCGCACCCCGACCGGCAAGCTCCAGCGCTTCCGGCTGCGCGACCGCACTCTAGAGTGACCCGGTGAACGACGACACCACCCAGCACACCCCGCGGTCCCTGATCGTCACGTTCTACGGCGCCTACGGCCGCGGCGGCCCCCAGGACGCCGGCGGCATACCCGGACCGGTGCCGGTGGCCGTGCTGATCCGGCTGCTCGGAGTGCTCGGCGTGGACGCGCCGTCGGTGCGCTCGGCGGTCTCCCGACTCAAGCGCCGCGGGCTGCTGGTCCCCGAGCGCACGGCCGCGGGCGCGGCCGCCTACGGACTCTCCGACGCGGGCCGCCAACTGCTGGCCGACGGCGACCGCCGGATTTTCGGCCGGCCGGCCGGACCGCCGCCCGAGGGCTGGGTGCTGGCCGTCTTCTCCGTCCCCGAGGAGGAGCGGCGCAAGCGCCATCTGCTGCGCTCCCGGCTGGCCCGGCTGGGCTTCGGCACCGCGGCGCCCGGGGTGTGGATCGCCCCCGCGCACCTCTACGAGGAGACCCGGCACACCCTGGAACGACTGCAACTGGCCGACTATGTCGACCTGTTCACCGGCACCCACGCCGGATTCACCCCCACCGCGCAGGCCGTGGCGCGCTGGTGGGACCTGGACGCCCTGGCCGCGCGGCACCGCGCCTTCCTCGCCGAGCAGGAACCGGTGCTGGCCCGTTGGAGCCGCAGCCGCGCCGGCTCCCCCGAGGCGGCCTACCGCGACCATCTGCTCGCCCTGGACGCCTGGCGCCACCTGCCCTACGCGGACCCCGGCCTGCCCGCCGCCCTGCTGCCGGACGACTGGCCCGGCGGCCGCGCGGCGGAGGTGTTCCGCCGGCTGCACGGCACCCTGCGCACCGCGGGCGCCGCCTATGTGCGAGAGGCGACGGCGGGGACGCACCGCACCCAGGACGCCGGCTGAACCGGCTGCCCCAGTACGTCCCACTCCGTCGCCTGCCGCCCACGGCCCGGTGTTCCCCCAGGACCGCGGGCGTTTCGCGCACCCCCTGGTGTCAGCGCCGCCGTTGGTGTCCCACCAGCGGGACGGCGGCGGCCGGACGCGACGGCCGGACCGGGCCCGCGGCCGCCGGGCGCGGCCGGGCGGCCGCGATCACCGAGACCACGTCCTTGAACGAGCTGCACATCCGCGTCCCGGCGACCGCGGCGAGCTCACCGAACGTGCCGCTGCCGTAGGTGACCGCGACCGGCTCCATGCGCGCGGTCACCGCCATCCTCATGTCCCCCACGGTGTCGCCCACATACGCGCTCTGCCAGGCCGGGACCCCCAGCCGGCCGACGGCGCGCAGCACCATCTCCGGGTGCGGTTTGCCGCGCCGGACCATGTCCTGCCCGACGACCGGGCCGACCAGGTCGCGGATGCCCATCACATCGAGCAGCGCCTCCGCGCTGCGGGTGGTCTTGGAGGTGGCGACGGCCAGTTCGACGCCGTGGGCGCGCAGTGCGGACAGCCCGGCCGTCACTCCGGGGTAGAGCAGCTGCGGCCCCTGGCACAGGACCTCGTAGGAGAAGAGTTCCCGGTAGCGGGAGATGGCGGCCTGCACCCGGCCGTCGTCCTCGGGGCGGCCCAGCAGCCGCCCGAACGCGGCGGCCGGGGGCTTGCCGATGGCCGCGGCCGCCTGCCGCGCGGTCACCGAACAGCCCTGTTCCGCGGCCACCTTGACCAGCAGCTTGCTGATCGCGGGCAGGGTGTTGGCGAGGGTGCCGTCCAAGTCGAAGACGGCGGCCCTGAGCGTCTCACCGCCGCCGGCGCTCCGCGCGCCTCTCACAGGACGTTCGCCGACTTCCATTGATACGCGCATGGATGGGGACCTTTCCGGTTCCGATGGGTGCGGGGGCTCGGGTGACTGTGCGGGTCCGGCTGGTCGGGCCGGGCCCACGACCGACGACTGTGGCGGCAGAGGCGGTCTCGCCGTGGCGCACCGCTGTCCAAGGGCGGCACGCGACCGTCGAAGCGGCGGCATCGGAAGGGATCGTCCCGCTTACCGCCTTCGGAGATTTAAAAACCGCCTGCGCTGTTTGTCAATGTGCCTTAGCCCCTCCCTGACGGGTCGACAAGTGTTCCCCTGCACGACACACTGAAGAGGCCTTCGGAAGCCCCGTATGACCCGGATTCGGGCCTGGGGACAGGGCGTT
This sequence comes from Streptomyces sp. NPDC093097, assembly GCF_044754325.1. NCBI lineage: Bacteria > Bacillati > Actinomycetota > Actinomycetes > Kitasatosporales > Streptomycetaceae > Streptomyces > Streptomyces sp. NPDC093097. The sequence goes on from NZ_JBIVOW010000027.1 coordinate 79,035, forward strand.
AGGTTTCCGACAGACCAGGGCGTTTCCGGCCAATCGCCTCCAGCATAGCGAACCGCATGGTTGGTTTTCTCTGTAGACTGCCTCCACGTTGCAGTCGTACGAGAGACGGGACGGACACCGTGCCCACGCAGCACCGCGCCATCCAGAGCCGACAGGCGCTCATCCGCTCGGCAGCAGAGACGTTCCTGGAAAAGGGAGTGCCCGCAGCGGGCATGGTCGAGATCAGCCGGCGGGCCCGCCTCAGCAAGGGAGCCCTCTACTTCCACTTCACGTCCAAGGACGATCTGACCCTCGCGGTACGGGACACCGCGCTGGCCACCCTCAACGAGATCGAGGAGGGCTTCCTGCGCTCCCCCGAGCCGCTGACCACCGCCGTCCGGGAGTTCGCCGTCACGCTGTTCAGCCGGGTGCAGTCGGACCCGGTGCTGCGCGCGGGGCTGCGACTGCGCCCGGAGACCGCGCCCGGCCTGGACATCCACGCCCTGGAGCAGCGCTGGTACGCGCTCTTCCTCGACAAGGCGGTGACCTGCGGTACCGGCGAACCGGTCGGCACCGGGGGCGGCCTCACCGGCCCGCACCCCTCGGACGCCGAACCGCGGCGCACCGCCCAGCTGCTGACGTCGGTCGTGGTGGGGCTGCTGCACCTGGGCGGCGGCGACCGGACGTGGTGGGACACCGAGGCGGTCACCGGACTGTGGGGGCTGCTGCCGGCCGCGTCGGGGCGGGTCGCGACCGCCGGCATCCCGGCACCGGCGCAGGTCCCGGCCGGCTGACCGCGCGAGACCCGCCCCGCCCCGTGCCGCGCCTACAACTCGACGAGCACCGCCCCGACATGGCGTCCCTGGGTGAGTTCGCACAGCGCCCGCGGCGCCTGCGCGATCCCCTTCAGCAGGGTGTGCGGGAAGACCAGCGAACCGTCCCGCAGCCCCCGGCCGAACTCCTCGGTCCACTCCTCCGGCAGGTCGGGATGTGCGTACACTCCGAAGCCGCGCAGCGCCACCCGGCGCGCGATGATCACAGCAGCGTCCACCTCGACCGGGCAGGCCAGCCCGCCGCCGCCCAACTGACTGGACAGCGCGCCGACGAGGGCGAACCGGGCCTCCGGGCGCGCCACCGCGAGCGCCGCCCGCAGCTGCTCGCCGCCCACGGTGTCCAGCAGGACGTCGATGCCGTCGGGCGCGGCCCGGCGCAGCTGCTCCTCGATCGGCCCGGCACCGCGCACGACCGTCGCGTCGTACCCCAACTCCTCCCGCAGCCGGGCGGCCTTCGCCTCCGAGCCGGTGCTGCCGATCACCCGGCCGGCACCCAGCCGGCGGGCCAACTGGCCGGCCAGGCTGCCCACACCGCCGGCCGCCCCGCTGACGAACACGGTGTCGCCCGGGCGGACCTCGGCGGCCCGGCGCAGCGCGCCCCAGGCGGTGGCCCCCTGGGAGAGATGCGCCGCCGGCGAGGGCAGCGCGGCCAGGTCCAGCCGGCGCACCCGCCCCTGGTCGACGGCCGCGAACTCCCGCCAGCCGCAGGGGTGGTGCACCAGCTCGCCGGGCGCGAGGACGCCGCCGGGGTCGGCCACGACCTCGCCGACGGCGGAGCCCCACAACGGCTTCCCCGGCTCGAAGGACGGCATCGGCAGGCGCTCCGCGGTCATCTGCGACCGCATCGCGGCGGTGACCGCCATGAAGCGGGTACGCACCAGCACCTGGCCGGGAGCCGGTTCGGGCAGCGGGACTTCGGCCATTGTGAAATGACGTTCCGTCAGTGTTTCGCCGTCGATACGGCGGGTCAGTCGTATCTCGCGGTGGACGGAAGGGAGTCCAGGCACGGCGGGCATGGTCATCGGTCTACTCCTTGCACGTTGGCGCTACCACAGGCACCGCGCGATCGAAGCACGAATTCCGGCCGCAACCTGCCGTGCGATCGCTGAATACCGCATGGTTGGCTTCTTTATGATGCGGAAATAGACTGCGCGGCCACGGCAGCGGGTCGCACCCAGGCAACAACTCCAAGAGAGCATACGGAGGATGATCGGTGGTCAAGCAGGAACGCGCACTGCGCACCAGGCGCGCCGTCCTCGAAGCCGCGGCCCATGTCATCGGCACCCGCGGATACCAGGCCGCAACGATGGCGGAGATCATCCAGCGCGCCGGGGTCACGAAGGGCGCCGTCTACTTCCATTTCCACTCCAAGGACGCGTTGGCCCGTGCGGTCATCCTGGAGCAGACCGACCCCTTCATCCCGCCGGTCAGCGACTCCCGCCTCCAGGACGCCATCGACTTCACGCACCAGGTGGCGCTGGCCCTGCGCAGCGATCCGCTGCTCCAGGCAGGCACCCGGATCGCGGTCGAGACGACCTTCAGCGAGGAGCCGCTGGTCCCGTACCAGGCGTGGACCGACATCATCACCACGATGTTCACCGAGGCCCGGGAGAACGGCGAGTTACTGCCCGCCATCGCACCGGACCGGGCCGCCGAGTTCTTCGTCGCCTCCTACATGGGCGTGCAGTTGTTCTCGCGCGCCGCGACCAACCGCGCCGATCTTCCCGAGCGGGTCACGGCCCTGTGGAAGCACACCCTGCCGGGCCTGGCGTCGCCCGGTGCGCTGAGCCACCTCGATCCGCACGGCCGCTCGGTGCAGGTCGCGGTCTGACGCCCGCGGCGGTCGCTCCGAGGAGGGAACCCCCCTACTCGACACTAGAAAGAAAACCGTCTGGTTCGTATTGTTACGCAGGAACTTCGCCCGACCGCCAGGGCGTCGAGCGCCGCACCTCAGAAAGGACCCCCATGGCCAGCGCCACCCTCTCCCCGTCCGCCCGCGAACGATCCGGCGCCGACGGGCAGTTGGCGGACGGGGACCAGCCCGTCACGCTGACCACGACGGTGCCCCGCGAGTACGTCCACCGGGCCGCGGTCTCCGAGGTGTTCCTGACCAACTGGCGGCGGAGCGGTACGGACGGCTGGCTGGTGACCGCCCAATGGCCGCGCGCGCACAGCTTCTACGTGCCGGCCCACGGGATGCACGATCCGCTGCTGCTGATCGAGACGGTCCGTCAGGCGGGGATATTACTCAGCCATGTCGCCCACGGTGTACCGCTGGACCACCCGATCATCTGGCAGAAGGTCCGCTACGACCTCGTACCGTCGGCCCTGCGGGCCACGGAGTCGCCGGCCGACGTGGAACTGCACGTCACCGACCACGACGTGGTCCGGCGCCGGAAGCGGCTGATCAGCCTCCGCCAGGAGTTCCGCATCGTGTGCAACGGCACCGAGTTGGCCCACGCCACGCTGGAGTACTCCTGCCACAGCCCGGCCGTCTACCGCCGGCTGCGCGGCGAGTACGGCGACCTGGCACAGGCCAACGCCCGACGGCTGGCGATCCCGGAGCCGGTCACGCCGCATCTGGTGGGCCGGGACCGGATCGCCGACGTGGTGCTCTCCCCCGCCGACCGGGACGACCGCTGGCAGCTGCGGGTGGACACCTCCCATCCGGTGCTCTTCGACCACCCCGTGGACCACGCCCCCGGCATGCTGATGATCGAGGCGGTGCGGCAGGCCGCGCGGGCGGCCGCCCCCGGCTGCACCCTGCCGGTCTCGCTGTCCTGCGCCTTCGAGCGGTACGCCGAGATGGACGCACCGTGCTGGATCCAGGCACGGACCGCCGAGGCGACGGACGACGGCCGCCGGGACGTGACGGTGAGCATCGAGCAGAACGGCAAGCCGGTGATGGCGGCGACGGTCACCGCCCTGCCCCTCCCGGAGGCCGTGCCCGAACCGTGCTGACGCACCACCCGTAGCCCACACCCCCCACAACGGCCCCGTCCCGCTGCGTCCGGCCTCCCCGTCAGTGCAGCGTGAGGCGGGGCTTCGGCGCATCGGTACGGCCGGTGGGCGGGGTGCGGCTGCCCGCCTGGTAGGGCAGCGGCCAGGGGGCGCCGGGGCCGGCGTAGCCCTGCTCGGCGGCGGCGTGCAGGGTCCAGTGCGGGTCGTAGAGATGCGGCCGGGCCAGGGCGCACAGATCGGTGCGGCCGGCCAGGATCAGGGAGTTGACGTCGTCCCAGGACGAGATCGCGCCGACCGCGATCACGGGGACACCGAGGGTGTTGCGGATCCGGTCGGCGAACGGGGTCTGGTACGAGCGCCCGAAGTCGGGCCGCTCATCGGACACCACCTGACCGGTGGAGACATCGATGGCGTCGGCGCCGTGTTCGGCGAAGGCGGCCGCGAGGGCCATCGCGTCCTCCGGGGTGGTACCGCCCTCCGCCCAGTCGGTGGCGGAGATCCGCACCGTCATGGGCCGGTCGGACGGCCACTGCTCGCGGACCGCGTCGAAGACCTCCAGGGGGAAGCGGAGCCGGCCGGCGAGGGACCCGCCGTAGGCGTCGGTGCGCCGGTTGGTCAGCGGGGACAGGAAGCCGGAGAGCAGATAGCCGTGCGCGCAGTGCAGTTCGAGCAGGTCGAAGCCGGCGCGGGCGGCCCGGGCCGCGGCGCGCGTGAACTGCTCGCGCACCGCACCGAGTTCCGACGTCGTCAGGGCGTGCGGGATCTGGTTCACCCCCGGGCGGTAGGGCAGCGGGGAGGCGGCGACGACGGGCCAGTTGCCCTCCGGGAGCGGCTGGTCGATGCCCTCCCACATCCGCCGGGTCGAGCCCTTCCGGCCGGAGTGGCCGAGTTGGAGGCCGAGGGCGGTGCCGGGGGCCTGGGTGTGGACGAAGTCGGTGATCCGGCGCCAGGCCCGCTCGTGCTCGGGGGTGTACAGCCCGGTGCAGGCCGGGGTGATCCGCCCCTCGGGGCTGACGCACACCATCTCCGTCATCACCAGACCGGCGCCGCCCAGGGCGCGGGCGCCGAGGTGGACGAGGTGGAAGTCCCCGGGGGTGCCCGCGCCGTCGGCGGAGTACATGTCCATCGGGGAGACCACGACCCGGTTGCGCAGGGTCAGCCCGCGCAGCCGGAAGGGGGTGAACATCGGCGGCGTGCCGCCGGGCACGCCCGCCTCCGCGGCCACCGCCTCGGTGAACTCCGCGTCCCGCAGCCGCAGATTGTCGTGGGTGACCCGGCGGCTGCGGGTGAGCAGGTTGAACGCGAACTGGTGCGGTGGCTGCCCGGTGTACGTGGCCAGGTCCTCGAACCACGCCAGGCTGGCCCGGGCGGCCCGCTGGGTGGAGGCGACGACCGGCCGCCGCTCGGCCTCGTAGGCGGCCAGCGCCTCCGGCAGGGCGGGCTGCTCCCGAAGGCAGGCGGCGAGGGCCAGGGCGTCCTCGACGGCGAGCTTGGTGCCGGAGCCGATGGAGAAGTGGGCGGTGTGCGCGGCGTCGCCGAGCAGCACGATCCGGCCGTGCGACCAGCGCTCGTTGACGACCGTGCGGAAGGCGATCCAGGCGGAGTTGTTGGTACGCAGCGGACGGCCGCGCAGACTGCCGGCGAAGAGCTCGGCACACCAGGCCGCCGAGGCGTGCTCGTCGAGGGCGTCCAGCCCGTTGGCACGCCAGACCTCCTCGCGCATCTCGACGATGACGGTGCTGGCGCCCTCGGCGGGTTCGCCGGGCCGGTCGAGCTCGGGCCGCGGGGCCCCGGACGAAGCCCGGGGAAGCGTCGCTGAGGGACGGGCGTAGGGATAGGCGTGGAGTTGGGCGATGCCGCGGCCGGTGTCGGCGATCTCGAAGCGGAAGGCGTCCAGGGCGAAGCCGGCGGAGAGCCAGATGTAACGGCAGCGGTGGGTGGTCAGCCGCGGGCGGAAGACGTCGGCGTGGGCGGTGCGGGTGGTGCTGTGCAGACCGTCCGCGGCGATCACCAGGTCGTGGTCGCGGGCGAGTTCGGCGGCCGGCGGGGCCTCGGTGCGGAAGACCAGCCGCACGCCCAGCGACCGGCAGCGCTCGTGGAGGATCGCCAGCAGCCGGCGGCGGCCGAGGGCGGCGAAGCCGTGGCCGCCGGAGGTGAGGGTGCGGCCGCGGTGCACGATGTCGATGTCGTCCCAGCGCACGAACTCCGCCTGCAGGGCGCGGTAGACGACCGGGTCGGCGTGCTCGATGCCGCCGAGGGTCTCGTCGGAGAGGACGACGCCGAAGCCGAAGGTGTCGTCGGGGGCGTTGCGCTCCCAGACGGTGATCTCGCGGGCCGGGTCGAGGCGTTTGAGCAGGGCGGCGGCGTAGAGCCCGCCGGGGCCGCCGCCCAGCACGGCGACCTTCAGCGGCCGCCCGTCCGCCCCGGGCGCGGTCACTTCCCCTGCCATACGGGCGCGCGCTTCGCGGTGAACGCGGCGTGGAACTCGGCGTAGTCGGCGCCGTTCATCAGCAACGCCTGGGTGCTGGCGTCCAGTTCGACGGCGGCGGCCAGCGGCATGTCGAGTTCCGCGGTGAGCAGCGCCTTGGTCTGGGCGTGGGCGAGGGCGGGTCCGTCGGCGAGCCGCCGGGCCAGCGCCGCGGCCCGCTCGTCGGCCCGGCCCTCCTCGGCCAACTCGCTGATCAGGCCCAGGCGTTCGGCCTCGGGGGCGCGCACCGGGTCGCCGAGCATCAGCACCCGAGTGGCGTGCCCGAGGCCGATGACGCGCGGCAGCAGATAGGCCGCGCCCATGTCACCGCCGGAGAGACCGACCCGGGTGAAGAGGAACGCGAAGCGGGCGGAGGGGTCGGCGATCCGGAAGTCGGCGGCCAGGGCGAGCACCGCACCGGCCCCGGCGGCCACGCCGTGCACCGCCGCGACGACCGGGAAGGGGCACTCCCGGATGGCCCGGACGACCTGGCCGGTCATCCGGTTGAAGTCCAGCAGCTGGGCGGTGTCCATACCGAGGGTGGCGCCGATGATCTCCTCGACGTCGCCGCCGGAGCAGAAGCCGCGGCCCTCGCCGGCCAGCACCAGGGCGCGGACCGCGCGCTCCCGGGAGAGTTCGGCGAGCAGGTCGCGGAGGTCGGCGTAGGCCTCAAAGGTCAGCGCGTTGAGCTTCTCGGGGCGGGCGAGGGTGACGGTGGCGACACCGTCCTCCCTGGTGACCCGGATGTGCTGCCATGCGCCGGTACTGCGGGCGGATCCTGCGAACGGGCTCATCGGTCTGCCTGCCCCCTTCAGCCGGTCGGCTGGTGCGTGCGGTGGCCGCGGATGCGGTGGCGGTGCGGGACGCGCGAAATGCCCCTCGAAGTTATCACTGCTTCGTGACTGTCGTCATGAGTGCGCGATATCCGGGCGGGAGTTGAGGGGCGATGGGGCGACGAGGGCGACGGGTGAGGGGGCGTTGGCGGCGCGGGCAGGGCACCGCCGCCGAAGGTCGCCGAAGAATGCCTACGGACGCGCCGACGGACGCCGACGATCAGAGAAGAACGACGCCTGGCGGACGCAGATCAAGACACCGCCAACAGAGGCCGCCGACAGAGGCCGCCGACAGCCGCCGCCGGCAGGCCCCGGCAGGCCCCGGCAGCCAGGCAAGGACGACGGCTCGGCCGGGCGCTCAGCGCGCGCCCGGCCGGTGCCGCCGTCCACGGAACCGGGTCAGCGGGGAGCGACGGGATGGGCGGGGGCGGCGGCGCCGACGGCGGTATCCGCCGGGACGGGCGCGGGCGTTGCGGTCCCGAAGCGCGAGTGGCGGCGCCCGTACAGCGCGTAGACCAGTGCGCCGACGGCGACGAACACGGCGAACTGGAGCCAGATGACCGGGCCGGTGCCGTAGATGAGGTAGCCGCAGAAGGCGACGCCGAGCAGCGGGCTCAGCGGGAAGAGCGGGACGCGGAAGCGGCGCGGCAGGTCGGGCCGGGTGCGGCGGAGGACCAGCACGCTGACGTTGACCACCGCCATGGCCGCGAGGGTGCCGACGCTGCTGAGGTTCATCACCATGCCCAGCGGGACGACCGCGGCCGGGACGGCGAAGACCGCCGCGACGATCCAGGTGTTGGCGATGGGTGTCGCGGTCCGGGGCGAGACCCGGGCGAAGACCGGCGGGACCAGGCCGTCGCGGGACATCGCCATCAGGATGCGGGTCTGGCTGTACATCACGGCGAGGACCACGGAGGCGATGGCGACGACCGCACCGAAGGCGATCACCACGCCGCCGAGGTCGGTGTGGGTGACCCGGTCGACGATCAGCGACAGCGCCGCGGGGCGGCCCGCCACCTGCCCCGCGGAGAGCGCGCCGATGGCGGCGAGCGCGACCAGGCAGTAGAGGACCGTGACCAGCCCGATGCAGACCATGATCGCGATGGGGACGTCGCGGCGCGGGTTCCGCGCCTCCTCACCGGCGGTGGTGATCGAGTCGAAGCCGATGTACGAGAAGAACGCGACGGACGCGCCGGAGGTGATCCCGCCCAGGCCCTCCGGGGTGAACGGCGAGAGGTTGCCGCTGCGGAACGCACCGAAGCCGATCACGCAGAACAGCACCAGGACCGCCAGCTTGAGCACCGCCATCGCCGCGGTGGCGCGGGCGCTCTCCCGGATGCCGCGGACCAGCAGCACGGCGGCCAGCAGCACCACGACGACGGCGGGGAGGTTGACCACGCCGCCCGCACCGGGCGGGTTGGCGAGGGCTGCGGGCAGTTGCCAGCCGGTGAGGCTGCCGAGCAGTTGGTTGAGGTACTGGCCCCAGCCGACGGCGACCGCCGAGACCGAGACGCCGTATTCGAGCAGCAGGCACCAGCCGACGAGGAAGGCGGTGCGCTCGCCGAGGGTGGCGTAGGCGTAGGAGTACGAACTGCCGGAGACCGGGATGGCACCGCCCAGCTCGGCGAAGGCGAACGCGGTGAAGACGCAGGTGACGGCCGCCAGGACGAAGGAGACGAGGACCGCGGGGCCGGCCTGGGCGACGGTCTCGGAGAGGCCGACGAAGATGCCGGTGCCGACGATGGCGCCGACGCCGAAGCAGATCAGCTGGAAGAGCCCCATGCTGCGCCGCAGGCCATGGCCATGGAGGTCCGCTCCCGATTCTGCGAGGAGGAGATCGGGGGACTTGATGCGCAGTCCGGACGCGCCTGAGCGGGGCATGGGGTGGTTCTCTCTCTGGTGGTGCGAGCGCGCGGCGCGGGTGAGCCGGGCGCGGCGCGGGGTCCGGACCAGTGAGCCCGGACCCCGTAGCGCATCGATGGTAACCATCGGGGCCGCATGATCGGCCACGGCGGCGGACGGCCGGACGCAGGCCGGGGCGCCTCCGCTGCCGCCGGCCGGCGGCGCCGCGCACTACCGCCCCAGCGTCGCCACCATCACGGCCTTGATGGTGTGCATCCGGTTCTCCGCCTCGTCGAAGACGATCGAGTGGGCGGACTCGAAGACCTCGTCGGTGACCTCCAGCGAGGTCAGTCCGTGGCGGGCGTGGATCTCCCGACCGACCGCGGTGCCGAGGTCGTGGAAGGCGGGCAGGCAGTGCAGGAACTTCACGTCCGGCTTCCCGGTGGCCCGCAGCACGTCCATCGTGACCGCGTACGGGGCGAGCAGCGCGATCCGCTCGTCCCAGACCTCCTTGGGCTCCCCCATGGACACCCAGACGTCGGTGGCGACGAAGTCGGCGCCCCGCACGCCCTCCGCGACGTCGTCGGTGAGGGTGATCCGGGCGCCGCTGGTCTCCGCGAGCGCCCGCGCCTGTGCGACGACACCCTCCTCGGGCCAGAGCTGCCGCGGGGCCACGATCCGCACGTCCATGCCGAGCAACGCCCCGGTGACGAGGTAGGAGTTGCCCATGTTGTTGCGGGCGTCCCCGAGGTAGGCGAAGGCGGTCTCCTCCAGGGGACGGCCGCCACCGTGCTCGATCATGGTCAGCACGTCGGCGAGCATCTGGGTCGGGTGCCAGTCGTCGGTGAGCCCGTTGTAGACGGGCACCCCGGCGTGCGCCGCGAAGTCCTCGACGTCGTCATGGCGGCTGCCGCGGTACTCGATGGCGTCAAACATCCGGCCGAGCACGCGGGCGGTGTCCTTGACCGACTCCTTGTGCCCGATCTGCGAACCGGACGGGTCGAGGTAGGTGGTCGAGGCGCCCTGGTCCGCGGCGGCGACCTCGAAGGAGCAGCGGGTCCGGGTCGAGGTCTTCTCGAAGATCAGGGCGATGTTGCGGCCCTGGAGGCGGCGGACCTCGGTACCGGCGCGCTTGGCCGCCTTCAGCTCGGCGGCCAGCTCGATCAGTCGGCGGAACTCCTCGGCGCTGAAGTCCAGTTCCTTGAGGAAGTGGCGGCCGGTGAGGTCTATCGCCATGGGTGGGCTCCTGATTCGCGAGGAGGGGCGGGGCGGTGCAGGGAATGAGGACAGGACAGGATGGGGCATACAGCCAATGGAAGTCTATACGAACAACCGTATCTCTATACGGCGGATTCTCCGCGGGCGGCTCCACCGGCCCCGAGTTCGGCGGTCCGACAGCCCAGCACAGTTCGGCGTTCCCGATTCCCAGGTCGTCCCAGACTGCCATCGGCGGCTCCGCACCGCGTCGCCAGGCCGCCACCATCGCCCCGACCCGCACCGCCGCTCCCCCCTCGCCTCACCCCGCCCCCGGCACCGCGTCCCTCGTCACCGGACAGCTCATACAGCGCGGTCCGCCGCGCCCCCGCCCCAGTTCGCTCCCGGGGATCGTGATCACCTCGATACCGCGCTTGCGGAGAAAGGTGTTGGTGGTGACATTTCGCTCGTAGGCCACCACCACGCCGGGCTCCACGGCGAGCACGTTGCAGCCGTCGTCCCACTGCTCGCGCTCGGCCGAGTGCACGTCCTGGGTCGCGGTGAGCACCCGGATGTCGGAGAGCCCCAGGGAGGACGCTATGGCGCGGTGCATGTGCTCCGGCGGATGGTCGGTGACCTTGAGGTCCTGGGCGCCGGCGCCCGGTTCGATGGTGTACGAGCGGAGCATGCCCAGGCCCTCGTACTGGGTGAAGGTGTCCCCGTCGATCATGGTCATCACGGTGTCCAGGTGCATGAACGCGCGCCGCTTGGGCATGTCCAGCGCCACGATCGTCCGCGCGGAGCCCGCCGCGAACAGCCCGCGGGCCAGCAGTTCCACCGCCTGCGGGGTGGTCCGCTCGCTCATCCCGATCAGTACCGCGCCGTTGCCCAGCACCAGGAGGTCGCCGCCCTCGATCGTCGAGGGGAAGTCGGCCTGCCCCTCCGACCAGACATGGAAGGGCTCGTCGCGGAAGAGCGGATGGTGGCGGTAGATGGCCTCGTAGTGCACGGTCTCGCGCTGCCGGGCGGGCCAGCGCATGGAGTTGATCGACACCCCGTCGTAGATCCAGGCGGAGGTGTCGCGGGTGAAGAGGTGGTTGGGCAGCGGCCGCAGCAGGAAGTCGTCCAGGTCCATCACATGGAAGCGGACCGAGGTGGGTTCCGGATGGTGTTCCAGGAACTCGCGCTTGGTCATCCCGCCGACCAGCGCCTCGACGAGTTCGGGCACGGGCAGCGCGTCGAACGCCGCCCGCAGGTGGTCGGTCGCCAGCGGCCCGTACTCCTTCTCGTCGAAGACCCGGTCCAGGACCAGCGTCCGCGCCTCGGGGATCTGCAGGCTCTCGGCCAGCAGATCCCCGAAGAGGTGCACCTCGACGCCCCGGTCGCGGAGCACGTCCGCGAACCCGTCGTGCTCGGCGCGGGCCCGGCGCACCCACAGCACGTCGTCGAAGAGCAGGGTGTCCTTGTTGGAGGGGGTGAGCCGCTTCAGTTCCAGATCGGGGCGGTGCAGGATCACCCGGCGGAGCCGCCCGGCCTCTGAGTCGACATGGAATCCCATCTCCCCATCTTGTCCGCTCGGCAGGCACCGCGGGAGGAGTCCGGGGGATGTCGGAGGGCGTGGCGACGCGGGCCGGGCCTGGGCGCGGGGCCCGGGAGGCGGGAACCCGCGAGCCCCGCGGGGTTCCCCGTCTACCGCCCCGCCTCCCCGCCCCGTCCCCGCCGCAGGGTCACGGCCGCCACCACCGCCAGCGCCGACGTCACCGCCGCGATGCCCCAGCCGGCGCGCAGCGCCCCGAACGCCGGGTGCTGCTGACCGCCCATGACGGCGACCAGGACGGCCACGCCCAGCGCGGTGCCGGCCTGCCGGGAGACCATCAACACGCCCGATCCGAGGGAGAGTTGGCCGCCGGTCAGCGACCCGGCGGCGGCGAACATCACCGGCTGGTACAGGCCGGTGCCCAACCCGGCGAAGACCAGTCCGGGCAGGAAGCACACCGCGTAGCGGGTCCCCCCGCTCCCGTCGCCGGCCAGGACGATCCACCACAGCGCGGCCGCCACGAAGCACAGCGCACCGATCACCGCCGTCGCCCGGTTGCCGATCGCCGCGACGATCCGGCCGGAGACCGCGGAGGCCACCAGCACCGTCAGCGGCCAGGGCGCCATCGCCAGGCCCGCCGTCCGCACCGGGTAGTGCCAGACATCGGTGAACAACAGGCTCGCGGCGAGCAGCATCGCCCCGTAGGCGACGAAGTAGGTGAGCAGCCCCAGGGTGGCCGCGGTGAAGCCCGGCGTACGGAACAGCGCCGGGTCCACCACGGGGTGCGCGGCCCGGCGGACGTGGCGGACGCCCAGCGCTCCCGCCAGTACACCGGCGCCGAGGACGGCGAGCGTGGCCGGGGCGGCGTAGCCCCACTCGGGGGCCTCGACGCACGCGGTCACCAACGCGCCGATGCAGACCAGCACCAGCGCCGTCCCCGGCAGGTCCAGCGCCCACCGCGGACCGCGGGCCGCGCGGACCGAACGGGGCAGCAACCGAATGCCCGAGCCGACCGCGAGCAGCACCACCGGGACGTTGATCAGGAAGATCAGCCGCCAGTCGTAGGCAGCGAGCAACCCGCCGAGCACCGGCCCGGAACTCGCCGCCACCGCGCTGACCGCCGTCCACACGCCCACCGCGGTCGCCCGCTCGCGGGCCGGGAAGGCCGGCAGCGCGAGGGAGAGCGAGGTGGGGATCAGGACCGCGGCGGCCACCCCCTGCACCACCCGCGCCACGATGAGCAGGGTCAGGGTGGGGGCCGCGCCGCAGGCCGCAGAGGCGAGGCCGAACAGCACCATGCCGGCCAGGAAGCAGCGCCGCCGTCCGACCTCGTCGGCGAACCGGCCGGCGGGTATCAGGAACGCGGCGAGCACGACGGTGTAGCCGTTGAGCACCCAGGAGAGCGTGGCGGCCGGCGCCGGCGCGAAGCCCTGACCGATCGCCGGGTACGCGATGGTGACCGCGATCAGGTCGAGCACCGCGAGGAACTGCGCGGCGGAGGCGATCGCCAGGATCAGCCAGCGGCGGGGGTCGGGGGCAGCGCGCTCGGCCGGGACCTCGGACGCGGCGGCGGCGCGCCGACCGACGGAGGCGACGGAGGTGAAGTCCCTTCCACCGTCGTCGAGTTGGAGGGAAGCGGGGGCCGCGCCGATGGGCGCACCGGTCCCCCGGCCTTCCGGAAGCGGAGTGGTCATGTCGATCAAGCATCGGCCCGGCGCTCCCACCGGACGAGTGGCAGCCCTGCCACCACTCGCTACATTGCTGCCACGCGTTCTGCCACACTCCCGCCATGCCCTCCCTAGCGATCGCGGTCACCGCCGGCATGCCGTTCTTCGAACTCGCCGTCCCCTGCCACGTCTTCGGCAACGAACGGATCCAGCTGGCGCCCGGCCGCTACGACCTCCGGATCTGCACGATCGGCGCCCAGGAAGGTGAAGTGGCGCTCGCCGGTGCCCTGTTCAGCACCCGGACCACACACGGGGCCGAGGAGCTGGTCACCGCCGACACGGTCATCGTGCCGGCCTCCGCCGACGTGCACGGCGATCCCCCGGACGAACTCGTCGCGGCGCTGCGCGAGGCCCATCGCCGCGGCGCGCGGGTGGTCTCGTTCTGCTCGGGCGCCTTCGCCCTCGCCGCGGCCGGCTTGCTCGACGGCCGGACCGCCACCACCCACTGGAAGTACGCCGACCTGCTCGCCGAGCGCTATCCGACGCTGACCGTGGACCCGTCGGTCCTCTACGTCGACCACGGCGACGTCCTCACCGGCGCGGGCGCCACCGCGGCCATCGACGTCTGTCTGCACCTGATCCGCGAGGACTTCGGCACGGGCGTCGCCAACTCCGTCGCCCGGCAGCTGGTCGCGCCGGCGCACCGTCCCGGCGGCCAGGCCCAGTACGTCGAGACGCCGCTGCCGGAGCACCGCGACGACTCGCTGGCACCGGTCCTGCACTGGGCTACCGAACGCCTCCGCGAGCCGCTGACCGTCGCCGACCTCGCCCGGTACGCGCACACCAGCCCGCGCACCCTCATCCGCCGCTTCCACGCCACGACCGGGACCACGCCCATGCAGTGGCTCCAGTCCCAACGCCTCGCCCGCGCCCGCGAGTTGCTGGAGAGCACCGACCTGCGCGTGGACCGGGTCGCGGAGATCGCCGGCCTGGGCACGGCCGCCAACCTCCGCCGCCACTTCACCCGGATCGTGGGCGTGCCCCCGGCCGACTACCGACGGACGTACCAGGCGGGTCGGGCGGGTGGGGTGGGCCGGGTGGATGGGGTGGATGGGGTGGATGGGGTGGGTCGGGTGGGTCGGGCAGGCCCGGCAGGACAGGCGGTCTGAGCGTGACCGTGGTGGGGCGCCCGCCGGGCCTACCTGCCGGACGCCGCCCGGCCGACCGCAGACCGCAGACCGCAGACCGCAGACCGGCAACCGCCAACCACCAACCACCAACCGCCGTGTGACGTCAGGGTCTACAGCCGCGGGTCCACCGGCTCCGACTCCAGCGCGAGCACCGCGAAGACCGCTTCGTGCACGCGCCAGAGCGGTTCCCCGTCCGCCAGCCGGTCCAGCGCCTCCAGTCCCAACGCGTACTCCCGCAGGGCCAGCGAACGCTTGTGACCGAGATTGCGGACCCGCAGCCGCCGCAGGTTCTCCGGACGGGTGTACTCGGGACCGTAGACGATCCGCAGGTACTCCCGGCCGCGGCACTTGATGCCCGGCTGGACGAGCCGGCCGTCCCGCTGCCTGACCAGTGCCGGGGCCGGCTTGACCACCATGCCCTCACCACCTTCGGCGGTCAGATCCAGCCACCACGCGACACCGGCCGCGACCGACGCCTCGTCCTCGGTGTCGACGACCAGCCGCCGGGTCGGCGCGAGCAGCCGTATTCGATCCGCGGCGGGAGCGGTGGGCTCGGTGAGCTCGGTGGGCTCGGTGGCCTCGGCAGGCTCGGCGGGAACGGCGGGCTCGGCAGACGGAACGTCCTGCGCCATGCCGCCCGCCCCCGCCGCCAGCGCCTCCTCGGCCGCTATCAGCCGGTCGATCAGGGCCAGTTGCTCACGATGCGGCAGGCCGGCCAGGCTGCGCCCCTCGACGGCGAGTATCTGGAACGGCGCGAGCCGGATATCGGCCGGCCCCGCGAGCCCGCCCCCCTCCTGCGTCGTCTCGTCGCGATCCCGCGGCACGGTCCGCTCCCCCGCCCCGGCCTCCCCCGACCCGACGCCCCCGAACGATGTCGGTTCCTCCCCCACACGCCGGCAGTAGCGCCGGTACGCCTCGGTGAACGCCTCGGCGTCCGCGGCCCGTTCGCGCTGCCGGGCGAGCAGCGCCGCCACATCGACCCCACGAGCAGCCGCCGCCTCCAGGGCATCGAGCGCCCCCGGGAACGCCGCCCGGGACGCCGCGCCCACCGCCGCGTACTGCGTGCGCAACAGACCCGTCGCCTTGAGGGACCAGGGCATCAGCTCGGCGTCCAACAGCAGCCAGGAGGTGCCCAGTTCAGCCCACAACCCGGCCCGCTCCACGCAGTCGCGGACCCGCCCCAGTATCCGCTCGGTCGTCTCCCGGTCGTCGAAGAACGGCCGTCCGGTGCGGGTGTACAGGGCGCCGGACACGCCTT
This sequence comes from Streptomyces sp. NPDC093097, assembly GCF_044754325.1. NCBI lineage: Bacteria > Bacillati > Actinomycetota > Actinomycetes > Kitasatosporales > Streptomycetaceae > Streptomyces > Streptomyces sp. NPDC093097. The sequence continues at coordinate 94,796 of NZ_JBIVOW010000027.1, forward strand.
CCCCGATCACGCCGAACCGCTCGCGGGCCACCGCCTCGTCACGGCAGACCAGCACCACCGCCCGGGAGCCCCCGTGCTTCTCCTCGCACACCACCTCCCGGACGCCCGCCGCGCGGTACTCGGCGAACGCCTCCCGCGGGTGCTCCAGGAACCCCTCACCGCGCGCATCCGCCTCGGACACCTCGGCGGCCGCACAGGGCGCCATGGTCGGCGGCAGATACGGCAGCAGCCGCGGATCGATCGCGAAGCGGCTCATCACCTCCAGGGCGGCCGCGGCGTTCTCCTCCTTCACGGCGAGACGGCCCATCTGGCGGGTCTCGACGGTCCGCCGGCCGGCCACGTCGCCCAGATCCAGCGGTCGGCCGTCCGCCCCGCCCGGCGCCTTTGAGGCCAACGGTTTGGCGGGCTCGTACCAGACGCGCTCCGCCGCCACCCCGACCAGCTCACGCTCGGGCCAGCGCAGCGCGGTCAGCTTCCCGCCGAAGACGCAACCGGTGTCCAGGCAGATGGTGTTGTTGAGCCAGCCGGCGCGCGGGGTGGGGGTGTGGCCGTAGACGACGGCGGCGCGACCCCGGTAGTCCTCCGCCCACGGATACCTCACCAGCAGGCCGAACTCGTCGGTCTCGCCCGTGGTGTCACCGTAGAGCGCGAAGGACCGCACCCGGCCCGACGTACGACCGTGGTACCTCTCCGGCAGCCCGGCATGGCACACCACCAGTCCGCCCCCGTCCAGGACATAGTGGCTGACCAGTCCCCTGACGAACTCCGCGACCCCGGCGCGGAACGCCTCGTCCTCCTTCTCCAACTGCGCGACGGTCTCGGCGAGGCCGTGCGTGTGCGGCACCGTGCGACCGCCGAGATAACGTCCCAGCTTGTGCTCGTGGTTCCCGGACACGCACAGTGCGTGACCGGCCGCCACCATTCCGCTCACCAGACGGAGCACACCGGGACTGTCCGGGCCCCGGTCGACCAGGTCGCCGACGAAGACCGCCGTACGGCCCTCGGGGTGCGCCGCGTCCACGGCCCGGCCCCGCGCGTCCCGGGCCACCGTGTATCCCAGCCGGTCGAGCAGCTGCTCCAGCTCGGCCCGGCAGCCGTGAATGTCGCCGACGATGTCGAACGGGCCCGTGAGGTGCCGCAGGTCGTTCAGTCGCCGCTCCCTGACGACCTCCGCCGCCTCGACCTCCCGCGCGCCCCGTAGGACGTGCACCGTACGGAAGCCCTCGCGCTCCAACCTCCCCAGCGAACGCCGCAGTTCACGCTGGTGCCGCTGGATGACGCGGCGCGGCAGCCCGGCCCGGTCGGCACGCGTCGCGTTCCGCTCGGCGCAGAGCTGCTCGGGTACGTCCAGCACGATCGCCACCGGCGCGACGTCGTACTCACGCGCCAGCCGCACCAGCTGGGCCCGCGACTCCTCCAGCACATTGGTCGCGTCCACCACCGTCAGCCGCCCGGCCGCGAGCCGCTTGCCGACGATGAAGTGCAGCACCTCGAAGGCGTCTCCGCTGGCGCTCTGGTCGTTCTCGTCGTCGCTGACCAGCCCCCGGCAGTAGTCGGACGAGATCACCTCGGTCGGCTTGAAATGCCGGGCGGCGAAGGTCGACTTCCCCGAACCGGTCGCCCCGACCAACACCACCAGCGACAGATCGGGCACGGTGAGCGAAAGCGCCGCCGGACGGCTACCAGCCCCCGGCGCCGCCGGCCCAGCCGGCCGCCCCGACGCCGTACGGTCCTCGTCGGTCATGCCGCTACCCCCTTCCGGCCGCTCGTCCCAGCACCGACATCTCCAGCATGACCGCCACCACTGACATCGCAGCCAGGACCGGCATCCCCGACGCCACCAGCACCACTCACACCACTGACGCCACCACCGTGACGCTCCTCCACCACACCACCAACGCCCTCGCCTGCCACGGCGGCATCACGGTCCTGACGCGTGAAGCACGCCAGCTGACTGGGCGGCCCGACCTCCGGGTCCTCCGCCCCCACCGGGCCGAACGCGACCGCATAGCGGTACCGCGCGGCCACCTCCCCGGCCCAGCGCCGGAACTCCTCCCGCGTCCACTCGACGCGTTGACCGGAATGCCGCACCTGCCCGGCGGGCAGCGACTCCCCTCGCACGTCGTACTCGGCGTTCGGCGTGGTCACCACGACCGTCCGCGGCCGGGCCGCACCGAAGACCGCGTACTCCAACGCCGGCAGCCGCTCCGGATCCACATGCTCGACGACCTCGCTCAGCACCGCCGCGTCGTACCCCTTGAGCCTGCCGTCCGTGTACGCCAGCGAGCCCTGGACGAGCCGAACGCGCTGCGCCTGACGCTCGGGTATCCGATCGAGGCGGAGCCTGCGCCGCGCCTCATGGAGCGCACGCAGCGACACATCCATCCCGACGATCTCGGTGAACCGCCCCTCCTTGAGCAGCTCGCCGACCAACTGCCCCTGCCCGCACCCCAGATCGAGGACCCGCGCGGCCCCGGCCGTACGCAACACGTCGAGCACGGCCTCCCGCCGCCGCACGGCGAGCGGCACCGGCTTCTCCTCGGTGTCCGCCGCCTCGTCCACCGCGTTGTCGATCTCCTCGACGGCCGCGTCGTCCACCTCGGCAAGCCGTTCCAGCTCCGGTCGGGCCGCCCCCGCACGCGTCAGCGCCTCGCGGCGGGCGAGGTAGCGCCCGCCGATCAGCCGCTGCTCCGGATGGCGCGCCAACCAGCCCTCCCCCGCCCGCAACAGCTCCTCGGCCTCATCAGGCGCCACCCAGTAGCGCTTGGCGTCGTCCAGCACCGGCAGCAGCACACACAATTGCCGCAACGCCGCAGCCGGTTCCACCTCGCCCTCCAGGACCAGCCGTACGTAACGCGAGTCCCCCCACTCGGGAAACACCTCGTCGAGCGGCAGCACCTCGGCCGACACCGACCACCCCAACGGCCGGAACAGCCTTTCCACCAACCCGGCGCCGCCGCGAGCGGACAGCACCGGCACCTCGATGCGCAACAGAAGCTCCCGCCCGACCAGTTCGGGCCGGGCCGCGCACTGCCCCGTCATCGCACTCGCGAAAACACTCCGCAGCGCCACCGCCAGCAGCGACGACGCCGCGTAGGGACGATCGTCGACGTACTGCCCGAGCGCGGAGCCCGAAGCCCCGGCACGCCCCCTCCCCTGCCCACGACGGACCAGGGCAACGGAATCGACCTCCAACAGCAGCGCCGACGTGCACCGTTCCGCATCCGCCTCCGGGTAGAAGACGTGCGCGGTACCGTGCGCGGTCGAGAACTGCTGCGCCCTCCCGGGATGCTTGTGCAGCAGATACCCGAGGTCGGTCGCAGGACGGTCGGTGGTGCCCGTGGCACTTATGGTCAGAAACACCATTTGAGTATCGGTGTGCGCACCCCCGGCACCCACCGGATTTCCCCGGTCCTCTCCCGGGCGCCTGGCACTCCCCCACGAAAGCCCCAAGCACCCGGCGCCCTCCCCCGGGCGTCCCGGACAGCGCGCCGCGCACCGCACGGAAGCGCCGTCACCACCGAAACGACATCAGGACCGAAACGCCGTCGAACCCGAAACCGCGCCAGGACCGAAGCGGCGACAGAACCGAAGCCGGCGTCAGCCCAGCTGCGACTGCACCTGCTCCGAGATCAACTCCAGGTGGTCCAGGTCCTCCAGATCCAGGATCTGCAGGTAGGCCCGGGACGAGCCGATGGCGGCGTACCGGCCCAGCTTGTCCACGACCTCCGCCGGCGAACCCGCCAGACCGTTGGCCTTCAGCTCGTCCACCTCACGCCCGATGGCCGCGGCCCGCCGCGCCACCTCGGCGTCGTTCCTCCCGACGCAGGCGATCAGGGCGTTGGAGTACACCAGGTCGTCCCCCTTGCGCCCGACCGCTTCGGCGGCCGCCCGCACCCGTCCGAACTGGCGCTCACTGTCTTCGAGCGAGGCGAAGGGAATGTTGAACTCGTCGGCGTACTGCGCCGCCAGCCGCGGGGTGCGCGTCGCCCCGTGGCCGCCGATCAGCACCGGCACCTTGCCCTGTGCGGGCTTGGGCAGCGCGGGCGAGTTCTCCAGCTGGTAGTACGTGCCGTCGTACGAGAACTCCTTTCCTACCTCTGCGGCCCACAGACCGGTGACGATCGCCAGCTGTTCCTCCAGCCGCGCGAACTTCTCCTTGGGGAACGGGATGCCGTATGCCTTGTGCTCCTCCTCGAACCACCCCGCGCCCAGGCCGAGTTCCACCCGGCCGCCGGACATCTGGTCGACCTGGGCGACCTGGATGGCCAGCACGCCCGGCAGGCGGAACGTGCCGGCCGTCATGAGTGTGCCGAGCCGGATCCGCTTGGTCTCGCGGGCCAGACCGGCCAGCGTGATCCAGGCATCCGTCGGGCCGGGCAGCCCGTCGACGTTCCCCATCCGCAGATAGTGGTCGGAGCGGAAGAAGGCGTCGAACCCGAGGTCCTCGGTGGCCTTGGCGACCTTCAGAAGGGTGTCGTAGGAAGCCCCCTGCTGGGGCTCGGTGAAGATTCGTAGGTCCATACCTCCATCCTGCACGGTGTTCGGCGAACCAATCGTGGGGGCCTGCCGACGTACTGGGTGACTCGTTCCGACGGGTGCGGCGCGTCTGGCGGATGCGGCGGATGCAGTCGACGCGGCGGACGCAGTGGTGACGGGGATGTACGGGTGGGAGAGGCGGATGGGGTGGTGAGGTGGGAGAGCTGGGAGAGGTGCGTGGTGTGGGTGGCGTTGGCGGGGTGCAGGGAGTCGAGGCCGGTGAACAACTGCCCCGGCACGGCCACCTCTCGCCGCAGAGGCGAGGCCGACAGCGCGGGACCGGAACCGGAGCAGGAATCGCGGGGGACAGAGAGAGGGAGATGGGGGGCAAGAGGCCGAGCGGGCACGGGAGCGGGAGGATGCGAAAGACGTGGGCGAGCGCCGTTTCCGGGCGTGGTCGGCCAAGGGCGCGCGTCAGGCGCCGCTGTCCTGCACACCGGTTGAAGCGCTCACCAGGCGTGGGGTGTCAGGCCGGGCCGGCGGCGCTTCCGGATGAGCCGGCGGCTCCGGACGTTCTGACGGTTCCACAGGGCAGGCAGTTCGAGAGACGGCCCGCCCGCTGTCAGGCGAGGTGCCGGTCGCGTACCTCCAGCTTCTCCAGTATCCCGGTGGCGTGGTCCCTTGATTCGTCTGCGGTGTCCATCGCCTCCACACACGTCCAGTACATCCCCTCCTCCTCGGCCGAGATCACCACCCCGACCAGCGCCTCGCACACTTCTCGGAGCAGTTGACACAGGCTGATGAGAGCCGCCTTGACGTCGCGTATCTCGGTCAGCTGAGCTGCCCGCAGCCCGCCGGCGGTCGCCGTCGAACAGAGCAGTCCCCCGCTGAACCGCCCGCCCGCGTCGCCCAACCCCCGGGCTCTGGACCGCACTTCGTACGGCCCGAATATCGCGAGATGGCTGCCTATCGCTTCCGCCAGGGCTTGTGCCTGCCACGCCTCGACGATCACGTCATGCACCGTGTTCGCCTGCGCCAGACCGCGTCGGCTGGCCGCGATGATTCGCACCGCGTCCATCCGCGTCCCTCCTTCCTTCGTCATGTGCATTCACCCCACTTCCCTTCCACTACCCAGAGTGAGGGTCAACAGCCAAAAACGCCAGGGGAATTCGCAAATCTGTGGACAACCAAGGCGCTGTGGAAAGATCCATGACTCCATAGAGTGACGAGAGGCGGTTTCCGACCGGTAGCAACGGCGGTTCCGGCCCTCGGATTTCCCTCATGTTGCACTACACCCCCACACACCCCACAACCTGAAATGGACAACATCTGCCACACAGGTTGCTGCTGTCACGCCAGGCACTGCTGCGGCGGCCGTGCGGAGCGCGAGGCACGACGGCGACCGCGATGGCGGTGCGCCGAACGGCGGTCCGCGCCATGGCCGACGCACGGCCGACACCCGGGTGGCACGCACAAGCCGGCGGGGCGAAGGCTCCCGCCCCGCCCCGCCGGCCCAACCTCTCACATAGCGCCCGATGTGTACCGCCCGGCGGCTACTCGCCGTCGCGCGGGCGGTCCGGCGGCGCCTGTCGGACCGCCGGGAACCGCGTCTCATTCCGCTCGATCTTCGCGGCGAGCGCGGTCAGCGGATCGACCCCCACCGCCTGGCAGAACTGGAGCAGATACGCCAGCACATCCGCGACCTCGTCCTCGACCCGCCCGGCCGCCTTGGGGTCGGACATCACCTTCGCCGACTCCTCGGGCGTCAACCACTGGAAGATCTCGACCAGTTCTGCCGCCTCGACGCTGAGCGCCGCGGCCAGGTTCTTGGGAGTGTGGTACTGCTGCCAGTCCCGAGCGGCCGCGAAGTCGGCCAGGCGTCGCTGCAGCGCATGAAGATCCTTGCTCATACCCCTAGGTGTAGCACCTGCACACCAGGCAGCCCATCGGCGACCGAGGAATCCCGCACCGTCCCCAGCAGCCGGACGTGCCCGCGCTCGGCCATCCGCACGGCCAACGACACCAGCTCCCGGGCCTGCCGCCGGTCCATGCACCGGTCCATGCCGTCCGCCATCACCGTCATCTGCTGCAGTGCCGACGGAATCTCCCCCACCGGATCCATGGCGAGCACCCCGGGCCCCGTCAGCAGCACCAGTGCCAGCCCGAGAAACCGCAACTCGCCGTCGCCGAGCTGCTCAACAGGCATCTCCCCCAGTTCGCCGCGGTCGAGAACCGTCCGCAGTACAGGCGAACCCGCGTACCCGTGCCCCTCCATGGCCACGCCACCGCTCGCTCCCCCCGCGGCCGCGGCATCCACCACCGCCGCAGTCTGCTGCCGCGGCACCGCACGCAGCCCGTCGACCGGCCCCGCGCAGGCGTCCCGTAGGGCGGCGACCAGGACGGCGTGCCGCCGGGCACATTCGCGACTGGTGCGCTCCAGTACGGCGGCGAGGTTCTCGCACGACGACCGCAGCCGCCCCTCGTCACGCTCGTCGTCATGACCCCAACCACTGGTCTCGCCCCCGCTCCGGACGCCCTTCCGCCCATGCGCCCCCGATGCCCCACCGGGACCACCGGCTCCCCCACCTCTGCCCGAGCGCCCCGGGCCGCCGCCCCGGCCACCCCCACGCGCCCCGGCACCACGGCCCGCGCCTCCCCCACCGGACGCGCCGCCCGTCGCACGGCCCTCGCCCACGACGCGCCCCGCCGCCTGCCCCCGCATGGCCTCCGGCCGCGGATCGCACACGAACGCCGAACGCAGCGCGACCACGACCTGCTCCGCGGCGGCCAGGACGAGCCGCTGCCCCTCCGTCTTGCCCGCGACGCGCAGCGGCAGGAGGGAGGTGGCAAGCCGGTCGTCGGGCAGCGGCGCGCGGGTCACCGGGGTGGCACCGGCGGTGTGCCAGGCGGCCTGGACCGCGGGGCGGTCGGGGTCGGTGAGCGCGGTGGTGAGCAGCGTCTCGCCACAGCCCGTCAACCGCTCGCCGACGAGGCGGAGTTCGGGTTCCGCCTGGACGGCGAGATCGAGGCGAACGGGGCCTACCGGGCCGTCGACCGTACAGCCGATCCGGAAACCGCGCCGCCCTTGGCCATCCGCCCGTACGCCGGCAGGCACACAGGCACCGGCCCCACCCGCCACCACGCCGACGGCCCGTTCCAGCGGGTCTCCGCTGCCGAGCCGGGCAAGGATCTCGTAGGCCTGCAACACACTGGACTTGCCGCTTCCGCTGTCCCCGCTGAGCAGCGTCAACGGGCCGAACGGAAGGGTAACGCCGCGATGGTTCTTGAAGGCGGACAGTCGTAATTCGGTGACCGCCGGACGCACGCTGTCGGTATCCATGAGGGGACGCTATGCAGCAGACCGCTCGGAGAACCGTTACGCCCAACTGCTCTTCCTACGAATGGGGGACGGCGCCCGCCGCAGGCCCCGCGACCTCGGTGCCGACCGGCGCCAACAGGAACACATTGGTGTCCACGCGGTGCATGCCGCTGCCGAGGCCGAAGACGACCCCGCTGGCGAAGTCGAGGATGCGTTTGGCGACATCGCCGTCGGCACTGCTGAGGTCCAACAGGACCGGCAACTGTGCCATCAGGTACTCGGCCACCTCCCGGGCGTCCGCGAAGGTCTGGACGCGGATGACGATGAACCGCCGTGTCTCCTCGGTCGGTTCGTCGTCCGGGAGGGCCCGGTGGTCGGGCCAGGAGGGCCATCCGCTACCGCCGCGTAGCGGTACGACTTCGGCGAGCCCTTCCCACTGCTCGTCGGTGGCATCGGGGCCGTTCACCGAATCACCTCACCCAGAGGAGCGCTGGCTTTCTGCGGTATGTGCATCGAACGATTCTAGGGATAAACCCACAAACGTCGGTGACTGCGACACACGCGGCGCCGCAGCCACTTCCATCCTGCCTTATCGCCCTGACCAGTGCGGACACCTGGGCAGAACTACCGGATCGAGTTTGTGTATGCCCGTTCATCCTCTCTTGCGACGGAGCCCGGGCACACCCCCGTGGACGGGCGAACCTCCTGATGGGCACTCGTCACGTAGCGCTGCGGCCGCCGGCAAGTGGACGGGGCGCCAGTGCGGTGCGAGGGCGCCGCGATGAACGCCGGGCACGAGGAGCCGGCAGGCCGGGCCAGCCCAACCACACCAGACCGGACCAGTCCGGAACTCGCCGGACGACGACCGTTTCCGCACAACTCCCCACACCGTGCCCGGCGTTCACTGCCCCGCGGACATGTGACGCGGCACGGGCCCGGTCTCTCCGCGCGGCCCAGGTCACCTTCCGGAACACCGAGAAGGTGCAGCAGACCGGCCATTTCCACTGGTCAGCCCCATTGTCAGTGGGGTTGCTTACGGTGGGGGCATGAGTGCACAACGTGTCTGCGGGAGAGGGGCTCGGCCGCCAGGGCCGGGTCCGCCGGGCGAGGAAGACGATCGGTCGTTCACCAGGATGCGGTGGCGGCCGTCGGGTCAGCGGGCCAGGCGGCCAAGCAGTGAGGAAGCCGCGGCGATACCGGCGGCCGCGGCAACGACGAGAACGGCGAAATCGAGGGGCAGGTGGGAGGGGGTTCCCAGGAGCAGTCCGCGGAGGGCGTCCACCTGATAGCTGAGGGGATTGACCTTGCTGATGGCCTGCAGCCAGCCGGGCATGACGGCCACGGGGTAGAGGGCACTGGAGGCGAAGAAGAGCGGCATGGTGATGGCCTGGCCGATGCCCATCAGACGGTCGCGGGTCAGCACGATGCCGGCGATGGTCATCGAGAGACAGGAGAAGAAGGCCGAGCCGAGGATCACGGCGACGGCCACACCGAGCAGGCGCAGCGGGTTCCACGTCATGGCCACGCCGAGCAGCGCGGCGATGACGACCACCACCACGGCCTGGAGCAGCGCCTTCACCCCGGCGGCGAACGCCTTGCCCGCGATCAGGGCGGACCGTGGGGTCGGGGTGACCAGCAGTTTGGTGAGGATGCCGGCGTCCCGCTCCCAGATGATCATGATGCCGTAGAAGATCGCGATGAACATGGCGGACTGGGCGATGATCCCGGGCGCCAGATAGTCGATATAGGGGATGCCACCTGTGGGAATGGCCCTGATACGGGTGAAGGTCACACCGAAGACCACGAGCCAGAGGGCGGGTTGGACGGCGCGGGTGTAGAGCTCGGTGCGGTCATGGCGGAGTTTCTGCAGCTCGACCACGCACATCGCGACGACTCGGGCGGGCAGTACCCGCCAGCCCGTACGGGCGCGCGGTGGGGTCAGCAGCAGGTCCAGGTCATGTGCGGCGGTCTCAGCCGACCCGGGCCGCGGTGCGGCGGGTGCTCCGGACATCACGGAAGTCTCCTGACTGCTCGTCGAGGCCGGTGCCGGCGACGTCCCGGAAGACGTCCTCCAGCGTCGGCTCCGTGTCGGACGAAGGAGAGCCGAGGGATGCGGGCGACGCGCTCGTGGGCTGCTCGGCAGATGCCCTGCGGGCGCGCAGATCGGCACGGAGTTCGCCGGGGGTGCCGAGGGCGCGGATCCGCCCGCGGTGCATCAGAGCGACACGGTCGCAGTACTGCTCGGCCTCGTCCATGTAATGGGTGGTGACCAAGACGGTCATACCGGTGGCGGCGCGCACCACGTTGATGCGCTCCCAGACGCTGGTACGGGCGATCGGGTCGAGGCCGATCGTCGGTTCGTCGAGCATCAGCAGGCGGGGAGCGCTGACCAGGGCCTGGGCGAGTTCCAGGCGTCGGATCATGCCCCCGGAGTAGGTCTTGGCGAGCCGGTTCGCGGCGTCGGTGAGGTTGACGGCCTCCAGTGCCTGGGCGACACGGGCGGCGCGCTCACGGCGGGACACGTCGTAGACCCGCGCGAAGAGGGCGACGTTCTCCCGTCCGGTGAGCCCGGCGTCGGCGGACAACTGCTGCGGCACATAGCCCAGGAGGCGTCGGACGGCCATCCGCTCCCGTGCCGCGTCGTGTCCGAAGACCCGCACCATGCCCGCGGGGACGGGGAGGAGGGTGGTGATGCAGCGGATCGCGGTGGTCTTGCCCGCGCCGTTCGGTCCGAGCAGGCCGAAGACTTCGCCGGGGCGGACGGCGAGGTCCACCCCGTCCACGGCCTTGGTCTCGCCGAAGGCATAGCGCAGGCCATGGCAGGTGAGGGCGTCGGTGAGGGCGGGCTGGTCGGGAGCCGGGGCCGCTGGGCTGCCGGCCCCGGCCGGCGCACCGACGGCTTCCTGGGGCTCTACGGGGGCGGCGCGCGGCACCGTCCGGCCGGGGTCGTCGCTGGTCATGATCCCTCCGTCTGCTGGTGCAGGTTGTGGGCGAGCCGGCGCAGTGCCGGAAGGGCGGCCTCCAGTGCCGCCCGGTCGGCCTCGGGGAGGTGCGCGACCTGTTCGCGGACCAGGGCGCTGCGGCGGGCCTCCCAGTCGTGCAGCCGCGACCGGGCCTCCGGGGTGGGGAAGAGGTGGGCCGAGCGCCGGTCGGCAGGGTCGGTCTCGCGGCGCAGGTAGCCGGCCTGGCTGAGTTCGTTGACCAGGGTGGAGACCGAGTTGCCCGCCAGATAGAGCTCCTGCGCGGCGGCGGAGACGCGGATGCCGGGCCGGGCGGCGACCAGCCGCAGGAGTTCGACCTGCGCACCGCGCAGCCGGGGGGCGGGCAGGCCGGGGCGGAGCCGCCGGCGGATGAGCCGCTGGATTCCGGCCAGTACGTCGGCCAGCTCTTCGGGGAGGTCCCCTGTGGCCATATGTCGACTTTAGCTCTGAGTGCGAGGCAGGGCAGTACGGAGCGGCACGGCAGTACGGAGCGGGCGGCAGCCACGTAGCCGGTGGGAGCGGCCGGCGGCCGTGCCGGTGGTGTCGACGGGCGCGTGGGAGGCGCGAGCGGACCGGCTCCACCACCCGGCCCGAGGAGTTCGACCCCCACACACTGCACTCAGGGCGGCGACGGAGACGTACGCCTCTCGACGACCTCGGCAAGATCCAGCGAACTGCCGGTGATCAGTCCTCGGACGGCAGCGGCGGTGGCGGGGCAGGTGCTCCTACGGGCGGCGCGATCTTGGGATGGCGCCGCAGCCCCGTACCCGCCCCTGCCCCTGCCCCGTCGACAGCCGCGGGCCTCGTGGCCACCGGATGGGCGACCGCCCGCCCGGCACCCGGGTCCCAGCCCCGGTCCACCACACGCCTCTGGAAAACGATCGCACCGGCCAGGACCGCACCTCCGATGACCACCATGGTGACCGCCCCACCGGCAGGCCCGGCCTTGGCCGCATAGCCGATGAGCGTCCCGAACCAGCCGAAGTCCGCATCCCCAAAAGTGGTGTTGGCCTTGCCGAACGCCCCGAGCACCTGGAGCAGCAGCGCCGGCAGCAAGGTGATCAGCACGCCGTTCAGGAAGGCGCCGGCGATCGCACCGCGCCGGCCGCCCGTCGCGTTCCCGTAGACGCCGGCCGCGCCACCCGTGAAGAAGTGCGGTACCAGCCCGGGCAGAACGAGCGCGAGCCCAAGGGCGGGATGGAGCAGCCAGGCGAGGAGGGCGAGGCCGGCCAGGCCCCCGGTGAAGCTGGCGAGGAAGCCGATCAGCACCGCGTTCTGGGCGTACGGGAAGACGATCGGCGCGTCCAGGGCCGGTATCGCGCCGGGCACCAGTTTCCCGGCGATTCCCTGGAACGCGGGAACCAGTTCGCCCAGGATCGTACGGACACCGAAGAGGATCACCGCGACCGCGATGCCGAACTGCAGCCCCTGCATGACGGATTGCATGAGGTAGTTGCCGAGGTCGCCGGCCGCACCGTCACCGCCACCAGAGCCGACCGCGAACGCCTTGAAGGCGGTGCTCCGCCCGGCCTTGGCCAGGTAGCCGAGCGCCATGACGACGTAGATCACCGCCATCGACAGCGCCGTCGCGACCATCGAATCCCGCAGGAACCGCAGGCCCTCGGGCAGTTTCATCTCCTCGGTGCTGCGGCTGCGCCGGCCGACGAGCCGGCCGGTGGCGCCCGCGAGCACATAACCCGCGGTGCCGAAGTGGCCGATGGCGAGCGTGTTGTCGCCCGTGACGCACCGGGTCCAGGGATGAGCGAACGCGGGCAGTGCCACCAGCAGGATGCCCAACAGGACGGCGCCGACGGCGATCACGATCGGCGCGGGCTGTCCGGCCGCGCTCAACACCATCGTGAGCAGAGTGGCCATGAACAGAATGTGGTGCCCCGTCAGGAACACGTACCGAAGGGGCGTGAACCGCGCCAGGAGGAGGGCGACGGCGAACCCCAGGAGCATCAACCAGGCGACCCGGGCGCCGAACCGCTCCTGAGCGATGCCGACGATCGCTTCGTTGGTCGGAATCACTCCCTGCGCTCCCGTAGCACCCCGGATCATGCCGCCCAGCGGCCCCAACGCGCTGACGACCAGACTCGCGCCGGCCCCGATCAGCAGAAAGCCGAGCGTGGCCTTGAGGGCGCCGCCGACGATCTGCCCGACGGGCTTCCGGAGTGCGGTCAACCCCGCCGCGGTGATCAGGCCGATCAGGCAGGCGGGCCGGCTGAGCACCTCGTTGACGAGGAACGTGGCGATGGACAGGAGCACGGTCATGGGCGATCTCTCCTTGTGGCCTGGCCTCAGTGGCGCGCCATCGATGTCACACGTCGTAGAGGTCGCGGAGCACGCGATCGACCTCCCTGGGGCTGGTGAAGTCCTCCACGGCCGCCACCGGGATGCCGATCTCGCCCAACATCCCGGCGATCTCCCGGGAGGTGAGGACGGCGACGGCCTCGGACGCCCTGCCCCTGGCGGAGAGGGCATCGGTCGCCTCCACGGTGACGTGGCGGGTCCAACCCCAGCGGTCGAGCACCCGCTCCAGCGTGGTCTTGAGGAAGAGACTGGTACCGAGACCGTTACCGCACACCGTCAGGATCGTGTGTACGGGGCGGGCTTCGGCGGCGTCGGCCCGTTGGCGGCCCGCATCGGGACCGGCGAGCACCGTGCGCAGGGCCTCGGCGTCGGGGGCCTCCCGCAGGGCCCGGGCGGTACCGGGGTCGGCGAGCAGGCGCGCCAGCGCCGCCAGTGCCGCCGTGTGCGCGCTCTGGTCCCGCGCGGCGAGCGCGACGACGAGGTGTACCGGGTCGTTCGTCTCATGGCCGAAGTCCACCGGCGCCGCCGGACGGACCCAGGACAGCGCGGTCCGCAGCACGGCGGGCGAGGGACGGGCGTGGGCCAGGGCGAAGCCGGGCGCGATCACGATGTACGGGCCGTTCTCCGCCACGTTCGCGATCATCTCAGCGGTGTACGCGGCGGTGGTCGCGCCGGCCTCCACCAGCAGCCCACCCGCCGTCCGGATCGCTGCCCGCCAGTCCGGCACCGGTACGTCCAGGCGGATGGCCGCGGCGGGGAGAAGATCGCTCAGAGCTGCCATGGCGGGCACTCTACGGGCGGGTGGGCGGCCGTGCACCGGTGCGTAGCCCGGGAGTTGGGGACGATACGGGGATATCGAGTCGGGTTGCGAGTTGCCCCTGAGGGCTCAGGAACGGGGAGGAAGACAGCGATGGCGGAGAGGAGCGCGCACGGGGGCGGTGCTGGGACCAGCTCACCAACGGCCGGTGGAAGGCGCGTTGGGTATTGTGACGCCGCGTGGGCGACAGCACGGCGTGGACTCTGGCAATCGCGGCAGTGACGGGCGGGACGGCGGTACTGGCCAGCTGGGTCACCAGTCGCGGCAGTGCGCGGGCCGCCCGGATACAGGCAGAGACGGCAGCGCGCTCACAGCGAGCGGAGCGGTTGCGCGAAAGCCGACGCACCGCCTATCTGGACCTGATCGAACAGACCCACCGGATCGGCGAGTTGTGCTGGGAGATCTCGGCGGCTCTGCGCGAGTCGGCCGCCGAGGAGCGGGCCGCCAGGCTCGACGTACTGCTCGACCGCGAGATTGCGGAATACGCCAAGATCCGACGCTGCGCGCGAATCGTGGAACTGGAGGGCCCGCCCTCGGCCGCGGCCGCGGCACTCACCCTCCAGAAGGCCACCGGCCCCTTCTACGAGGCGCTTCAGGCCGGCTTGGCCGAAGACAAGGACTGCCGCGAGGAGTTCGATGCCGCATTCCGCCCCTTCTGGAAGGCGCTGGAAAACTTCGTGGACGCAGCCCGAGACGCCCACCAAACGGAGTGAACGGGCCCTGGACGGCTGTGCATAGACGGCTATGTCTGGACGGCTGTTCCTGGATGGCTGTACCGAGCGGTCGCCAACCAAGCTGTAGCGGATCCCCCGTCGTATCTGGCGCACGGCGCTCCTCCGCCCACCATCTCGACTCTCCGCCACGGATACCCCAGCAGAAATAGCCATCGCATCGCCATCAGGTAGCCACGCCATAACCACGGCTACTCCCCCTCCCTCCCTTTTCCCATCTCCCCCTCCCCCTCCCTCTTCCTCACCGGCGTGACCGCGCCGTCACCGCGCACCATCACACCGACCGCCATCCCAGCAGGCTGGGCGCAAAGGTCCCGGACCTGGAGGATCGCCCACCCCTCACTCATTTGGCGTAACGGGATCGGCGGTGACGCTGCACCGCTCCGCCTGCCCAGGAGAGGCTGAAACGAGGCGCAGGGCGGGGCCGCCGTACGGCATGACCGCCCGATTACGGACCGGTCAGCCGAGGCGGGCCCGGAGGCGGCTGCGTACGCTGTCGGGGATGAAATAGCCCCTTGCCGCCCACTGAAAAGGCATGCGCGAACAAGGCGCGCATACCTTCAACCACCCGGTCCGCATACGGAAATCCCCCCGACGATTTACCCCTTCAACGCTTCATCCCGCCAATTCCCCGCCTCTTCAACTCTTCGACTCCGCAACCCTTCATCTCCTCGACTCTCCGAGTCATCCACTCTCCAAGCTCTCCATCTGCTCCGACTGGAACTGGACCGACCCTTCGACGAAGCACCGTCCTTCTCACCCCGGGAGTTCGGAATGGCACAGGAAACCGACAGCAACGTCTGGAACTGCCCCTTCGATTACGCCGAGGCGCTGGAGTTCGATCCGACGCTCCGGCGGATCATGACCGAAGAGCCCGTTGCACGTATTCGGCTGCCCTATGGCGAGGGCGAGGCGTGGCTGGTCACGCGGTACGAGGACGTGCGGACGGTGACGACGGACCGGCGGTTCAGCCGGCACGCGATCGTCGGGCGGGACTTTCCGCGGATGACGCCGGAACCGATCGTGCAGGACGAGGCGATCAACGTCATGGACCCACCCGCGAGCAGCCGGCTGCGAAGCCTGGTCTCCAAGGCGTTCGCCCCCAAGCAGGTGGAACGGATGCGGACGCGCACACAGCGCGTCGTGGACGACCTGCTGGACCGGATGGTCGAGGACGGGGCACCCGGCGACCTGATGGAGAACCTCGCGTCGCCGCTGCCGCTGACGACGATCTGCGAGGTGCTGGACATCCCGGAGGGCGAGCGCGCGCAACTGCGCAAGTACGCCCGGACGATGATGAACACCAGCCTCGACAACAAGGACAACGCCATCCGTGCCAAGGCGGACATGCGGGAGTACTTCACGGAGCTGACGGCCCGGCGCCGGCGTGAGCCGGGCGACGACCTGGTCAGCGCGCTGGCGACGGCCCGCGTCGGGGACGAGTTCCTCGACGAGAAGGAACTCACCGTCATGGCCATGGTGCTCCTCATCACCGGCCAGGACACCACCACGTACGAGATCGGCAACCTCTCCTACATGTTGCTGACCCGGCCCGAGGACATGGCGATGCTGCGCGAGCACCCCGAGGCGCAGCCGCAGGCGATCGAGGAGTTGCTGCGGTTCATCCCGTTTCGCAAGGGCGTCGGCATCCCGCGGGTCGCACTGGAGGACGTGGAGCTGAGCGGGGTGACGATCCGGGCCGGGGACATCGTGCACGTCTCGTACCTGACGGCCAACCGGGACCCGGGGAAGTTCGAGCGGCCCGACGAAGTGGACCTCTCGCGCGAGAGCACCGGCCACATGACGTTCGGCTGGGGCGGGCACCACTGCCTGGGCGCCCCGCTGGCGCTGACGGAGATCCAGGTCGCAATGGGCACCCTGCTGAAGCGGTTCCCCGAGCTGAAACTGGCGAAGCCGGCCGAGGAACTGCGCTGGAACAAGTCGGCGATCTGGCGTTATCCGCTGGCCCTGCCGGTGGTGTGGTGAGGTGCCGGGGCCGCGGGAAACCGCGGCCCCTCGGCGGCATGCGGAACTCACTCCCCTGGCGTACGGTCAAGGAATGACCCATCTGCACGGGGAGAGTTCATTCTTCGACGGATGGCCCGCTCGCGTCCTTCCAGGGGTCTGTGTCATCAGGCCGACGGAATCTACCGAGGTTCCGTCGGCCGACAATGGAAGCACCCACGGCGCGAATCACAGAGCAGAAAAAGCACTGGGCGGACCACAGTCTGCAAGGAGTGCATCCGATGGCGGTTTTGTGCAAACCGGCAATCGCAGTCCCTGAGTACATCATCACCAGGGACGACACCCTCGAACTGGCACGGCAGCTGCACGGCAACCATGCCCAGCTGAAACTCGTGCTGCGGCTCATCGAGCATACGGGCGTGGTGCGGCGGCACCTGATCCAACCGATCGACAAGGTGCTGGAGCATCCGGGGTTCGACGCCCGGAGCGCAATCTACGAAGAGGAATCCAAGGCACGCGTCCCCGCCGTCGTGCGCAGGGCGCTCGACCAGGCCGAACTGGAACCACGGGACATCGACCTGATCGTCTACGTGTCGTGCACCGGCTTCATGATGCCGGCACTGACGGCGTGGCTCATCAACCACATGGGATTCCGGTCGGACACCCGACAGGTCCCGATCGCCCAACTCGGCTGCGCCGCGGGCGGTGCCGCGATCAACCGCGCACACGACTTCTGCCGGGCCTATCCGGACGCCAACGTCCTGCTCGTGGCGTGCGAGTTCTGCTCGCTGTGCTACCAGCCCACGGACATCGGAGTCGGATCGCTGCTGTCCAACGGCCTGTTCGGGGACGCGGTCGCGGCGGCCGTGATGCGTGGCAAGGGCGGGAGGGGAGTGCACCTGGAGCGGAACGCCTCCTACCTGATCCCGCACACCGAGGACTGGATCTCCTACGCGGTGCGCTCCACTGGATTCCACTTCCAGTTGGACAAGCGGGTCCCGGGAACGATGGAACCGCTCGCACCGGCGCTCCGCGCACTGGCCGAGCAACACCACTGGGACGCGGGCAACTTGGACTTCTACATAGTCCACGCCGGCGGTCCGCGCATCCTCGACGACCTCAGCCGCTTCCTGGGCGTGCCCCACGAGGCGTTCCGCTTCAGCCGCGCGACGCTGACCGAGTACGGCAACATCGCCAGCGCGGTGGTGCTGGACGCGCTGGCCCGCATGTTCGACGAGGCGTCAACGCGGGAGGGAGAGCGCGGTCTACTGGCCGGCTTCGGCCCCGGCATCACCGCGGAGATGGCGCTGGGGACGTGGTCGTCCGCAGCCGCGTGAGGGAAGGGAAAAGAGAAAAGCAGGGGTAGGGGCAACGATGGCGGAGGCCCTCCAAGAGGGCCCCCGCCCAGACGGTAGATCGTCTCTCGACACCGAACTCACCTACGCCGCAGCCTTGTTGGGCAACTAAAAACCCAGAACGCAGAAAGGCCCCGCACCATACGGTGCGGGGCCTTCCCACAAAGATTGTTCGGCGGCGTCCTACTCTCCCACAGGGTCCCCCCTGCAGTAC